>JBKJMZ010000090.1:0-50612 GCA_046596255.1 Ferruginibacter sp. | reverse complement strand
ACAGTAAGTTATGATTTAGGCTATTTCAAATCGTCACCGCCAATTTTTATGCTGTAACCTTTATCTACCAAGATTTTCAAAGAACTATTAATTATTTTTACCGGACACTAGTGATTTTTTTTTATTATTAATAAAAATAACACCATCATTTATCTCAGCGGCAAGTTGTTGAATAGTTCTGGTGGTAAATAAACTTATCAGTTGATTTTTTATTATTTTATATTGGGCATGCATGGGGCAGGGTTGATTCTCGGAACATAACTTTAATCCCATCACACATTTTTCAAGAATTTCAGCTTCACCCATTGCTTCCAGAACTGAACGTGCAGGCATTTTTTTTGCTTTTTCAGAAAGAAAAAACCCCCCATTGGGCCCACGGACCGAACTGACCACTTTATTATTTTTAGTAAGTAACTGTAAAATTTTGGCTGTAAACGATTTTGGAGAATCAATGGCTTTAGCTATTTCATCAATGCCCAGTTTATTTTCTTCAGAACTTTTCTGTGCTAAAAAAATGGTTGCCCTGAGTGCATATTCTGTTGCTTTTGAAAACATATAAATTATTGAGATAGAAAACTACCCGTTTTTTTATTGCTGTTCTTCATAATGCGAAAAATTTATTTCTGTCCATTCGGCATACGAATCTTTTGTTTCAAATAATTGTAAGCAGATCAGCTTTATCGTATCCGGGAATGTATCCTGCAGTACCTGTTTTATGTGCAATAACATATTCTCGGCCGTTGGTTCAGCTTCAAATATAACCAGGTTTTGCAAAGATGCAAGCGATGGATTCGCAGCAATAAAATCACGCGATAACAGCAGGCAGTGATCAAGCTTTTCAATTACTGCTGATGTAACGATTTTTTTTATTTCTTTAAAATCTATCATAAAACCAGGTGTAGGGATAAATCCGGATTCAAACAATCCTGATGATACAGTTACCTGCAGTTCGTAGGAATGGCCATGTATATTTTTACAGTTGCCTGTATGACCATGTATGGCGTGTGCCATTTCAAAGTGAAATATTTTTGTAAGTTTCAGCATATTTTATTCTATAGCTAAATGTATGGGTATTTTATTTTGTATTTTAGGTTTATTGATCAAATATTTAAAATAGCAGATTGCCTGGTTTTTAAGCAGCGGATATACAATCAAAAAGAAACCGGTTGCCATGGTAAATCCTGAAATAAAAAAAATAATGAAATATGGCCTTAACATCAGCATCATACTGCTGAAAGGTATTTTGGCTGCACTCATCTGCCACCGTGCTTTTAATATGCCGGCAGCAATCAGGCTAACCCAAAAAATAAAAAGTGAAATATTGGCGGTAAGGTAACCTCTGTTAAGCCATTTTATATTTTTTGCAGATACCGGTAAACAGGTATTGTCTAAAATGTCGAAAGCTATTGCAAGTAAGAGGAAACTGTTAATACCAATGGTGGCCCCCATTGTATGTGCAACGGTTATATGTGTGCCGTGAGTATAAACATTTATAGCCGGAATGCTCATAGCTATGGCCAGGGCCAGTGTAAGAAAGATCCAGATGTCAGCAGCCATTATAAACCGGTAGGCCATGTGATGATAATGTTTGCGGGCGGTACTTACCGAAGATTTCCATTGCCAGATGATTCGGGCTAAAATAAAAAGCTCAGTCATGCTTACTGCATATCCAATGTGTTTTACAATAGGGTAGGTGGGTAAGGTGTAAATATGATGCCCCCAGTTAAACATCAGGTTAAATAAACCGGTAAAATATAAGAGAAAGGAAATAGGTGCCTGGCTGTATTTTTTATTTCCACTTATTTTTTCCATCAGGAAAATACTGCTGCCGTAGATCAGCATATTCCAGGAGCCAACCATGGATCCGTAGGATTTCCATTGTATGGTCATATCATTCACTACATTATTGCTGAAATAAGGCAATATCCATAAATAAGACTCTATGAAAGTGAACAGAAAGAAAACCAATCCAGTAAGCCACATCCACACATATACCGGCTGTTTTTTGAAACTGCCAATTGATTTTACAAAGTTGATGATGAACAGGATCCAGCCTGTTGCAATGGGTAAGGCTAGCAAAGGATGGAATTCCCAGTATTCCCTGCCGCCAAATACACCAAAACAATAAGATATAAGAATAGCCAGTACAGAAATTATAAAGATGGCCAGTTGAATTTTAAAAAGCAGGGGAGAAAATATTTTCATCCCGGTATATTCGGGTAAATAAGTAAGCACAGCTCCAATCGCTGCAAATATTATCCAGAAGACCACGGCCGAAACATGCAGGGGCCTTATTCTTTCAAATGACAGGTATGTTTTTAAAAACCCGGGTACCAGGTATTGTAATGCGCCTGTTAAGCCAAATAACATGCCTGTTGCCATTAATATAAGTCCGCAAATAATAAACAGCTTAGCGGTTGTAAGTTTATTATTGTTCAATACTGCCATCATAGTTGATTGTAAAAGTATTTGGATCTGCACTGCCTGTAGCATCTATTGATCTCAGGTATGAGGTTAGGTCTTTGATCTCCTTTTCGGATAAATGATAATCAGGCATTATCGTAGTTCCGTTTTTGAGGAAAGCCTGTATATAGCCCGCACCCTTAATTGTATATACATTGGTCAGGTCCGGGCCCAGGAAACCACCTAGTCCATACACCTGGTGACAGGCGTTACAATTATATTTTTGCCAGGCCATCTTCCCCGCATCAGCACCTGCATGCACCTGGCCAGTTTTTACGGGCAGGGCAGAGTAAAGAAAAAAAGAAAAACATAAAAAGGCGGTCATTAAGATCGCCATTACCAAAAACTTATGCCTGTCAGCTGCCATAGATTGTTATAAATAATTAAAGACAAAGTTATCTTTAATTACTATATTTGCCAATAATTTTGAAGACAAAAAAAATTTAATTTTCAATGATGGCTGGTAATACTTTATTCTTTGACAAAATGCAAAGCCATATGCTGAATCTCAAAATGCATACATTTTGGAGACTTCAGTATTATATGTTGCTGTTTAAGCAAAAAAAAAGCAAAAAATATTTTTCCAATGAAAACCACAGCGAGTATGAGAAGCCGCTGCTGTATTCCTGCTCAGGTTCTTCCAGTGCTGCACAAATGGCAAATTATATTGCCATCCAGCTGGACAGGATGGGAGTTGCCGAAATGTCTTGCATTGCAGGTGTAGGCGGTAATGTAAAAAAACTGGTACGCACTGCTTCTTCCGGCAGGAAGATCATTGTGATTGATGGTTGCCCGCTGGCATGTTCCAAAGCCTGCCTGGGTAATCACTCAATAAATGCCGACGGGCATTTTGAATTAACAGCAATGGGCGTTAAAAAGAGAGACCATGCGGACTTTGACCTGGCAGAAGCGAATAAGGTATTAAAAAGCGTGCGGGAGAAGCTGACAGAACTATACGATGTAGTTTAAGCGATGGGTAATAACAAATCATTTTATAATCAGAAACTATGAACGAAACCATTATTCAATTTTTACAGCAACAAACCTGTGCCAGTATATGCACAGTGGATGAAACAGGAAAGCCATATTGTTTTAGTTGTTTCTATGCTTTTAATGAAACGGCCGGGTTAATTTATTTTAAGTCATCTGCAAATTCCCGGCATGCAGCATTGATGAAAAATAACCTATTTGTTGCGGGTACGGTATTACCCGATAGACTAAATAAGATATCTACCAGGGGTATCCAGTTTGAAGCAACTGTTTTGGATACAGAACAATTATTGGTTAAGCATTCTTTTGGGATCTATCTCAAAAAGCATCCGCTGGCTTTGGCCATGCCCGGGGATATCTGGGTGCTGCAGATCAACCATATCAAGATGACAGATAGTACGCTGGGCTTTGGTAAAAAGATCATTTGGCACAGGGAGAAAGAGTTCTGGAATTTGAATTGACCCAAACCACTGATCCATTATTCAAATAAAACGGAAAAATTTATTATTCATCCTAAGGGGTAAGGCCTATAGCCAGGTTATATACAACATTTTAACACATTTCAACCGATCATACTCATGCAAAATTCTTCAGTTCATAAATTTCATATACCTGTAATGGGATTGGCATATACCATTGACAGCCCAATCAAGGTTGCACGGTTTGGTATTTCTTCGGTGATATCAATTGTAGAGAACAGGTTGATAGAATTAATGCGAAAACATTACTATTCAACCATAGGAGAAATATATCAACCCATCTCTACGCATGAAGATGATTTCAGGGCAAAGCGGATAACTAATTACCTGAACCTTGTAAACCGGATTGTTAAAGGCCAGCTTGAAAAAATGAAGAATTCGGCCTTTGATGCGGGCTCGGAAATAGTAAAATATTTCGAAATGCTGCCGGAAGACAGTAGACTGAAACAATGTTATCATAAAATGCTGCAGACCCTGGATGCGGATGAGAAGAAAAAATTGGAGCATTTTTTACGTTCCCAGGTGCACCCGGGTAGTATAGATGTAAATATAATGACCAAGACAGACAGAGATAATTTCAATAAAGCAGGTGAGCTGATCGAAGACGGTTCAGATGCAGTTGCGGCTTTGCGGGGATATGCCAAAAGTGAGCTTGAAAATTCATCCGTAATTTTTTCTGCTGGCACAAACCTGCGACTGTATAATTATTTGGAGAACTGCCCGGCTTTCTATGTTAATGAAGATGGCGGTTTTACGAAGAAGGTTGTGATCAAAGTAAGTGATTTTCGTTCTGCATTCATCCAGGGTAAATACCTGGCTAAAAAAGGGATATGGGTAAGTGAGTTCAGGATCGAGTCGGGTTTAAATTGTGGCGGCCATGCGTTTGCAACCGAAGGCTACCTGCTGGGGCCGATCCTGGAGGAATTCAAATCTAGGAAACAGGAACTTATCGATACGCTTTTTGAATTGTATAATAAAGCATTACTGCAAAAGATAAAAAGACAATTTATTTACCCGCCCCAATTAACCATTACAGTACAGGGTGGTATTGGCACTCACCTTGAAGATGATTTTTTGCATCGCCATTATAATATTGAAAGCACCGGCTGGGGAACACCTTTTTTATTGGTACCTGAAGCTACTACAGTAGATAAGGCAACATTAAAACTTTTATGCGATGCTAAAGAAAAAGATGTAGTGCTGAGCCGGAATTCTCCATTTGGAATTAGGTTCTATTACCTTAAAGGAACCAGCGCTGATAAAGAAAAACAGGCACGAATTGCAAGTGGCAAGCCCGGAAGCCCCTGTACCGAAAAGCATTTGGCATTTAATACCGAGTTTACCGCAGCTCCCATTTGTACCGCATCACGTAAATACCAGAAATTAAAAATAGCACAACTGCAATCGCTTGATTTGCCAGAGCCTGAATATAACAGGCAGTTAAATGAAGTATTGGATAAGGAATGTTTATGTATAGGGTTGAGCAATGCCGCTGCCATAAACTATGATCAAACAATGATAAAAAATCTGAATGCTGTAAATATTTGCCCCGGGCCGAATATTGTAAATTTTTCAGAGGTTGTTTCGCTGCAAACTATGACCGACCATATCTACGGCAGAAAAAACATTCTTACTAATAGCTACAGACCTCATATGTTTATTACAGAATTGAATCTGTATATTAACTACCTGAAAGAACAACTGGAAAATGATTTTAAGACGAATCAGTTGGCCGAAAGAAAAAAATATTATGTTTCATTTTTTAAAAATCTGAAAGATGGTATCTCATACTATCACCGGTTGCCGGGCATAGCTCAAACTTTTAGAAAACTTTTTGTAAGCCAGTTAAACAATGCAACATTCGAATTGGAGTTATTGCTTTTTCAATATCCTTTCATTAATCAATGAACGGAAAAGCCGGCTCTTCAGTAGGGGAGCCAGCTTTTTTTGTATGATTGGCACAATAAAAGGATGTAAAATGAATACATGAAGAAGACTCTTTTTATAATTTTCATAAAGCCACAGCTGAAAACTGCGGTTCATGTCATGATACATACAAATGGGTGCCATCAACATTTGACCATTATGCTTTTTTTCTGCTGGACAAGAACCACAATGCATCATGCAATACCTGCCACAGTAATAATAATTATGCCAGCTATACTTGTTATGGTTTCCATGAACATTCCGAAAATAAGATCATCAGAAAGCACAATGAAGAAGGGATTTACCAGGTGAGTAACTGTGTTTCATGTCACAAAAGCGGTAATGAGCATGATATACAAACAAATGTCAATTACAACAAAGCTTAGGATGAAAAGGGGATAAATACGCTGAAAGAATATATTAATTCAGATAAAAAAGACAAGCCCAAAAACAAGGATGAAAAAAAAGAATAGGACGATAACTGATGCTTTGATAATAATGCACAAATTCCCAATAATTTACTGCTTTTAACACGCTTCAAGAATAAACTGTATTTAACATCATAGTGAGCCAATTGTAAAGTTGTTTATAATAAAAGTAATTAAATACTTTTATTAAATAATAATCAATAACTTTGCATTATCAATCAACTTTAAAATGAAATAATATGCAAGCAGTAGCAGAAAATATCCTAAACGTAACCTTGCTGGAACCAAGGCAAAAACATCCTACTATCTTTGTTCGTTTTGATGAACTGACAGAAGGGGATAGTTTAACAATTCACAACGATCATGATCCAAAGCCCTTGTATTATCAATTGCTGGGTGAAAGGGGAAATATATTTATCTGGGAGTACCTGGAAGAAGGGCCTGAATGGTGGAAGGTAAGGATATCAAAAAAGATCAGCGGAGAAAATGATGAAACACTTGGGCAAATTGCGGCCAAAGATCTGCGTAAGGCACAGGTATTTAAAAAATACGGATTGGACTTTTGTTGTGGCGGAAAGAAAACCGTGAAGGAAGCCTGTGCAGAAAAGGGCCTGGATGTAACCAAAATAGAAAACGAATTACAGCAGGCTGATAAAATGCCATCCTCACGCCCGATTCCTTATGGAGAGTGGAGTTTGGATTTCCTGGCTGACTATATCGTTAACACCCATCACAGCTACGTTAGAAACACGTTGCCGGATATTTGTACCTATGCCAATAAGGTAATGGAGGTGCATGGTAACCAGTACCCGGAATTATTACGCATTAACCAGCTGGTTGGAGAAATAAATGCCGAATTGACGGGGCATATGATCAAAGAAGAAAAAGTATTGTTCCCTTACATTAAAGCCCTGGTAGCCGCAAAAGATAATATACAACCACTACAGGCTGCTCATTTCGGTACTGTACAGAACCCGATCAAAATGATGGAGATGGAGCATGAGCTGGTGGGAAAGAACCTGGAAGAGATCAGGAGTCTTTCTAAAAATTATGCATTGCCCGCAGATGCCTGTGCCAGCTACAGTTTATTGTACAGGATGCTGGATGAATTTGAAGAAGACCTGCATTTGCACATCCATCTTGAAAATAACATCCTGTTTTCAAAGGCACTTGAAATAGAAAAAAAACTAAACCAATGAAACAAATACTAACCATATTACTGGCTGCAAGTCTCTTGCCGGCCTGTAATTCAAAACCTGATAATACAGGCAATGCGGATTCATCACCGGCTGTAGAAAATCATGACAATCATGTAGAAAAATCTGAAGCGCTTGTTTTAAATAATGGCGCCAAATGGAAGGCAGATTCAACAACTTTGGTAAATGCAGCAATATTACAATCCGTAGTTAGCGGCGCTGGGAAAGCAAGCCTGGAAAGCTATTTACATACAGCGACGCAATTACAGGATGGCTTAAATAAGATGATCAAGGAATGTAAAATGCAAGGTGCCGACCATGATGCCCTGCACAAATGGCTTGAACCCCTGATGGAAAAAACAAAAGATCTGAAAAAAGCATCTTCTGCTGAAAATGCAGTTACAATTTTAAATGAGATTGAAAAACAGGTTAACATGTTTCCACAATACTTTGAAAAATGATGACCATCAGTGCCAATACCAAAATCGCCAGCTTGATAAAGCAGCATCCCGATGCGCTTGAAGCTATTGTAAGTATTTCACCCAAGTTTACAAAGTTGCGTAACCCGGTATTGCGTAAAGTAATTGCAGGAAGAACCACAATTGCCATGGCTTCAAAACTCGGTGGCTGTAGTGTAGATGAATTTTTCAACAAGCTCCAGCCATTGGGGTTTGAAATTGATAAAAAGGCAGTTGCCTTTGATAAGGCCGAAGTAAATAAATCTGTTCCGGAATTCATGAAAAATAAACATGCCGTTAAGATCATTGAATTGGATGTACGAGCGGTTATAGAAACAGGTAAAGATCCACTGAACATTATCCTGCAAAAAGTGAATGTGTTGGAAACAGGTTATATACTTAAGATCATCAATAGTTTTGAACCTACTCCGTTAATGCACTTGCTGGGCAAACAGGGCTTTGAATCGTACACAGAGACCATCAATGATGAACTGGTGTATACTTATTTTTATAAGAAGTTGGACAAGCCAATGCTGTATGAAGATAAATTGACTGCTTACTCAGAAGGCTGGGATGAAATAGTAAACCGTTTTAATGGTAAATTTAACACTGTTGATGTTAGAAATTTGGAAATGCCTTTACCCATGCATAAGATACTGGAAGCGTTGAATACTTTGCCAAAAGAAAAAGCCTTGTTTGTTTATCACAAACGCATTCCTGTTTTCTTATTACCCGAACTGGAGGAGCAGGATTTCAGCTACCGCATTAAAGAGATCAGTGATGCAGAAGTACATCTGCTGATTTATAAAGACTAATATGTTTGCAACCGGAAATACAGAAACTTCAAGAACTACATCTTATAAAGCGGTGTTGCCATTTTACGGCTATGCTGCTGTGGCTTTTCTTGTTGCTGCCATTCTTTTATTATTATCTGCTGCAGATATTGCAAATCATTATTTTCTTCCGCATACATTAGCCATCACTCATATCATGGCGCTTGGCTGGGGTACCATGATGATCCTCGGTGCCAGTCATCAATTGGTGCCGGTATTAATTGAAGGAAAATTGTACAGCAATAAGCTGGCATATACTTCATTTGTTTTGGCTGCATTGGGAATTCCGTTATTGGCCTATGGCTTTTATGTTTTTGATATGGGTTTGCACACCCAATGTGGAGGGATATTGATTATTCTGGCGATCATAGCTTATCTTATTAATCTTGCCATGAGCATGGTAAAAAGTGAACATGAAAATGTTCATGCCTTTTTTGTTTTTACAGCTGCCATGTGGTTATTGGCAACCGCCATCATTGGGCTGCTGCTGGTTTACAACTTTACTTATCCTGTAATGTCCAAAAGCTCTTTGGATTATCTTCCATTGCATGCTCATCTGGGTATTGCAGGCTGGTTTTTATTATTGATCACCGGAATTGGTTCCAGGTTGATACCCATGTTCCTGATCTCCAAGTACAGCAATACCAAAATACTTTGGTGGATCAATGGATTAATTAATGGAGGACTATTGACATTTATTATTATTTTTTTATATACTGATAACAGATCGCTCCTGATCATCCCGCCACTTACGGTTGCTGTAGCCATTATATTATTCGGCAATTTCTGTTACCAATCTTACAGTCAACGCATTCGCAAAAAGGTGGATGAACAAATGAAAGTTTCTTTGCTTTCGGTGCTTATGATGTTGATACCGGTGATCTTTCTTGTTATTATTATTGCATTACTGGTCATGTCAGCTAAGGAAAGTATCAGCCTGGTAATTACTTATGGGTTTATTATTTTTTTCGGATGGATCACAGCTATTATTTTAGGCATGACCTTTAAGACATTGCCGTTTATCGTGTGGAATAAGGTATATCATCAATTAGCCGGAAAAGGAAAAACACCTAATCCAAAAGACCTGTTCAGTAATACTGTTTTTAAATGGATGAGTGTGGCCTATATTTTCGGGTTTGTATTATTTACTACAGGAATTTTATTGAATATTACATGGCTGTTGCAAATTGCTGCATCCCTTCTTTTGGTAACTGCTTTATTGTATAACTGGAATGTATTTAAATTGCTGATGCATAAACCTGCTTCATGATGAATGTGATTACAAATAATAACCTGAAATGCACCATTGCATTGGCATCCCTGCAAAATGTAGAAGACCCTGAGATAGGATTGAATATTGTGGACCTGGGCCTTATTAACCAAATTGATTTTGATGAAACAGCCATGACGATATTTTGTACCATGACGTTGACCACGCAATTTTGCCCCATGGGTGAATCCATCACCAATGCGGTAAAAGAAAACCTGAAATTAAGTTTCCCCGAATACGAACCTATTGTTGAATTAACATTTGACCCGCCCTGGAATCATGAAATGATCTCGGAGGCAGGGCAGCAATTTTTAAACCGGATATAAATGCTCAGTCTTACCTGTAAAACAGCCATTAAAGCAGTTATTTACCTGGCATCAAAATTTGAATCCGGTGAAAAAGCCGGTATTAAAGAGATTGCCGAATTTATTGATGCCAGTGAACATACAGTTGGTAAAATGCTGCAAACACTTGTAAAAGGACAGGTGATCAACAGTTCAAAAGGTCCAACTGGTGGGTTTTATATAACTGCAAAGCAAAAAAATCAACCCATAATCAATATTGTTGAAGCGATAGATGGGGAAAATGTTTTCAATCAATGCGGATTAGGGTTGAGCAAATGTTCTGCTACGCATCCATGTCCTATACATGATGATTACAAAGTGGTAAGGGACCTCTTTGAGAACATGTGCAAACAGAAAAATGTGAGTGATCTCTGTGAGCCTGTTAATAACGGCCTGGCCTATTTATTTGGTTAATCTCACAACTTTTCAAACCTTGCCTGGAAGAACCGCAAATATTTTGGTTCATAGATCATCTTCATTCCTTTGATCTTATTCCTGGATTCAAATACCCGGGCCGCTGATTCTGCGATCACATCCATATGTGCCTGTGTGTACACCCGGCGTGGAATAGTAAACCTCACCAGTTCCAGCTTTGGAAAATAATTTTCACCATTGGCTTTTCTTCCCGCAGATACTACGCCTCTTTCCATTGTTCTTACACCCGAGTCAAGATATATCTCTGCGGCCAATGTTTGTGCAGGAAAATTTTCCTGTGGTATATGCGGCAGGAGTTTTTTAGCGTCCACAAAAATGCCATGCCCGCCAATGGGTTTTACAATTGGAATCCCGTACGATACCATTTTTTCTCCGAGGTAAATTACCTGTCCAACCCTTGCCTTCATATGATCATCACTTACGCTTTCTCCAATACCAATAGCCATGGCTTCCATATCTCTTCCGGCCAGTCCGCCATAGGTATGCAGACCTTCATACACAACAACCATGTTCCTTGCTTCTTCATATACATCCCATTCATTTACGGCAAGAAAACCACCGATGTTCACCAGTGCATCTTTCTTTGCACTCATGGTAGCTCCATCGGTATAAGAATTTATTTCCTTTACTATTTCTTTGATCGTTTTATGCTCATATCCTTTTTCTCTTTGCTGAATAAAGTAAGCATTCTCTGCTACTCTTGTCATGTCATGAATGACCCTGATGCCATGTTTTTTTGTAAGCGCCCTCAGCTCTTTTAAGTTTCTGATGCTGATGGGTTGACCGCCGGCCATATTCACACTGGTTGCCATACTTACATAAGGAATTTTTTTAGCACCGTATTTTTTGATCAGCTTTTCTAATTTATCCAGGTCAACATTTCCTTTAAAAGGGAATTCACTCTCCGGGTTATGAGCTTCATCAATAATAATGTCTTCAAATTTTCCGCCCGCTAGCTCCTGGTGCAGCCGGGTAGTGGTGAAATACATATTGCCGGGGATAATATCTCCCTTCTTAATTAATATTTTGGACAGGATATTTTCGGCACCACGGCCCTGGTGCGTAGGAATAAGATATTTATAACCGTAAACATCTTTAACCACTTTTTCCAGGTGATAAAAATTGCGGCTGCCTGCATAAGCTTCATCACCCATCATCATACCTGCCCATTGCCTGTCGCTCATGGCAGATGTACCGCTGTCTGTAAGCAGGTCGATATACACATCATCAGATCTTAACAAAAAGGTATTATAGCCTGCTTCTTTCAATGCTTTTTTTCTTTGGGGGGTATTGGTCATTTTCAACAACTCAACCATTTTCATTTTGTATGGTTCTGCCCAGCTTCTTTTTATATTTTTCATGATTGTAATTTTAGGTGGTCGGTTTTAGTTTTGCTGTAAAATGCCTTAATGAAGGCGCTTCTTCCACAATGGTCAATCCTTTTATGGCATCCCGGTCATTGAAAACTTCAATGATCACTTCGGCCACGTAATCAATATGACTTTGTGTATATACCCTTCTTGGTATGGCGAGACGAACCAGTTCGAGTTGTGCAGGTATAAGTTTTCCATCATCATCATATTTCCCAAACATGAGTGATCCTATTTCAACAGTACGGATACCGCCATGCAGGTACAGGGCCCCAACCAATGCTTGCCCGGGATATTGTTCAACCCGAATGTGAGGTAGAAATTCATTGGCGACCAGGTAAACTGCATGACCTCCTGCAGGCTGCATGACAGGAACACCGGCTGCTATTAATTTATTGGTGAGATATTCAATACTGCGGATGCGGTAGTGTAAATAGTTTTGGTCCATTACTTCAATAAGACCAATGGCAATGGCCTCCAGGTCGCGGCCGGCAAGGCCTCCATAGGTTGGGAAACCTTCGGTCATGATCAACAGGTTGCGGCATTGCTGAGCCAGTTGCTCATTGTGCATGGCCAGGAAACCGCCGATGTTGGCAAAAGCATCTTTCTTTGCACTCATGGTGCAGCCATCAGCATAAGAGAAAAGTTCATTGACAATTTCCGGTATGGTCCTGAATGCATATTCCTTTTCACGCAGTTTGATAAAATATGCATTCTCCGCAAAGCGGCAGGCATCAATGAACAGGGGGATATTGTTTTCTGTACAGACCTTTCTTACATCTTTAATGTTTTGCATACTTACCGGTTGCCCTCCTCCGGAATTATTGGTAATGGTAATGATGCAGATCGGGATATTTGCGCCACCTTTTTCTTTAATAAACATTTTTAATGCCTCCACATCCATATTCCCTTTGAAGGGCGCAGGCACAGTAGGATGTTTACCTGCTTCGCATACCAGGTCGATACCTATAGCACCCGAAAATTCGATATTGGCCCTGGTAGTATCAAACAGTGTATTGCTTACAATATATTTTCCCTTGCACCCGAGTATACTGAACAGGATCTTTTCAGCCGCCCTTCCCTGGTGGGTGGGTATTACTAATGGCATACCGGTAATATCCTGTATGGTTTTTTCAAAACGGAAAAAACTTGGGCTTCCGGCATAGGATTCATCACCCTGCATAATGCCCGCCCATTGATCGCTGCTCATGGCGCTCGTTCCGCTATCGGTTAGCAGGTCTATAAGTACATCAGTTGAATGAATGAGGAAGGGATTATAAAAAGCTTTTTCCAGGATCAGTTTTCTTTCAGCGGCTGTATTAAAATAAATAGGCTCAACGGATTTTATCCTGAACGGTTCTATAATGGTATGCATATAATATTAATTTGGATAGTAGAATAAGGAGATGGCAGGAAGGACTAAGGCCCTGTTGGAGGAAATTATTAAGAAGGCCGGCTTATGATATTTTTCCAGATCTGCATAGCAGCAAAATTATAGCTTAAGTAAGAATGCAACTATGACTTTGGTCATAGCCGCAAAAAAAATATGCGAATTGTTCGCTCAGTAATTTTGTTTCGATAGGTTTATTGTTGAAGATGACATTGCCGTTAAAATCAATTTCCCAGGTTACCGGTATTGCTTTTTTAAGCATACTGCTTACTCCGCAATATTTTTCCTGCGAATCCATTACCGCCTGCAATGCTGCTTCTTTGTGTTGCTCATCAGCTTTGAACTCATACCTTACATGTATTGCATAGGCACCTGTTTGCTGAGTTCCCCTGTTATTTTCATATTCAGCTCGTCAACAAGGGTACCTGCTTTGCGAAGCAATGCAATTATATCCATGCCAGTGCAACCTGAAAGCGCAGCCAGCACAAAAGGCTTGGGTATTGGGCCCATGTCTTCACCGCCCGAACTTTCTGGTGCATCCATCACCACCGTATGTCCGTTAATAAGTGAATTGAACTGCATTTTCCCCATCCATTGTGTTTCAATTTCATGATTTGCCATAGTTAAAAAGTTTGACTTGATTTCGATTGTACAAATGTAAAAGCTATATGGTGGCAGGTTGGTAACATAGGTCACAAAGCAGATTAAAGAAACATGATATTCATCATACCGGATTTAAAGTATTTGTAAATGATATGATGATCATTTATGACTGGTCATTTAATTTACTTTAACTGTGCATTCTTTCTTATTAGTGCCAAGGCAAACACAATAATCCAAAACATAAAAACACCAATATTGATACGCTCCCTGATTCCTATCAATGGTGTTGGGAGGCCTTCCTGTATACCGGGGGGATTCCATTCCTATTAATGCCCCAAATAAGATAAAGGCAATAAAACTTACAATGGTGTACATAGGGAATCCCTTACCTGATGTGGCTGTGCCAAATCCTATTTGAGCATCATCAAAAAAAAACGTTATCGTTGCCCATACGATATGCAATGTGTCGCTGAGTGTACCTCCACCTGCGGCAATGACCTCACGCAGATGCATGGGCGGCCAGTAAAAACGATCTTAAATATCTTTTACAGCCTAAAATTATTCCAGGTGTGAAGCCCCCAAATGCCGCTTATCAATTAGGTAAATGATGTCCATCACTGTTTAAGCACTGTGATGGACATCAGGATAAATGCTAATTCATATCATAGGAAAGAAAGGGATATGGGATTATTTTACGTGGCATGAATATATGAAAATTTTAAGCAGGTCAAAAACAAAAAAAATGAAAAAGATAATTATAGCAACGGATTTTTCCCCGGCTTCTACAAATGCAGTTTTGTATGGAGCAGAAATGGCCTTATCAGTTAATGCACAAATAATTTTACTGCATGTATACCTATCACCCGTCACCTATACAGATCTGCCAGTGCTGGCAAACATAGATATGATCCCCGACATGGAAAATGATATAGCAGCTTTAAAAAAAGATATTGCAATAAAGTTTGGTACCGGGTTAATCGTTGAAACCGAATTAAGGCCCGGGTATTTTTATCATGAGCTTAAAACATTTTGTGAACAGGTTAACCCGTACCTGGTAATTTTGGGAAGCCAGGGCACTACAGCAGCAGGCCGTTTCTTTTTTGGAAGTCATACCATTCATGCCATGCAAAAGCTTAACTGGCCTGTAATTGCAGTTCCCCTTAAAGCTGTTTTTTCCGGGATACGCAAAATTGGATTTGCCTGTGATTTCGGATCAATGAACCAACAGGTGCCCACAGAAGAAATAAAATCCCTGGTAACAGATTTTAAGGCAGAACTGTATATACTTCATAGCGGTAATGATGATGAAGTTGAGCCCGGCCTGCGTTCCAGGTCAATAGAGATGACTGGCAAATTGGGGCATGTAAAGCAAGAATTTCACTTCCCTGGTGATGCCGGCGTAGATGAAGCCATTATTGCCTTCGCTGATGAGCATAAACTTGACCTGCTGGTCATATTGCCTCATGAGTATAATTTAACGGCCCTGTTTTTTCATAAAAGCCATACTAAAAAATTTGTTTTGTTAAGCCAGGTGCCGGTTATGGCTTTCCATCAAGCATCACCAGTTCATTAAAAGCATACCTTAATAATTACCCAATGTTTTTAAGAATTAACCTTATCCTGATTTGCCTGTCTATGGCTTCTTTTTCATTTTTGTACAGTCAACGGAAAGTTAGTCCCGCTAGCTTTATAGTTGAAAAAAAATACCACGTCATTCGCCAGGTCGGCCTACCTGTAGTTCTTTTAGGGTTAGGAATTTGGGGAGTACCAATAACAGTTTTGTCAACCCTGATGAAATAAGTGAGGAGCTATTACACTGATATGCCTTTTTTTTCAAGTGCTGTTGTTTTATTTGTTTTACGCGGTTATAACCAATAATATAGGCAGCCGGTATGGATAGGCCTGGGTTTTTTGGGACTGGAAGGAATTGTGCTGTTGCTGTTTGGTATGAAATGCCCATTGACTGTACTGCCAGCAAAAGAAACCGATACAACAGCGGATAATTTTGATATATGTTTACACAACTGGCTTGCTAAAAATACCAAACGCATTTATACCGGTTTACTGGCCATCGTTGTAATCCTGTTGATCTATAGGCTTATTGCAAAATTTCCAATCAGGCACAAAGCGTTCTTCCTGACTATAAATTAATTATGATCCAAACCGGTTTCCGTTCTTATTTGCTGGCTTATATTGATAATTAACAAACTGGCGAACAGCAGCAATGCAGCACCGAACAACAACTCATTCATAAAAGGGAATACAGTATAGCTCATGCCCATTACGCCCTGTATCATCAGTAATATTTCGTTGATGATGATGCCGCTAACAAAAAGAATAATGCCCGTGATGGTTATTTTAGAAATGCAGATCATTTTTTCGGCTACCATATATCCCAGGATGAATAGTGTGATCACACCCAACAGTACCAGGTGAAGATAGCCGATGATGATCGGCCGGAACCCGTATGACAGATCACTCAAAGCCGGGATCACCGACCCTAACTGCAACAATAATTTTATGGATAGTGCAATTGCGGATAAACCGGTGAGCCAGCGTGCTGCCGGGGAGAATACCTGTTTTAAAAATGCTCTATTCTTTTTAAGTATCAGCACCAGCTTAACCCAGCCTGCTACCTGGGCAAAAGCTGCGATCACGACGATAATATAGATCCATAGGTACAAATTAACCCATAGTATTGATAAAAAATAAGCAGGCACCATTGCTGCAGCAAAAAGAATATATACCTGTTTTAATGTTTGTTGTGGTATGTTGCTCTGAACAAGTTTCGAAGTAAGCAACCCTACACAGGCAAAAAAGAACCAGCCATTGTATTGAAAGTGCAGGTAAAAATATTCCGCTGCCAGGTACCAGTTCTGGTGAGCCACTTTTGTCATCATCATAAATGCCAAAGCAAAAGTACCTATGGAGGAAAATGCATTGAAAAGTACCGCAGCTTTGAACCAGGAATGTGCAACATCCTTAGATGCTGACCTGTTAAGGTCCCGCCAATAACTGATCGCAAAAATATAGGATACCAATACAAAGATGGTGGAAAGCGTTATCGAGAACATGCCATAGCCTTCAATGATAAAAGCAACGAGCATTCCATACGCAGTGAGCAAATTGGTAAGTAATATCCACGTGTATTTTTTTAGTTTAACGGCCGGTATCCTGCCGGCCAGGTATGCTACCAGCAATACCATCAATGCCTGCGTGATCCATCCGGCAAATGCAAAATGAGAATGGCCATGCTGCAGGTGTTTCTGATCAACGAAAGGAAGTGCAAAAGCGATCTTGTATCTAAGGATCACTCCAATAAAGGCAACCACAAAGAGGTTAAATAATGTTACCCGTATCCAGCGATGTAAAGAAAGATCCATCCATGGTGTTTAAGCAAAGAAACAAAGGTAGTGGATGAGGGATTATGATTTCAATCATAATCAGCAATACACTTTACCTTTAGCAATAACCAGCTGCCCTTTTTCCTGTAATGAACGAATGGCCCTGATCACGGTTTCCACCCGCATTCCCGTCATGTCGGCGATCTGCTGCCTGGTAAGATTGATCTTGTTGCAGCTGGTACAAACATTCTTCTTTGACTGTTTAAAATAATCAAACAATGCCGAAATACAATGCTCGGGGTTATGATTGGCCATTTCTTTTACCAAGCAGAATTTAAAGCGTAGCCGTTCGGTAATTAACTTGCTGAATTCAAAATGTATTGCTGGATTCTCTCTTAATATCTGGAGAAATGTGGATTTCTCTAACCTAAGGATAACAGCATCGGTATTGGCTATGGCTGTTGCAGCTAGATTGGCATCATCAAAAAGCGGCAATTCACCGAAGGATTCACCGGCCATGATCAAGCCCTGTAAAAATTCCCTTCCCTCATCATTAATGTTTACCCAACGTACCGTTCCTGAAACCAGCTGGTAATAAAAATGAGATTCCGTTCCTTCCAGGAATATGATCTCTCCCTCAGGTATCTTTTTATAAGCTGCACCAAAGGCAAGTAATGTATTGATATCGATCATAAAGTTCCAATTGTTAATTAAAACTAGCTTTTAGCAACACCGCCGGACATGATACCGGGCAGGAAGTTTTATGACCTTCCTCATATTCCTGGTCTGATACCAGCTATTACAGTATAAAATGGTATTTGTTTACAGGATATTTGAGAATTATAGAGCAATATAAGTTTTTTTATGATTTGGCGCATACTTTCACTTGGCTGCTTGGAGTAATCTTGTATAAGTTAAGTACTAAAAAACATATTCGTTATGAAGAAATTTTCTGCTATCCTGGTTCTTATATTATTTATTGCAGCCTGCAATAATAATGACACAAAAACGGCCTCTGAAACCGATCAGTTTGATTCTACTTCTATAGCGAAGGAAAATCCAAATCCTTCTTATGATCCGCACAGGGGCGAAGGTAAGTTTAAAAAGGTGGACCTGCCCGCAACTTTAGATCAGGCAATGGCTGTCAGCGGCGAAAAAGTGTCCAGCGTTAAATGCAGCGGCTGTCATAAAACAACGGCAGAAAAATTAGTTGGACCAGGATGGTTAGGTGTTACAAACAGGAATTCACCGGAATGGATCATGAATTTTATTACTAATACAGATGAAATGCTTACCAAGGATCCAAAGGCCCAGGCCCAATTGGAAATATGCCTTGTTCGTATGCCCAACCAAAACCTATCAGACGATGATGCCAGGCACCTGCTTGAATACATGCGTAAAATTGATGGGGTAAAATAAGGTCAACCAAATAAGCCGGTTCATTAGGTTTACAGTCCGCAATGGCGGGTTGATGATAATGCTATGTAAAAAATGTTCATTAACTCATAAAACTTTAATATGAAAAAGTCTCTTTTTAAAACAATGATGATACCAGGTATCGCCTTGTTGCTACTGGTTGCAGGATGTAAGCCAAAGAATACCGGCACTGCAGTTAGCTCAGATGCTGCTGCAAAAACTTATGTGGCACCGGGAAAATATGATGAGTTCTATAATTTTGTCTCGGGTGGCTTCAGCGGGCAGCTAAGTGCCTATGGATTACCATCAGGCCGGCTGTTAAGGGTTATTCCTGTATTTGCTGTTGATCCTGAAAAGGGTTATGGCTTCAGTGAAGAAACGAAGCCCATGCTTAACACATCGCATGGTTTTGTGCCATGGGATGATCTTCACCACGTTCAGGTTTCAAAAACAAATGGTGATTATGATGGGCGCTGGGCATTTGCAAATGCCAATAACACACCGAGGGTTGCCAGGATCGACCTGAAAACATTCCGCACAGCCGAGATCATCGAATTGCCAAACAGCGGGGGTAACCACTCCTCTCCATTCATTACTGAAAATACAGAGTATGTAGTTGCGGGTACACGTTTCAGTGTTCCGCCCGATGATAAGAATGGTGATGTGCCAATCAACACGTATAAGCAGAATTTTAAGGGAACCATCAGTTTCATCAGTGTATCTAAAGAAGATGGAAGCATGGATATTTCATTCCAGCTTCAATGTCCAGGTGTAAATTTTGACCTGAGCCGTGCAGGCAAAGGCGTTTCACATGGCTGGTTCTTCTTCTCTACCTACAATACAGAACAGGCCAATACTTTACTGGAAGTAAATGCTTCACAAAAAGACAAAGATTTTATT
This sequence comes from Ferruginibacter sp., assembly GCA_046596255.1. Taxonomy (GTDB): domain Bacteria; phylum Bacteroidota; class Bacteroidia; order Chitinophagales; family Chitinophagaceae; genus Ferruginibacter. Next base: position 30,767 of record JBKJMZ010000090.1, on the reverse strand, counting down.
ATGGCGGTGAATTGGAAAAAAGCGGAAGAGTATATCAAAGCAGGCAAGGGAAGAAAACAATCTGTGAGGTATGCACATAATGTGTATAGCGATATTACACATTCTGCTACCTCAACCATAAAAACAGAAGTGACCGTACTGGACGTAAAGGATTTTAAAGACCTCTGCTACTTTTTCCCATGTCCCAAATCACCGCATGGCTGCGATGTAAGCCCTACCGGTGAATACATTGTGGGCAGCGGTAAATTAGCTGCATTGATACCCGTTTTTAGTTTTGATAAATTACAAAAGGCCATTGCTGCAAAAGATTATATCGGCGAGTTTGAAGGGATACCTATTATTAAATACGAATCTGTATTATATGGTGAAGTAAAAAAACCAGGCCTTGGCCCTTTACATACCGAATTTGATAACAAGGGCAATGCATACACATCGATGTTTGTTTCATCAGAAGTGGTGAAATGGAATATAAAAGATCTTAAAGTGCTCGACAGGGTACCAACTTATTATTCTGTTGGACACTTAACCGTAGCCGGTGGCGATACCAAAACACCCAATGGTAAATACCTTGTTGCTTATAACAAAATAACCAAGGACAGGTATCTTCCTACCGGGCCTGAATTATCACAAAGTGCACAGCTATATGATATCAGTGGAGATAAGATGCAGTTGATACTGGATTACCCAACGATAGGTGAACCGCACTACGCACAAATAGTGCCCGCTGACCTGATCAGTAAAAACTCGGTCAAGTTTTTCAAAATGGAAGAAAATAAACATCCTTATTTCTCAAATGGAGAGGGTACAACCAAAGTTGTACGTGAAGGCAACAAAATACATGTGTACATGACTGCGATACGATCACATCTTACACCAGATAATATTGAAGGTATTAAATTGGGCGATGAAGTTTATTTCCACGTAACTAACCTTGAACAGGATTGGGATGTGCCTCATGGCTTTGCAGTTAAAGGCGCTAATAATGCGGAGTTGCTGATCATGCCTGGCGAGACACAGACACTGAAATGGGTACCAGACAGGGTGGGTATGTTCCCGATGTATTGTACCGATTTCTGCAGTGCATTGCACCAGGAAATGTCAGGCTATATCAGGGTATCACCCGCAGGAAGTAATGTGCCGCTGTTGTTCAGTACCGGAAAAAATTACCCGGCAGCAGACAGCCTAAAAAAATAAATGAAGAATCAAAAGGACAGGCTATTGGCCTGTCCTTTTTTATTCCAAATATAGTATCATGAAATATCAGAAGCTGGAGACCTGGATAAGAGTGCTGCTGGTAATTTGCGGATTGGCGCTAGTACCTGTTTTGTTTGTTCCGATGTGGAAGATCGACCTGGTAGCGCCGCAGTATCCCGAAGGCTTGATGTTGTTGATCTATCCTGATAAACTTGCAGGCAATGTTGATATCATCAATGGGTTGAACCATTATATTGGTATGAAGACACTACACACGGAGGATTTTATTGAATTCAAAATACTGCCTTATATCATAGGGTTCTTTGCTGTTGCATTTGTGCTGGTTGGGCTGGTCAATAGAAAAAAGTTATTGTATATCCTCCTCATTTTGTTTGTGGGCTTTGGCATTCTGGCGATGTATGATTTCTGGCGATGGGAATATAATTACGGTCATAATCTCGACCCCAATGCGGCCATTATTGTACCCGGCATGTCATACCAGCCGCCCTTGATCGGCTTTAAACAACTGCTTAATTTCGGAGCTTATTCAATACCTGATAAGGGCGGGTGGATCTTTCTAAGTGTAGGTGTGCTGCTACTTTTTTGTACAGTTATGACCTGGAGAAACGGCAGGAAGAAAAAACAGAAGATCAAACCTACTATAGTTGCCGGCATCCTGCTGGTCACATTGATGTCATCCTGTAATACAGGGCCTGAACCGATAAAGGTTGGAGCCGATAATTGCTATGCCTGCAAAATGACCATCAGCGATATTCGTTTTAGTGCAGAGCTTGTTACTAAAAAAGGTAAAGTGTACAAGTTTGATGATTCATATTGCCTGTTCGAATTTTTAAAGTCGAAAGCGATTGCCAACGGGGATGTTAAAGATATTTACCTGTCCAATTTCAATGGAGCGCATGAATTACTGAATGTTAAGGTTTGTGAATTGCTGCAGGGTGACAAGATAAGAGGTCCAATGGGCGGTAATATCGTTGCATTTAATAATTCAGACAGTTTGAAAAAAGCACAGGCATATTTTGCAGGTGCCATTGTAAAGTGGAATGAAATAAATTCAAAATGAGGCCGGTCATATTCATATCGTTTCTTTTGCTCCTGCATATTTGCAGTTATGCAAAGACCATCAGGGTAGGAGCTAATCATGCTCATAGAACCATAACCAGTGCCGTTCAGCTTGCTGAAGCAGGAGATATTTTATTGGTAGAGCCCGGGACTTATCATGAGAAGAACCTGGTGATAGATAGATCCATTACACTTATTGGCATTGGCAGGCCGGTGCTTGATGGAGATAATAAATACGAGGTTGTTTCCATCAAAGCCAATGCCGTTGTTATTGAAGGATTCAGGATCATCCGTTCGGGCGTGTCAAGTATTGAAGAGCTTTCAGGAATAAAAATTTACAATTCAAGAGATGTGGTCATCAGGGATAATATCCTGGAGCATACATTCTTCGGCATTTATGTTCAATATGGCATCAACTGCACTATAGAAAAAAATGTGCTGCACGCTGCGCCAAGGGATGAACAGCAAACAGGCAATGGTATTCATTGCTGGAAAAGCGACAGCCTACGCATCATTGCCAATGAGATTACTAATCACCGCGATGGGATATATTTTGAGTTTGTGACCAATTCAATTATCTGGAGAAATACGGCAGAAAAAAACCTGCGGTACGGCCTGCATTTTATGTTCTCCAATAACGACTCCTACATCACCAATATCTTTAAAAATAATGGGGCAGGGGTTGCCGTCATGTTTTCCAAAGGAGTGAAAATGTTCAATAATTATTTTGAAGAGAACTGGGGAGACGGAGCCTATGGCATGTTGCTGAAAGAGATCAGTGACAGTTATATTGAGAATAATAAATTCATAAAGAATACCACGGGTATTTATATGGAAGGCGTAAGCCGCATACTTGTGGAGAAGAATGCTTTTGAAAATAACGGTTGGGCCATGAAGATACAGGCAAGCTGCATGGAGGTGACTGTAACAAAGAATAATTTCATGGCAAATAGTTTTGACATAGGCACTAATGGCAGCCTGGTATTAAATACTTTCAATAATAATTATTGGGATAAGTATGAAGGATACGACATCAATAAGGATAAGTTGGGTGATGTGCCGTACAGGCCTGTTAGCCTGTATGCCATGATCATTGAGCAGAACCCGCCGGCGATGATACTATTCCGCAGCTTTATGGCATCCCTGCTTGATAAAACAGAAAAGATATTGCCAACACTTACCCCTGAGAATTTAAAGGACGAACATCCATTAATGAAACCATTACCGCAATGATCATCGCAACAAATGTGACCAAGCAATTTGGTAAAATGAAGGCGCTTGACAATGTTTCGCTGAACTGTAACAAAGGCGAATGCATTGCGCTTATTGGCCCCAATGGCAGTGGTAAGACAACACTTATCAAATGTATATTGGGCATGGTGGTGAGTGACAGTGGCTTTATTACATTCAACGGAAAGAATATTGCACACGACTGGCAATACCGCAAACATATCGGCTATATGCCGCAGATTGGAAGGTATCCCGAGAACATGACCATTGGCCAGGTGCTGGATATGATGAAAGATATCCGCAAAAAAGACAGCACATCACTTGACGAAGAATTGATAAACAGGTTTGAATTGAACGGCCTTTTAAAAAAACGCATGAGGACCTTATCGGGTGGCACCAGGCAAAAAGTTAGTGCATCACTTGCATTTTTATTTAATCCCGATGTGCTGATACTGGATGAGCCAACAGCAGGGCTGGACCCCGTTGCATCAGAGATCCTCAAGGAAAAGATCATCATGGAAAAAAGCAAAGGAAAGCTGGTGCTTATAACCTCCCATGTGCTGAGTGAGCTGGATGACCTTGTTACTCAGGTAATATATATGCAGGAAGGGAAACTCTGCTTTCATAAAACCATTGGTGATCTTCGGGAAGATACCGGTGAACAAAAATTATCAAAAGCCATTGCAAATATCATGTTGAACACCCGCCGATGAAAAAGATAATCAAATACGTGATCATAGATATACTGCGCAATAAGATCATGCTGGCATATACCTTATTCCTCCTGGTGATCTCACTCAGTATATTCAACCTGGAAGATAATTCGGCCAAAGGTTTATTAAGCCTGCTCAATATTATACTTATCATTGTTCCGTTGGTGAGCATGTTGTTTTCCGCTATTTATGTTTACAATAGTGCCGAGTTCCTGGAACTGCTGGTAAGTCAGCCATTAAAAAGAAGGACGATCTGGCTAAGTTTATTCTCCGGCCTCGCGGGTTCATTCGCATTTGCATTTTTTATTGGAGCAGGTATGCCAATACTGATGTATGAAGCCACACCCACGGGCTTTATGATGCTGGCAACGGGTTTGCTGCTGTCAGTAATCTTTGTTGCTATAGCTATGTTTGCTGCTGTTATGGCAAGGGATAAGGCAAAAGGGATAGGCGTAACCATTTTGCTATGGCTTTATTTTGCCCTCCTCTTCGATGGCATCGTGATGTTCATATTATTCCAGTTTGCAGATTACCCGCTGGAGAAAATGATGGTTGGTGTAAGCACACTCAATCCCATTGACCTGGGCAGGATATTGATACTGCTAAAAATGGATGTTTCGGCGCTGATGGGTTATACGGGAGCTATTTTCAAAGATTTTTTTGGAACCAATACCGGACTCATATTATCATTTGGCGTTTTGCTGGCATGGATAATTCTTCCTGTGTGGCTATCACTCCGCAAATTCAACCATAAAGACTTATAACTATGAAATGAGTCCTGCCTCAGGCGGGACTCATTTCATAGTGACAAAAAACAATAAATATAAATACATGAAACGACATGAAGCCCTGGCTCCTTTATCAAGAGATCATCACGGCACGCTTATACTTGCACAGTTGTTAAAGAAGACTGCACCTATATATAAAGGTTTGCCAATTGAACCGGAAAAGAAGGCTGCATATGCAAAGCATCTTTTTAAAGAAAATATCGAAAAACATTTTGCGCTGGAAGAGATCATGCTGGAGAAAGTAAAGAATTGTAACCCCGAAATAGATGAACTGGCGATCCAAATCGTTAATGAACACAAGTTGCTCAGGGAATTATTTTTTTCACTGAATAATTCAGATGACCTTGAAACGACCATGGATGAACTGGGAAAAGCGCTGGAAACCCATATCCGTAAAGAAGAACGGGTATTATTTCCCTTACTGCAACAACATTGTGCAGAAGAGAGGCTGCAGGAGATAAGTATTCTTTTGCATTAAAACGTAAACACATGAAAAAAGATATAAAAGGAAGGGAAGATATTGAACTGTTGGTGGATGAATTTTATAAAAAAGTACAAGTGGACCCAACCATTGGTTATATTTTTTCAGACATAGCAAAAGTGAATTGGCAAAAGCACTTACCGGTGATGTATGATTTTTTTGAGAACATGTTGTTTTACACCGGATCCTACAACGGTAATCCCATGCAATTGCACAAACACCTTAACCGGATAGTACCCCTCACACCCACGCATTTTGATCAATGGTATTATTTGTTCAGTACAACGGTGGATGAACTATTTGCCGGGCCAACTGCCAGCCTCGCCAGGCAAAGGGCGAAAAGCATTGCTGCAGTGATGCAGATAAAGATCCGGGAAGATCACCAGCTTCCGGGAAAAGCGCTGTAACGGAAAATTGGCGGTCATGCACCCCGCCTCGGTCAGCCTCTCCCAACGAACTGACTCGTCCTAAAAAAAGTTTACAAGTTATTAGATAAATCCTCAATTTTCAATATTCAATTTTCAATGTTCAAGGAAACAGCAGCATGCTATACTTAGCTTACTGCTAAAACTTGAGAATTGAATATTGAGCATTGTTGATTGAATATTCCCTTAAAGCTCTCCCTTTACACCCCGGGTTGCTTTCCTTACCTCACATAGCCAAAAAGAAATCACAAAAAGGCTGGTTCCTGAAGACACGAACCATGGATTCTGAAATTGGCGGTCATGCGCCATAACCACCCTTCCCCTCTAAATTTATTTTACAGCAGGTGGTAAAAGCACCGCATCTATCACATAGATGATACCATTGGAAGCCGGAACTTTTGCAATAACATTCGCAATTCCGTTCACCATCAGCTTTCCATCTTTTTTACTGATGGTTATATTACCACCGTTCACCTGGCCAATAGATTGTCCATCATGTAAGATGTCCTCCTGTAGCACGCCAACAGTAACATGGTATTGCAGGATGTCAACCAGATCATCCTTTTTCTCCGGTTTCAGTAATCCCTCAACAGTTCCGGCAGGCAGTTTATCAAATGCTGCATTGGTGGGGGCAAACACGGTAAAAGGGCCGGCATTACTTAAAGCATCCACCAGTTCAGCAGCTTTAACTGCTGTGACCAAAGTAGTATGATCGGGGCTGCCGACAGCAACCTGCACCACATTTTTTGCAGACTGATCATCCTGAACTGCAGATTGCCCTACAGTTGGCGCTGCTGAAGTTGACGAACTGGTTTCTGTAGAACTGCTTTCAGAAGAATTACAGGCCATTGCAACAAGCAATACAGCGGCTAACATTGCTTTTAAATTATTTTTCATAAGTGAAATATTTTAATATAAATCTACTGTGGGCATCAAATTTAATTTATGCGTAAAATCACAATCGCTGGAAAACATATTCAAACATGCCTTTTTTATATTTATTTATACTTGGGTACTGATAAGTATCATGCCTCTTTTTGATATGTATCATTTCCCTTATCGTGATACAAAATGACCTTTGCCGGGTCATCATTAATCATAATGCTAATTTTTTTTATGAAACAGAATATTGGAAGTACAGACAGGATCATCAGGGTGGTATTGGCAATGCTGATTGCAGCAGCAGGCCTCTACTTTAAAAGTTGGTGGGGCTTACTTGCTGTTATACCCTTATTTACAACTTTGTTTTCTTTTTGTCCGCTTTATAAGATCATCGGTGTAAATACCTGTTCTCATAAGCCTGTTCAATAGTTTTTTTATGACGGCTCTGGAAGTCGTTGCAGCGGTATTTATTTTAAAAAATCTGATCTATTAAAGTGCAAGAAGCCATACCTGATTGTTACCATTGCGGAGATACCTGTACAGATGATTCGATCCGTGAGGAAGATCACCACTTTTGTTGCCAGGGTTGTAAACAGGTTTTTCTTTTACTCAATGAGAACAACCTCTGTAACTATTACGATCTTGATAAAAACCCGGGCATAAAAGCAAGAGGTAAATTTGTTTCAGAACGATACGCTTACCTGGATGATGCAGCCATGCTCACCCGGTTGGCCCAGTTTAGCAGCGAAACCCAGGTCAATATAACTTTTTCAATACCGCAAATGCATTGTTCTTCCTGTATCTACCTACTGGAAAACCTGCACCGCATAGAGCCAGGCATAAAAAAATCAGAAACTAATTTTCAGCAAAAAAATGTTTTCATAATTTTTCATCCTGCGGAGATCAACTTAAGAAAGGTTGTTGAATTACTTGCTTTTGTTGGTTACGAACCTGATATCAGTTTAAAAAATAATGGTACAAAAAAAAATAACAGCTTTAACAGGAGGCAGGTAAACCGCATCGGTGTTGCAGGGTTTTGCTTTGCCAACATTATGATGCTGAGCTTTCCGGAATATTTTTCGGGTGGACATATTGAGCAGGCAGGTTTGAAAGAAGTCTTTACCCGTATCAATTTCCTTTTATCCATACCAGTATTGCTTTTCAGCGCTTCCCATTTTTTTGTATCTGCATGGAAAGGCCTCCGGCAAAAGGATTTGAATATTGATGCCCCGATCGCACTGGCTATCATCGTAACTTTTGCCAGGAGCTATTACGAGATCATCAGCGGGCAGGGTGCAGGCTATCTCGATTCAGGGACAGGCATCGTTTTCTTTATGCTGGCAGGCAGATGGTTTCAAAACAAGACCTATGATTCATTTTCTTTCGACAGGGATTACAAGTCTTATTTCCCGTTGGGGGTTACCATTAAGCAGGATGGCGTTGAAAAAAATATCCCGGTAACGCAATTAAAAAAAGGTAACCACATCATTCTCCGCAATGAAGAAATGATACCGGCTGATGTCGTGTTAATGAATGGCAAAGCAAATATTGATTACAGCTTTGTAAGTGGAGAAAATACGCCCGTTGAAAAGAGCATCGGGGAGCTGTTGTATGCAGGGGGCAAACAAAAAGGCGCAGCGATTGAACTGGAAGTTATTAAGGAACCATCGCAGAGCTATATCACCCAGCTCTGGAATAACGAAGTATTCAACAGCAAAAAAAATGAGGAAAGATCTTTTATTCATCCATGGAGCCGCTATTTTACAATCGCCCTATTTACGATCGCATTCGCTACTGTTGTATTCTGGTGGATGAATGACATCAGTAAGTTATTACCAGCTGTTACTGCTGTATTGATCATTGCCTGTCCATGTTCACTTTTACTTTCTGCTACTTTCACGTATGGCAATATGCTTCGCATCTTTGGAAAGAATAAACTATACTTCAAGAATGCGAATGTTATTGAAAGCCTGGCAAAGGTGAATACGATCGTGTTTGATAAAACAGGAACCATTACACAAAGTTCAGCTTCGCAGTTACACTATATAGGTACTCCGTTAACCAATAAAGAATTGGTTGCGGTTAAATGCATCGCCCGGCAATCGGCACATCCCCTGAGCAGGCTTATAGCTTCGGGTTTACAGGTTGTAGGAAGTGAAACATTAGTTGTTGAACAATTTAAAGAGTATGCCGGTAAAGGCCTGGAAGCCCGGGTTGGCAATATGGATCTTAAAATAGGTTCTCCTGTTTTTATAAATCCCAATGAACAATATGAGCGTGGGTTTCATTCCAATAACGCTGGTACAAATGTTCATGTGATGGTGAATAATATTCATATGGGCCGTTTTAACCTTGGCAACCAATACCGCCATGGCATAGATCAAATGCTAAAGAACCTGTGTAAGGAATCATTTGAGCTTTGCGTGCTATCGGGAGATAACGAATCCGAAAAAAAGAACCTGAGGCATATCTTTGGTTTTGACAGCCGGCTTTGGTTTGACCGCTCACCGCAACAAAAACTTGATCTCATCAAAAGCCTGCAGCAGGATAACAAAAATGTTTTAATGATTGGTGATGGTTTAAATGATGCCGGTGCATTAAGGCAGGCTGATGTGGGTTTTGCTGTAAGTGAAAATTCGGCGCAGTTCTCTCCGGCAAGTGATGCCATACTGGATGGGGCTAAACTGCAATTCCTCCATAAATTCATTGCCTTTGCAAAGTCAGGTAAAAAGATTGTAATGGCCAGCTTCATACTTTCTATACTATATAATATTGCAGGCCTTTCCTTTGCGGTGCAGGGAACCCTGTCGCCGGTGATCGCAGCCATACTGATGCCGGTAAGCAGTATCAGTATCATTTTGTTTGTAACCCTCCTGAGTAATATTGCAGCTAAAAGGATTGGCTTATAATACCGTCATTGTAATACATCATACTGATTTGAATCATATTTTTTTTGATTGTTGTCATTTCCCTGCTTTGCCCCCTCCTATATTTTTGCTTCATTAAAAATCTGTAATTGAGCGCATTATTTATATTAATAGGGATCAGCATACTGGTAGCCGCAAGTTTCCTGGTTGCATTCCTGTTCAGCGTAAAAAACGGGCAGTTTGATGACGATTATACACCATCCATAAGGATACTCTTTGATGATAACCCCAAAACAAAAAAAATAACCCAACCAAAAAAATAGTTACATGCAGGTAGAGAAATTTTATTATGACAACAGGGTAGTAAAGAATTTTGCTTATGCTACCATTATATGGGGAGGAGTTGGAATGCTGGTGGGCTTATGGGCTGCTTTGCAACTTGTTTTCCCTCAACTGAACATTACACAATATGGCAGCTTCGGCAGGTTACGGCCGCTGCATACCAATGCCGTGATCTTTGCCTTTGTGGGTAATGGCATCTTTATGGGCGTTTATTATTCATTGCAGCGCCTGTGTAAGGCAAGAATGTTCAGCGACAAACTGAGCAACATTCATTTCTGGGGCTGGCAACTTATTATTGTTGCCGCTGCAATTACACTTCCCCTGGGGCTTTCACAAGGTGCCGAGTATGCTGAGCTGATCTGGCCCATTGACGTTGCTATCACCATCATCTGGGTAATTTTCGGCTGGAACATGTTTGGTACCATCATCAAAAGAAGGGAAAAACATTTGTACGTGGCCATCTGGTTTTACATAGCCACGTTTGTAACTGTAGCCGTGCTGCATATCGTTCGCTCCGGACAATTACCTTATAGCTGGCTGGAAAGTTACAGCTGGTATGCAGGTGTTCAGGATGCACTGGTACAATGGTGGTATGGCCACAACGCTGTAGCTTTCTTTTTAACTACGCCCTACCTGGGATTGATGTATTATTTTCTTCCTAAAGCGGCCAACCGTCCCGTTTACTCTTACAGGCTTTCTATCATACATTTCTGGTCGCTGATATTCTTATATATCTGGGCCGGTCCGCACCATTTGCTGTACACGGCTTTGCCAAACTGGGCACAATCATTAGGCGTTGTTTTTTCCGTGATGCTCATCTTCCCAAGTTGGGGAGGTATGATCAACGGCCTGCTCACTTTGCGTGGCGCATGGGACAGGGTAAGAGATGATGTTATCCTTAAATTCATGGTGGTGGCGGTAACAGCCTATGGTATGGCAACTTTTGAAGGTCCGATGCTTTCATTAAAAAGTGTAAGTGCCATCAGCCATTATACCGACTGGATCGTTGCCCATGTGCATGTAGGTGCATTGGGCTGGAACGGTATGCTCACTTTTGGTGTGCTGTACTGGTTGATACCACGGCTGTTCAAAACAGAATTGTATTCAAAAAAATTAGCCAACTATCATTTCTGGCTGGCCACACTCGGTATCTTATTTTATGCAGTTCCGATGTATTGGGCGGGTATTCAGCAAAGCCTGATGTGGAAGCAATTTACAGAAGCAGGGCAATTAAAATATACTTTCCTGGAAACAGTTACTTACATGAAGCCGTTTTATGCGATGCGTTCATTAGGCGGAACATTGTACCTGGCCGGTGTGTTCATCATGTTCTATAATATTTATAAAACGGTGAAAAAAGGTAAGCTGGTTGCCAATGAAGAAGCAGAAGCCGCACCATTGGTAAAAGAATATGTAAAACATAAAGGCGAACACTGGCACAGGGCGATCGAAAGAAAACCGGTGCAGTTCATGGTACTTAGTTTAATAGTGATCCTTATTGGCGGTGTAATAGAATTGGTACCCACATTCATGATCAAAGAGAACGTACCTACCATCAGCAGTGTAAAACCTTATACGCCGCTGGAATTACAGGGTAGGGATATTTATGTGCGTGAAGGATGTTATACCTGCCACTCACAAATGATCCGGCCTTTCCGCAGCGAAACAGAACGCTATGGAGAATATTCCAAAGCGGGTGAGTTTGTGTACGACCGGCCATTTCAGTGGGGTAGTAAACGCACTGGGCCAGATCTTGCACGTGCAGGCGTGGGCAACTTAAAAAAATCTGATGGCTGGCATTTCCGCCACTTCAGGGAACCATCCTCCATGAGCGAAGGATCAGTGATGCCTGCATATGCATTTTTGATAGATCAAAAATTGGATACCTCAAATACGATTGCCAAGATTCAGGCCATGCGCAAATTGGGTGTGCCTTACCCGGATGGTTTTGAGTACCAGGCCAACGCCAACCTGATGGCACAGGCTAATGGGATTCGTATAAATTTAAAAATAGAAGGTATACAGGTTCCTGTCGATAAAGAAGTGATCGCATTGATCGCCTATATGCAGCGGATGGGAACCGATATCAGTAAAAATAAAACACAAACAGAAAACAGGTAAGCCATGTTTAAATTCATAAAGCAATATGCAGAGACCATGAACAATATTAATATCTATCCAATGATATCATTGTTCATCTTTTTGGTCTTTTTTATCGTATTACTCTTCCTTGTTAAAAAAATGCGTAAAGAAAGGGTAGAGGAATTGTCAAACCTGCCTTTTGAAAAAGAAGAATTACCCGGTACAACTTTATAAAAACTCCTTATTATGGTCACAAGATCTGTAAAGAACAAAATTATTTTAGCTGCACTGATGTTACCCGCATTTACCGGAGCATTTGCACAGCAAGCAGGCCAGGCTGCAAAAACAACCCAGGGATATAATCAACTTGCTACGCTTCTGATGATCATGATCGTGGTGCTTGCCTTTGTGATCTGGGGTATGGGCCAGGTATTGATCGTACTGGGCCGGCAATTGCTTGACAAGAATAAGAATATGCATTCCGCAAAAATGTTCAGCGTTGCTTTGCTTGTAGGTTTTTCACTTTTGAGCCAAATTTCTTTTGCGCAGGATGCGGTTATTAAAACTGTGGCAGCAGTTCCAAATTATGGTGGGCTTACTGCATCGGCCTTTTATATGTTTCTTACTATCATTGGAACAGAACTGGTCGTGATCCTGTTCCTGGCATTTTCCATCCGCCGGGTGTATGCAGAATTGTTGCCTGCAAAAATACATAAGGCACCCACCCCTTCCCGTTTAAGGGTATGGTGGACAAAAGTAGACTCAAAATTATTCACCCGTGCGGTAGCTGTTGAAAAGGAAGCCGACATATTACTGGACCACGATTATGATGGTATACAGGAGCTGGACAATTCATTACCGCCCTGGTGGAAATATGGATTTTATATCACCATTGTTATATCTGCGGTATACCTGCTTAATTTTCATGTGATGGATTGGGGAAAAAATCCTACAGAAGAGTACAAAGCTGAAATGGAAAATGCAAGAATTAAGAAAGAGATCTATGATGCCAATAATAAAGATAAGATAGATGAAAGCAGTGTGCCTATGGCAGACGCTAATGGTATATTATCAGGGAAGCAAATGTACGAGGCGAATTGTGTGGCCTGCCATTTAACAGACGGTGGTGGTAGTGTAGGCCCCAATTTATCTGATGACTACTGGATACATAAGGGTTCACTGAATGATATATACAATACGATCAAGACAGGCTATCCTGAAAAAGGGATGCAGTCATGGATCACCAAGTTCAATCCAAAGGAGATCAGCCAGATCTCCAGCTATATTAAAACTTTGCGTGGCACAAAACCTGCCAACGGAAAACTACCCGAGGGTGATATCTACACTGAAGTAAAAGATTCAGTTCAAATCGTTAAAGCGGATTCAGTCGCAATACAGAAATGATCGCAGAAACTGAAAATAAAGATATAACCATTAACAAGGATGAAGCCGGGTCATTCAGGGACTCTGTTGCCACTATTAGCAATGATGGCAAAAGAAATTTTATTAACCCAAAGAAACCAAAGGGTAAGCTATATAGTTTAAGGACCAGGTTCAGCATTTTTTACCTGCTGTTTTTTTTTACGCTGCCTTTTATAAAAGTTAACGGCGATCCCATCTTCCTGTTCAATGTGCTGGAAAGAAAATTCATTTTTTTTGGGATGATCTTCTGGCCGCAGGATTTTTTCATTTTTGGTATCGGTATGCTGGCCTTTATCGTTTTTGTTATTCTCTTTACTGTAGTTTTTGGAAGGGTATTTTGCGGCTGGGCATGTCCACAGACCATCTTCATGGAAATGCTCTTTCGTAAGATCGAATACCTGATAGATGGAGATTTGCATCAGCAAAAGTTATTGCGGGCTATGCCATGGAATGGAAAGAAATTGCGAAAGCGGGCCTTGAAATTTGTTGTGTTCTTTATTATTTCATTCATCATTGCCAATTTCTTTTTAGCCTACCTCATAGGCATGGATCAATTGATGGGCTACATGAAAGCCCCGGGCGCACACGTAGGTACCTTATCTTCTTTAATGATATTTACCACCGTGTTCTTTTTTGTGTATTGGTGGTTCAGAGAGCAGGTGTGCATTGTGGTTTGTCCGTATGGCCGCTTACAGGGCGTTTTACTGGATAAGAATTCTATTGTAGTTGCCTATGATCACAAACGCGGAGAACCCAGGGATAAATTAAAAAAGCAGGGCAACCATGATGGTAAATGCACGAACTGCAAGGAAGATGGTGCCTGTAAAAGTATTGCTGAAAAATTCGAGGCATATATCCCTAAAGGGGATTGCATTAATTGCTTTGCCTGTGTAAGGGTTTGTCCTACCGGTATCGACATCCGCAACGGTACGCAACTGGAATGCATCAACTGCACGGCATGCATTGATGCCTGCGATGCCATTATGGCCAGCATTAAAAAACCTGAAGGGCTTATCCGGTATGCATCAGAGAATAGTATAACCAAAGGGGTGAAATTAAAATTCAATGCCCGTATAAAAGCATACACGGCTGTGCTTACACTTTTGCTGGCCCTGTTGGCATTTTTACTGGTAAGCCGTAATGATCTTGACGCAACACTCATGCGTACTGCCGGCATGACCTTTAGCAAATTTCCTGATGGACGAATTGCCAATCTATACAGTTTGAAGCTTGCCAATAAAACACATGAGGATATTCCTTTTGTGCTCAAACTTGAAAACTTACCAGGCGAAATTTCCATTGTTGGCAGCAGCAGTTTAACGGTGGAGAAAGAATCCTATTCAAACCTTCAGTTTTTTGTTAAGCTTAATCCGGATGATGTGAAGAACTGGAAGACCGAATTAAAGATCGGCATGTATGAAAATGATAAAAAAATAAAAACGATCACGGCCAAATTCATCGGGCCTGAAGTATATAACTAAAAAATACTATCATGAACTGGGGATATAAGATACTTACTGTTTACATCGTGTTTGTGCTGGGCATTGTGTTCATGGTCTTTAAATCATCAAGCCAAAATACAGACCTGGTAACTACAGATTATTATGCCAAGGAATTGAAGTACCAGGAAAAGATAGATGAAGCAGGCCGGGTGGCTGCCTTATCTGCACCGGTAACCTGTGAGATAAGGAACAATGAACTGGTCATTGTTTTTCCAAAGGATTTTAACGGCAGGAAGCTGATTGGAGAAGCGGTATTGTATTGCCCTTCTGACGAAGAGAAAGATGTAACAAAAGATTTTATAGTGCAGGATAGCTCCCTTATTATTCCTATACCCAAAGTAAATACGGGATTACACGAATTGCATTTAAGCTGGAAAGATGCGGAAGTAACTTATTATTTAGAAAAGAAAATATTCCTTTAATGCTGCAGGTTTTTATTGTTGCTTTTATGATCGGTATTGTGGGCAGTTTTCACTGTGTGGGTATGTGTGGGCCATTGGCACTGGCATTACCACTGAAGAATGACAGTGCCTTTAGCCGGCTTTCCGGGGCGCTGGTATATAATATTGGGCGTATCGTAACTTATTCTTTTTTTGGTTTACTGTTCGGTTTCATCGGCGAAAGCTTTTCATTATTTGGATTCCAGCAATGGCTATCGGTAATTGCCGGTGTAGTGATTCTGTTGTTCCTTTTAGTTCCCAAAAAATTTGGGGTACAGTCATCATCCAATTTTTATATTACCAGATTTTTTACTAAAGTAAGATCAGCCCTGGGGGAATTGTTCTTTAAAAAGAACCAGTCCACCCTTTTTGCGATCGGATTATTAAATGGATTATTGCCCTGCGGGCTGGTATATATAGCTGTTGCCGGTGCAATAGCAACAGCAGATATGGGAAAAGCTGTTTTATTCATGGCATCCTTTGGATTTGGGACTCTACCCGTAATGTGGGCTACTTCTTTTTTTGGGAATTATATAAGTATCCCGGTTCGGCAAAAGATAAGGCGGCTTTTTCCGTATATGATGATGCTGATGGCATGCCTTCTCATTGTAAGAGGTCTGGGTCTGGGTATACCTTATGTAAGCCCAAAGCTTACCGCTGAAAAAGCCGGAGAAATAGAATGCCACGCAAAACCCTGACGAAGTTCAGCAAATGGCATGATGTTCATTCTTAAATGAACAGATAATAGAAAATAGATTTGCTTATCCGTTTTATTAAATCAAATATTTAGAACCGTTTACAATATGGCTAGTGCGACAAGTTCAAAACCCGAGCAATTTCTGCATGAAACAAAAACATGGAGCCGGCTTCTTGAATTCTTTAAACAGGAGAACGCTTATTTAAAGACCAGGCTTGCTGCCGTTGTTGACCAAAAAACTAACAAGGATTTTTTAGCCCTGGCAGAACAATTCCAAAACAAGTTTATTATCAATGATGAGGTTATTGATGAGTTGCGACACGATATCAACTTACAGGAAAATGGTTTTACAAAAACAGGTAGCACCGCCTGTGATTATAAAATCATCAGCAAGCAGGATAAATTCCGGAATGAAATGGAGTATTTTGAGAAAAATTTCCTGGGCCTAAAGAACGAATTCAATAAATATCTCTCTTCGGCATTATGAATTTTATACTTGCGGGTTGGTGGGTACACCTACCACGGCGATGGGCATTATGAATTTTTAAACCGGGGTTCGGTTGGTAGGCCATCAAGCACGGTATTTGTATTGCAATATCAGTTCAGCATTGCTTCCAGTTTCTTCTCATTGATTATTATGATGTTTCCGTCTTTGATCTCTACCAACTTCTCAGCCTTAAAATCACTTAGTGTCCGGATCAATGACTCGGTGGCCGTACCGGCAATATTGGCCAGATCTTCCCTGGAGATATGAATGGAGAATGCCTCCTGGTTCTCTTTCTGGTATTTGGCCTGTAAAGAAAGCAATGCGTCTGCAACCCTTTTCCGAAGGGAGTTATAGGCAAGTCCTAATAACTGCTCCTCTTTTTCCGTTATATTTTTTGCAAGCAACTTTATGAATTTCTGTGTAGCTTCTTTACTATTATTCAGCAGGTCCTCAAATTCTTCTTTGGGAATAATGGCTATTTCTGTATCCTCGATAGCCTGTGCACTCTCTTTGTAAACAGTTCCTTCAAGCAGCGCTGTATATCCTAAAAAATCACCTTCATTAAAAAGCCCTACAGTTAATTCTTTGCCTGCTTCATTTGTTTTAACTGTTTTTACTTTTCCCTTTTGTATAAAATATAGCCTGTTGGGATGGTTTCCTTCTGTGTAAATGGCCTGCTTTTTCTTGTAGGTATTAATATTCCTGCCAGAGGCCAGGGCTTCGAGGCTGTTCTTACCGCTGAATTCCTGCAGCATTTGCTGCATGCCACTCACATCTTCAGGATAATCTTTAGTAAGCAATGCCGTTCTTTTCAGTCTGCTTTCTACAGCATTCAGTAATTCTATATCATTAAATGGCTTGGTGATATAATCATCGGCACCCATTTCCATGCCTTTGCGCAAATCAGAACGTTCTGATTTGGCGGTTAAAAAGATAAAGGGGATACCTGTGAGGGCGGGGTTCTTGTTCAGCAGGTGCAGTACGCCATACCCATCAAGTACGGGCATCATGATATCACAGATGATAAGGTCAGGTTTTTCCTGGAGAGCCAGTTCCACCCCTAACTTTCCATTGACTGCTGTTTTTACTTTATAACCCGCCAGCTCTAATATCTCAGCCGTATTTTCCCTGATCTCATTATTATCTTCTATAAGAATTAAGTACTTCATGTTATGTGAGATTTCATCCTGCTTTAAATGTAATGATAAATTCTGTACCTTTTTCCAGTTCACTTTTAAAATTGATATGGCCGTTCATCAATTCAATGTATTTGCTCACAATATGAAGTCCCAGGCCGGTACCCTGTATATTGATAACATTGGCCCCCCGAAAAAAGCGCTCAAATAAATGATCCTGGTCTTCTGCAGAAATACCCATGCCATTATCCTTAACATGTATCGTTGTCTTCCTGCCGGTAACTACAGTTTCCACTTGGATCACAGCACCCTCCCCGGAAAATTTTATGGCATTGGATAACAGGTTCATGATGACATTGCTCAACAGGGAAGAGTCCAGAACGATGGTCTCGCCCCCTTTATGCGAGCAAATGATCTGTTGCCCTGGCCTGGCAAGTGCTTCCATTTCAGTGCATAAACCGCTGACCAGTTCTTTTACATTAAAATCCCTATTGTGGGCAATAACTTTTCCATCTTCGATCTTGCCAATGGATAAAAATTCATTGAGTAAGTTTGTAAGGTTGTTTACTGATGATTTTATTCGTTGCACATGCTTATCACGCTTGTCCTGTTCTTCCGCTTCGGTGTATTTGGCTACCAGGGAAGCTGATGAAAGAATGGTGCTTAAAGGTGTTCTGAATTCGTGAGACGCCATGGAAACAAAGCGGCTCTTCAGGTCACTCAGGTCTTTTTCCTTACTTAAAGCCCGGGTCAGTTCATCTTTTGAACTTTCAAGTTCTCCCAGCGTTTGCTCCAGTTGCCGGGTACGTAACTGTACTTTTTGTTCCAGTTCATTATTAAGTCCTTCAATTTTTGAATTAATATCGGCCAGCTGCTGCTTTTGTTCCAGTACTGCATTCTCATATTGTTTTCTTTTGGTTATATCAGTTATGAAAGCGATAGTAAAACTTCCTTCATTCGTCTTATAATTGCTCAGGCTTATTTCTACCGGGAACTCTGAACCATCTTTTTTTTCTGCAAAAAGATCTTTTCCCAACCCCATTGGCCTTGGATTTGGCTGTTGATTATAATGATCGCGGTGATGTACGTGAACTTGATGGTAGCGGCTTGGGATAAGTTCTTCAATTTTTTTGCCGATCAGCTCGTTCTGGTCCTTATATCCAAACTGCTCCAGTAAAAAATTATTCACCAAAACAATTTCCGCTTTTTCATTGGCAACCAAAATGCCCATGGAAGCATACTGAAACAGGGCTTCAAATTTCTGTTGAGAATCTTTCATTTTATCTAAAATATCGTCTAATTGCTAAAATACAACTTTGATAATACTCATGGTGACAAATATTAATTATTGCTTATTTCTTCTTGTGTAACGTATTAAAGCTCAGAAAACCGGTTTTTTCAAAAATAGCGCAACCTTATTCATTCTTTTAGGTTAAGCTTTTTTCAATCTTATTTAATATAAAAATCCATTTTTGGGCAAATATTTCCCCAAAGAATGAAATGGAATTTATAATAATTAAGATTAACATCTTGGCAGCAATTTTGCACCTCCTATAATATTCTATTATCAAAATTTAATATCCATAGTTTTATGAAGGGTCTTCTGCTTTTTTTTTTAATAGGATTGATAGCATGTAATAAGAAGAAGGAGCCGATGAGCAGTCCGAAAGGATATGACCTCAACAACCCTATTGTTGTAAAGCTTCCTTTAGAACTTGATGAGATCTCCGGCTTATCGTATTATGCCAAGGATAAGAGTGTTTTTGCCATTAATGACGAAAAGGGCCAGCTATACAAGATCACTCCCTTTCCTGATCTACAGATAAGGCATTGGAAATTTTCATCAAAAGCCGATTATGAAGATATTGTTTTACACGACAGTACCTTTTATATTTTACAAAGCAGGGGAATTATGACGGTGGTAAATTTTTTTGACAAGGATACAATTTCAGCCAATGATATTCCTTTTCCGCATAGGGGTAAAATGGAATTCGAAACCCTAATGTACAATCCCATAACAAATATGCTTGAGCTCCTTTGTAAAAATTGTGATGAAGATAAAAAGAGCAAGATCAGTGCATTTACTTTCGATCCCCAGACAAAGCAGTTTGTTGATTCTGCGAAATTAGTTGATGTGGGAGATGTATTTGATAAAATGGATGACAAGAAATTTCACCTGCGGGCTTCTGCGGCAGCCATCCATCCTTTTACGGGGGATATTTACGTGATCAGTGCTATAAACAAATTATTGCTGGTGTTTGATAAAGATAATAATGTAAAGTCATTTCACAAACTCACAGGCTTATTTAAACAACCTGAGGGAATGACTTTTTCTGATAATGGAGCATTAATAATAAGTAACGAAGCTGCAGATGTTGGTGCGGCAAACTTATTGATATTTAACTATACTAAATAATTCTACTGTACATGAAACTAAGCTTATTGTTGTTTTTCTCTTTTGTTTTTTTGGGTGCCGGTGCACAGGATCAAAAAGATACTATTCAAAACAGGATAATACTTGTTGGAGATGCAGGCTCATTGAAGAATGGGAGGTCGCCCGTAATAGATGTTATCAAAAAGAAATATGCCCTCGATAAAAAAACAACCGTCATTTTTTTAGGGGATAATTTGTATGATTATGGGTTACCAAATGAATATTATGATGATTACCTGGCACAGAAGGAAGCATTGGATTCACAAATATTGATCGCCAATGGTAAAGATGCAAAAGTGTTCATGATACCGGGTAACCACGATTGGAGCAACGGTAATGCTTTTGGACAGGAAACTGTGATCAGGCAACAACTATACGTTGATTATGCGGGCCTGGGCAATGTGAAGTTCTATCCCGAAGGAGGTTGTCCCGGACCGGTAGAAGTACCCCTTGGAGAAAATGTAGTACTGGTTATTTTCGACAGCCAGTGGTGGCTGCATCCTTATGCCAAGCCAGGTGTGGAAAGCGATTGTGACGAAAAAACGAATGAACAGGTATTAGCACAACTGGGCGATATAGTAAATAAGAACTATAAAAAACTATTGATATTCGCCTGCCACCATCCATTTAAAAGCAATGGGGTGCATGGGGGCTATTTTACCTGGAAGGAACATATTTTTCCGTTCACTGCCATGAATAAGAATGCTTATATTCCGTTACCGGGGCTGGGCTCTGCCTATCCAATTGCCCGCAGTGTGTTTGGTACACCACAGGATATCAAGCATCCTAATTATCAAAGCATGATTGGAGAGATCAACAAAGTGCTTAGGGGACATCCCCATGTGATTAGGGTACATGGCCATGAGCATAATTTACAGCTTATACAAAATGATAGCCTGCTGCAGATCATCAGTGGATCTGGCAGTAAGATTCAGCGGGTATCGCCGGGTGGCGATGCTAAATACGTAGCTCAAAAATTGGGCTTTGCAGAGATACAGGTCTCTGATTCCAAGCTTGTACGGGTAAAGTTTTTTGAGGTTGATAATGTTGATTCGGTAAAGACCGGCTTTGATGAGATCGTTGCAGATTTTATCAAGCAGCCTAAACTATTCATGGAAGATACTACCATTGCCATACCGGTTTATAATAAACAGGTGCTGGCACCTGCAAGCCTGCAATATAAAAATGTAACGGGATTTAAAAGGCTGATGAATGGAAATAATTACAGAACGGAGTGGAGTACACTTGTGGCTTTTAAAGTATTTGATATAAATAAAGAAAGAGGAGGTTTTAAAATTACTGGAATAGGTGGTGGTAAACAAACCAAGTCGCTCAAATTGGAAGATAAGCAGGGCCGGGAATGGGCATTAAGAACCATAGATAAGGATCCCGAGGAAGCTATACCTGATAATTTTAAAGAGAATTTTGCCGGCAATATTGTACAGGACCATATATCTGCTTCACACCCATATGGGCCCTTGGTAGTGCCAACATTGGCAAAAGCGGCTGGTATCAGGCATTCGGCCCCTGAATTCTTTTATGTGCCCAATGACAGGGCGCTTGGATATTACAGGCCCTTGTTTGCCAAGAAAATTGCTATGCTTGAATTAAGGGAACTCGATGGCAGGGATACCAAGAGCAGCTATAAGGTTTTTAACAACATGCGTGAGGACAATGAAAAAACAATTGACCAGCAGGCCGTTTTAAAAGCCAGGTTATTAGATATGCTCCTGGGTGATTTTGACCGTCATTTCGACCAGTTTAAATGGGTGGAAAATGATACCGGAAAAGGAAAGATTTATTTTCCTGAGCCCCGTGACAGGGACCAGGTATTTTTTAATTCTGATGGCGTATTGGCTACTATTGTTTCCAGGAGGATCATGCCATTTTTAAAAGGCTTTAAAACACAGATCAAAGATATCAGCCAATGGAATATGGTTGGCAAGGATGTAGACCGCCTTTTCATGAATAACCTTAACTCAGCCAAATGGGTAAACATAACGAAGGATTTTGTGGATGCATTGCCTGATACAGTTATAAAAGAGGCTGTGCTTAAACTGCCGCCCGAGATCTATGCAATAGATGGTGAAAAGATCACCAATAAACTGATCTCCAGGCGTAACCAGATGGAAAAAGAATCAGAGAGGTATTATCGCTTTTTGGCCAGCAAAGTACAGATCCTCGGAAGTAATAAAAATGAATATTTTCATCTCTTTCCAATAAATGACAGTCTTAAGGTGAATGTGTTCACCTACAAGAATAAAGACACCAGCTTTTTAATGTACTCCCGTATATTCTCAAAAAAAGAAACTAAGGAACTATTGATTTTTGGTTTTGGAGGAAACGATGTTTTTAAAATTGATTCAAACATCCACAACAAAATGAAGATACGCCTGGTGGGCGGCACCGGTGAAGATAGTTTCCTGATCCGGAGTCCTATAAAGACTTTCGTGTACGATAATATCAAAGAAAAAAATGTGCTGCAGCGTAGCCGGCTTACCAAGAACAGGATAGATGATGATGTAAGAGCCAATGATTATGAGCTGAAAGGATACAAGTATGATCAGGTAAGATTTCCAAGGATATTTTTAGGCTATAATGCCGATGATGGATTATTTGTAGGGAGCGGATTTTCTGTAAGAAAATATGGATTCCGTAAAACCCCTTATGCATCTAACCAATTATTACAGGTAATGGCAGCCGTTTCTAAAAGAGCCTTCCAGGTTAATTACACCGGCGAGTTTGTTAATTTTTACCGTAAAAATACATTAGAACTGTTGGGCAATTTTACCAATCCCAAACTGGATAACTTTTTTGGATTTGGAAATAATACCAGCATTGACAAAACTAAGCCGATAACCTATTACCGGGTAAGGTATAGTGAAGCCAGGGCAGATGTGCTGCTAAAAAAATACCTGACTAGGAAATTTACTTACAGCATCGGCCCTTCTTTTTATTACTATTGGATAAAGAATTCGGATAATAAAAATTATATACTTAATAAACCCTCCAACATTTTCCTGGATTCAGCTTCTGTATACCAGAACAAAGTTTATATGGGTGGTTTAATAAAAACAAATTTTAATAATCTCAACAACGATCTGTTTCCTACAAGGGGTGTAGATATTAATGCGCAATTTTCATCTATGTATCCGCTGCAGGGTAAAAGCGCTGCTGTAAATAAGTTGGAAGGAAATATGACGATCTATGCTACGCTTAAAGATCAAAGCAGGTTAACTACTATTTTAAAAGTGGGTGGTGGACAGATCTTCAATGATAATTTTGAATATTTCCAGGGGATAGGCGTTGGTGCCGATAATAATTTAAGAGGCTTTAGGAAGAACAGGTTTGTTGGCCAGTCGGCAGCATACGGCAGCATAGAATTCAGGATTAAAGTATTGCAGGGAAAATCTTATTCATTACCAGGCCAGATAGGCATACTTACTTTTGCAGATGCAGCCAAGGTTTGGTATCCCGGAGCCAACAGCAGGAGATGGCATACTGCCTATGGTGGAGGCTTATATTATGTGCCTTTTAATATGGTCATCATTTCGGGGGCTGTTGGTTTTTCTAACGAAGGCCAGTTATTTAATTTATCAATAGGAACCAATCTTAACTTAACCTTTTAAACATGACAATGAACCAGTATAAGAAATTAATGAACGCAGCAGAAGATCACGTATCGGAGGCTTATAGGTCTGCCGGCAAAAATCATTTTTCCTATCATAACCTGGCACATACACAGAACGTAGTAACCCACGCTTTTGAAATTGCATCTCATTATGAGATATCAGAAAAAGAAATAGCACAGCTAGGCCTTGCCGCATGGTTTCATGATGTAGGCCATCTTTATACAAGTCCTGCAGAACACGAACAAAAAAGCGTGGAAATTATGAAAGCTTTTATGGAAAAGTATCAGGAATCAATCGCTTTTGTAGATGAAGTGGCGGATATTATCATGGTTACTGATTGCAACAATGAACCCACCACATTATTGCAGCAGATCATCCGGGATGCTGATACATACCATTTTGGTACTAAAGAATTTAAGAATACCAATAAACTGGTAAAAAAGGAATATGAATTAAGAGGGCTTTCAGTTGCAGATTGGGATACCCATACTTTAGAAAGACTTAAGAAGCATCGTTTTTTTACCAGTTATTGTATCGAAATTTTAGATGACGGCAAAGAAGAAAATATGAAAAAGACTGAAAAAAGAATAAACAAAACCAAGGATGAACAGCCTGAGAATAATGTTATCTTAAAAGACATGTGGGATAAGGACAAGAAAAAGATGACCAGTCCCAGCAGTTTTGTCACCAAAGGTATTCAAACCAGTTTACGCCTCACTTCCGAGAATCACCTCAGGCTGAGTGATATGGCAGATAGTAAGGCCAATATACTGATCAGTGTAAATGCAATTATAATTTCAGTGATCCTTTCAGTGCTCTTGAGGAAGATTGAAACAGAGTCCCATTTGGCTGTTCCAACATTTATTTTCCTGGGTTTTTCAGTTGCTACCATAATCGTTTCTATTATGGCCACCAGGCCAAAGGTAACGCAGGGCAGGTTTAGTCGGGAAGATGTGTTGAGTAAAAAGACCAACCTGCTTTTTTTTGGAAATTTTTTCCGGCAAACACTGGAAGACTACAGGTGGGCAATGGGTACCATGTTAAGTGACGCTGAATACCTGTATGGATCCCTTGTAGAGGATATTTATTTCTTAGGAGTTGTACTGGGAAGAAAATACAGGTTGATACGCCTGGCTTATAATTTATTCATGGTGGGTATCATAGTTTCGGTGGTGGCATTTGTTGTTGCCATCCTTACACATACACCGGAGCAACCCACGATAATCAACAATGGGGCAAGCCCCCTTTAATTTTAAAATAAAATGATCTTTAACAGGGATATTAGCTGGTTAGGCTTTAATGAACGGGTTTTACAGGAATCCTCAATGGAGGATGTGCCTTTAATGGAAAAAATAAAATTCCTCGCCATTTTTTCTTCAAATCTTGATGAGTTCTTCAGGGTACGGTTCCCGGCAGTAACTACGCTCTCTTCATTGAGCAGTAAGCTAAGAAAGCGAACCATACCACCTACCAATAAATACCTGGCCAAACAGGTTAAAGCTATTATAGATAAACAGCTTCAGTCTTTGGGACATATATTAAAGGAGCAACTGTTGCCCGAACTTAAAGCAAAAGGAATAACACTGTATTATAACCAGCCGCTTTTGGATGCACATAAACTTGCCATTAAAGAGATATTTTTAACAGATATCTTATCATTTATTCAGCCCATTTATATTAATAAGGATTTTACAGCCAATTTTATTCCCGCTAACGACCAGCCTTATTTTATTGTAACCATTCGTAATGAGGAAAAGAACCTCTTCAAACAGGTTGTTGTCAATATTCCTACTGAAAACCTAAGCAGGTTCTTTAAGTTGCCGTCCATTGATGGAATGAACTATATCATTTTTATAGATGATATCATCCGTGAAAATATGGATTACCTGTTCCCCGGTTATTCCATCAACGCCATATCCAGTTTTAAAATAAGCAGGGATGCAGAACTCGCCTTTGATGAAGTGCTGGAAAAAGATATTGTTGAGGAGATCGAAAAAAAAATAGAGAAAAGAAAGATCGGTAAACCCTGCCGTTTGCTCATCGAAAAAGATATGCCCCCTTCCATACAGTTATACCTCCGGTCACTTTTAAAAGTAAAGGATGAGGAGTTATTTGAAGGTGGGCGTTATCACAATCTCAAAGACCTTTTAAACCTGCCCGTTACAGGCGGGGAGTTCTTTTACAACAAGCTGCAGCCAATTCCTTATTTGCAGGTAAATCATTATAACCAATTATTCGATATGGTGCTGCAAAAGGACCGGATGCTGCATTTCCCTTACCACAATTATAACCCGGTGCTGTGCTTTTTTAACCATGCGGCCATTGATCCTGAAGTAAAATCCATACAGGTAACACTGTACAGGATAGCCGCCGAATCTCATATAGCCAATGCATTGATCAGTGCTGCTAAGAATGGGAAAAAAGTAGTGGTGTTTATGGAATTGAAGGCGAGATTTGATGAAGAGAATAATATCAAATGGAGTAAAAGGATGAAGAACGCGGGGATCACGATCATTAATAATATCCAGAACCTTAAAGTGCATTCCAAGATCGCACTGGTGCAAAAAGAAGACAGTGCTTATGCAATAATAGGTACCGGCAATTTTAATGAAAAGACAGCGAAGTTATATACCGATCATGCTTTAATGACCAGCGACCCGGATATAACCAACGACCTCAGGCATTTATTTAATTGCCTGCAGAGCAGGGATTGTAAAACTGAATTGAAAGCATTGAAGCCTAAGAAGATCCTTATTTCCCAGGTGAATATGCTGAGTGAAATTGAAAGGGCGATCAAAAGCCAGGTAACCCTTGCAAGAAATGGAGAACCGGCCCTTATAAGAATGAAGATGAATAACCTGGAGGATTATGGTATCATCCAGTTATTATACAAAGCATCCAGGGCAGGGGTAAAAATAAAATTAATGGTGAGAGGGATATGTTGCCTGGTGCCCGGCAGGAAGAATAGTGAGCATGTTGAAGTTAAACGCATTGTTGACCGCTACCTGGAACATAGCCGCATATTTATTTTTGGCGGAGGCGAAGATCAAAAGACCTATATCGGCTCTGCCGACCTCATGGCGAGAAATTTATTTTATCGCATTGAAGTGGCTGTACCAATAACCGATCCTGACCTGCAAACAGAAATGGAAGATTATTTTGAAATGCAGTGGAATGACAATGTTAAAGCAGTAACACTTAACCAAACACAGGCACAGCAATATGCATTGCCGGATAACAATTCCGTGAAAATGAGCTCACAAAATGCCATTTACGATTACTTAAAACAAAAAATCTCATAATGGCAAAGGGCTGGTTGAAAAAATTACCTTTTTTACAACAATACCAGTTCAAGTGGGTATTGTTGATAGCTATATGCTGGACTGTGATAGACGCTATGCGCTTTTGTATATTCATCTGGATAGACAAGAGCATTTCCTATACATTCATCCCCGTAACTTTCTGGCTTGTACTGGTACAGTTTTGTATCGTTTTTTTGTTTAGCATGTTCATGGGATACCTGATCGTGATCCGCTTCAAAAAGACTTTCAGGCACTTACCGCTGTGGATGGGCGTGATCTTTAAAACGATGATCCTTTTCAGTATACAGGTGTTGCTGTATTCCATACTTTTCTTCGGTATCTATTATCTTATTTATGGCAATAGTTTTGAAACAACCCAGGCAAAATACGTGGATTATTTTTTCCGCAGTTATTACCTCCTGAATAATTCGGGTACCTGGACCCTGATCTTCATCATTACACAATTGGTGGTTGAAATCAATGAAAAATACTCACCCGGCCTTTTCGGGGATATACTGGCCGGGAAATACATTGAGCCGCGGGAAGAGAGAAAGATCATCATGTTCATTGATCTCAAAGATTCTACTTCTATAGCGGAACAGCTTGGGCATAAAAAATATTTTTTGTTCATCAAGGATTTTATCTACCATGTTTCAAAAGCCATATTAAAATGCGGTGCGGATATTTACCAGTATGTAGGAGATGAAGTGGTGATGTCGTGGCCGGCCAATGAACAAAACTATAAGCGCAGTATACAGGCATTGCTGGAAGTAAGAAAAGAGCTTCAAAAGAATAATAATTATTACAGGAATGCATATTCTACTATACCCGATTTCAGGTCGGGCATTCATGTAGGCGATGTAATGATCGGTGAGATCGGGATAATCAAAAAAGATCTCGCCATGAGTGGTGACAGTATGAATGTAACGGCCAGGATCAAGAACAGGGTTACGGACCTTAGTAAAAAATTCATTGCTACCAAAGATTTTGTGGATGCTGCGGGCATGGAAGGATTTCAGGCAGAAAGCGCAGGCGTAATTGAATTAAAAGGAAAAGAGAATGGGCTTGAATTGTTCATCCTTCACCTTTAATAAGGCATACAAATTGGCTTAAAAAATTAATATTTCTTCTTTATGGGTAATTCAAATTTATATATAAAAAATACGGCTATAGTTATAATTACCTGCCTGTGCCTGTTTAGTTTATTGCCCAATGCTTACACACAAACTGTTATTGCAAAAGATTCGGCAAATATAAATGGAACTACTGTTGTTTATCCGGGTAAACAATATGCAAGGTCCGGATTTCATAATTTAATTTTTGGTAAGCATTACAGGCAGGAGTGGGGTACCCCCATCAGGGTTAATAATTTTTATATTGATACAGCTTATGGTGGTTTACAAATTTTAAAGGAATCTGGCAGCAGGCAAACAAAAGGATTACGACTGCAAAGTAAAACAGGCAGGCAATATGTTTTAAGAAGTATTGATAAAGATTTTGGCCAGGGGCTTGCGCCAATTTACCAGGGTACATTTATTAGCAATATAGCAAAAGACCAGGCATCCATGGGTTATCCGGCTGCAGCAGTTACCATTACACCTATGATATCGGCTACAGGTATTTATCACACAAACCCGGTTATTGTTTTTTTACCTAAGCAAACGGCTTTGCAGCAATTTAATGAGGGCTATGGAAACCAGTTATATCTTTTTGAAGAAAGGGCTGATGATGATCAGCAGGACGCTCCCTGGTTTGGAAATTCAAAGAATGTGATAGGCTCCGAAAAATTATTTGAGAATGTATATAAGGATAATGATCACCAGGTAGATCAGGCATCTTTTGCCAAAGCACGGCTTTTTGATATGATGATCGGTGATTGGGGCCGCCATCCTGATCAATGGCGATGGGCAAGTTTTAAAAATGACAATAAAACAGTGTATAAACCCATTCCCCGCGACCGAGACCAGGTGTATACAAAATTTGACGGTCTACTGCCATGGATAGCTACCAATATTGCCGGCGCAACCCACCTGGAATCTTTTAGCCCCCGGATAAAAAATATTGGGGATTTTAATATGCCTGGCCATCCTCTTGATATTCATTTTGCTAACCAGTTAACTAAAGATCAATGGATAGATGCTGCAAAGCAACTGCAGCAAGCAGTTACAGATTCGGTTATTGAGCATGGGATGTTGCAATTACCTGCACCTCTATATAAACACCAAAGCAGGGTTAACATTACCAGCCATTTAAAATCAAGAAGAGACCGTTTACAGGATTTTGCCAGCGGTTATTATAATTATCTTGCAAAAAAAATTGCTGTTTATGGAAGCGATGAAGAAGAATTATTTGAGATAAACAGGATATCGGCGAATGAAACAGGCATTCGGCTTTTTAAAATAAATAAAGATGGAATCATCGCCTCAACTCCTTTTTATTCCCGGAACATATTTACCAATGAAACCAAAGAAGTTTGGCTTTATGGGCTTAAGGGCAAGGACGTATTTAAAATAATAGGGCAGCCTTCGGCAGGTGTTAAGATCAGGGTTATTGGTTTTACAAATAAAGATTCACTGATGAACATTGCAGGTGCAACCGACCGGAATACAAAATTGCACAGGGGTAAAAGTGATCTCTACGATACCGTATTTCAAAAAAAGATAAAAATATCTCCCATCATTATCGTTACACCGTCTGTTTATAAATTGCTGGAAGATGATGTACTTGCTTTATTTACCAATCCAGGCCTGCACCTGGGGCTTAACTTTATTTACCGGCCGCAGGTTTGGAAAAGAGACATTGATGAACCCATGCATAACCTTTCTGTAAACTATGGTATTTTAAGAAAAACATTTTATGTGAATTACCTGGGTATTTACCCGCATGCCATTGGCAAATTTGACCTGCTCCTGAAAGGCAAATACGATATTGTTGCTGCAGAGAATTTTTTTGGTGTGGGTAATGAAACCAAAGATTCAAGCGGCATGGGCGCTCCAAACAGGTATTATAATGTGTTTAGCAGGCGGCTGTATGGTGGTATAGGCTTGAACCTGAAAATAAAAGACGTACACCAGTTCAACACTTCCATTTTTTATCAAAACATAAAAATAAATTTAGACAGCGGCAATTACATTTCCGATAAATTAAACACAATGCCTGTATTTACTGCTAATCAATATACAGGCATTGCAGCAGGCTATATTTACCGCAATGTGAACAATCAGCTTTTGCCAACTAAAGGTGTTAATTACGAGATCAGCGCCGGTTATATCAGGAGCATTGATAAAAACAATATTGCTTTGTTTAAAGGCATGTCGGCTTTTTCTTTTTATGTTCCGATGGGAAGGTTGCTCAGTTTTGCTTCGAGGGTAGGTGGCGCAACCAATATAGGCGATGCGCCCTATTATTACCTGAACGAGCTTGGAGGCAATGAAAACCTGCGTGGCTATGCACGGGAAAGATTTTATGGCAAGACCAGTTTTTATAATAATAATGAATTAAGGCTTATTGGCAACACCCGAAATATTGTCTTTAACGGCAAGGCCGGCGTATTTGGTTTCTTTGATAACGGCCGTGTATGGCAGCCGGGAGAGCATTCCACCACATGGCATATGGGATATGGTGCAGGGGT
>JBKJMZ010000102.1:0-29406 GCA_046596255.1 Ferruginibacter sp. | reverse complement strand
TATCTCGAAACTTTCTGGTCATATTTATTAACGGCAATCTGCCTCCCGAAAAATAAGGGATGCGTTGGCAAATTTTTTTTTATGGCTAAGTATATTTTTGTAACCGGTGGTGTTACTTCCTCACTAGGCAAGGGCATCATTGCCGCCTCTCTTGCAAAACTCCTGCAGTCAAGAGGTTTAAAAGTAACCATACAAAAATTCGATCCTTACATCAACATCGACCCCGGCACTT
Source organism: Ferruginibacter sp. (assembly GCA_046596255.1). Taxonomy (GTDB): domain Bacteria; phylum Bacteroidota; class Bacteroidia; order Chitinophagales; family Chitinophagaceae; genus Ferruginibacter. Next base: position 29,174 of record JBKJMZ010000102.1, on the reverse strand, counting down.
TAAATCCTTACGAACATGGCGAATGTTATGTTACGGATGATGGTGCCGAAACCGATCTTGACCTTGGCCATTACGAGCGTTTTTTGAACACCCCAACTTCCCAGGCCAATAATGTTACCACCGGCCGCATATACCAGACAGTTATCAGTAAAGAAAGAGCCGGGGATTACCTGGGAAAAACCGTACAGGTCATCCCGCATATTACCGATGAGATCAAGAACCGCATGCTGTTATTAGGCAAGGGGGGCAAATATGATATTATTATTACCGAGATCGGGGGAACCGTGGGCGATATTGAGAGTTTACCCTTTGTGGAAGCAGTGCGCCAGATACAATGGGAACTACCCGAAGAAGATTGTATGGTAGTGCACCTTACCCTTATCCCCTACTTAAAGGCAGCCAAAGAATTAAAGACAAAACCTACACAACATAGTGTGCGTATGCTCAGCCAGGAAGGTGTTCATCCCAACGTGATCGTTTGCCGTACCGAGCATCCGCTTAATGATGAGCTGAAGAAAAAGATCGCCCTCTTCTGCAATGTAAAAACCAATGCGGTTATCGAAGCAATGGATGCCAGCACCATTTATGAAGTTCCGCTGAAAATGCTGCAGGAAGGACTGGATGTGATCGTGTTGAAAAAATTACAGATCAATGGCTATGCTGCACCCGAGCTTACCAAGTGGCGTGCATTTTTAGATAAACTGAAATATCCACACAGCAAAGTTACCATCGGCCTTATTGGAAAATATATTGAGCTGCAGGATGCCTATAAATCAATTCTTGAATCTTTTATTCATGCAGGTGCCATTAACGAATGCAAAGTACAGATCGTAAATGTGCACAGCGAATTCATTACCGATGAAAATGTAAAGGAAAAATTAAAGGACCTTGATGGCTTGCTGGTAGCGCCTGGATTTGGTAACCGTGGTGTGGAAGGAAAGATCATTGCGGTAAAACATGCCAGGGAAAATAAATTACCCTTCTTTGGAATTTGTTTAGGCATGCAGATGGCTGTGATCGAACATGCAAGGAATGTATTGGGCTGGGCCGATGCCCACTCAACTGAAATGGATAAAACAACAGCTCACCCGGTTATTGCCCTGATGGAAGAACAGAAAGATATCGTAAACCTGGGTGGAACCATGCGCCTTGGTGCTTACCCCTGTGAAATAATAGAGGGAAGTCTTGCCCATAAAATTTATGGCACTACAGAAATAAGTGAACGCCATCGCCATCGCTGGGAGTTCAATAATAAGTACATTGCCGATTTTGAAAGATCAGGACTGATCCCCAGTGGTAAGAACCCGGCAACAGGTTTGGTGGAAATCGTTGAATTAAAGGACCATCCCTTTTTTATCGGTGTGCAATACCATCCTGAGTTAAAAAGCACGGTGGAAAACCCCCAACCCATATTTGTACATTTTATAAAAGCTGCAAAAGAGTTTGGTGAAAGAAAAGCTAATGTGAAGACAACCATTATGCAGGGAGAAATGATATAAGAAGCCCATCCTAGCCTTCCCAAAGGGAAGGGATTATCGACGGGGAGAACATATAGAAGATTAAAGCGAAAATTGTGTTTGTTTTTTGTACCCGGCATAAGTACTCCAATTTAGCACTGTTGCGTCGCACTCTTGTACTGCATACCTTTGTGCATCGCTTTAAATTCAAAATATTTTTTTAAATAAATACAGCTCCGGCTTTGCAAAATAAATTTTCTCAAAAATATTATACTCCTTCAAACTCCCCCCTTGGGGGGTCGGGGGGGCTTGGGGGCATTAAACTTACCATGGATGAACTCAACCGCAAAACGATGGAGGAATTCAAACGCTCTGATAAAACGCCGGTTATTGTGGTTTTAGAAAATATACGCAGTGCTTATAATGTAGGCAGCGTGTTTCGCACAGCCGATGCATTTTTGCTGGAAGCCATTTATATAACCGGTTACACCTGCATTCCACCACACAAAGAAATAAAGAAAACTGCCCTTGGTGCCGAGGAGAGTGTTGACTGGAAACATTTTGGCAATGCAACCGAAGCTATCAAAGCATTAAAAGATCATGGCTATACGATTTATGCTGTGGAGCAGGCGGTGAACAGTCTCCAGCTCCAACAATTACAATTTGCAGCTCATGAAAAAATTGCCGTTATTTTTGGTAATGAAGTAAGTGGGGTTGAGCAGGAAACCATTTTACAATGTGATGGCTGTATTGAGATACCACAACTTGGTATGAAGCATTCGTTGAATATTGCAACTGCTGCCGGTGTTGTGCTTTGGGAAATAGTAAGAAGCCGGATTTCTGCAACCCCGACAGCGGTTAAAAACCCTGTCGGCGGTTGAATAAATTAACGTCTATAAACCAACCGCTGTCGGGGTTTAAAACCGCCGACAGGGTTTAATAATATCTAGTGAGCAAAATAAAAAACTACCTAAGCCTCGTAAAATTCTCCCATACCATTTTTGCAATGCCTGTTACCCCTAACCCCTAAAGGGGAATTTTATCTTAGCGAACGTATCTTTGCGTAAATCATGAACAAAGTAAAAAATTATCTATCTCTTGTAAAATTCTCTCACACCATTTTTGCAATGCCGTTCGCATTGATTGGATTTTTTTTGGGATTAAATCACCAATATTTATTAAGCCTGCCTGATTGTCTATATGCAGGAATCCCAAAGCCAAGCTTTTCCACAATTAGCACATTAGCACATCAGCACATTAGCACATTTGTATTTGTCATCCTCTGTATGATCTTCGCCCGCTCTGCTGCCATGGCTTTCAATCGCTGGCTTGATAAGAATTTTGATGCAAAGAATCCACGTACCGCAGTAAGGGAAATACCAGCAGGAATTATTAATTCAAAAAATGCATTGTGGTTTGTTGTTGTTTGTTGTTTGTTGTTTGTTGTTTGTTGTTACTTCATCAATAATATCTGCTTTTATTTATCGCCACTGGCTTTGTTTGTGGTTTTGTTTTACAGTTATACCAAACGTTTTACTGCTTTATGTCATTTGGTGCTGGGTGTGGGTTTAAGCCTGGCCCCTATTGGTGCTTATCTTGCAGTAACGGGGCAGTTTGCATTATTGCCCATTCTTTTTTCACTTACTGTTTTATTTTGGGTAAGCGGTTTCGATATCATTTATGCTTTGCAGGATGAAGAGTTTGATAAAAGCAACCAGTTGCATTCCATCCCGGCTGCATTGGGCAGACCAAAAGCATTGATGGTTTCAAATATTTTGCATGTAATGTCGGCAGCTTGTGTGATCAGCGCAGGTGTGTATGGCAATTTTGGAATTTGGTACTGGTTTGGCGTGGCGATATTCTGCGGGTTATTGATCTACCAGCATATCCTGGTAAAACCAACCGACCTAAGTAAAGTGAACATGGCATTCTTTACAACAAACGGCATTGCATCGGTGGTTTTCTCCATCTTTGTGATCTTAGATCTGTTCATTGATCATGGTTGATGGTTCATAGTAAGAACCTGATATAGCTGAGTCTACCATGAACTATTAACCATTAACTATTAACTATTAACCATGGCACGAATCCTTTCCATAGACTACGGCGGCAAACGAACCGGCCTTGCAGTTACCGATCCTTTACAGATCATTGCTACCGGTTTGGAAACTATTGAATCCAAAGAACTCATCCCCTGGCTTAAAAAATATTTATCACAGGAAGAAGTTGAACTCATCATCATCGGTTTGCCAAAAAACTGGGATCAATCCGATACGCATGGTACGCCCCTTGTGCAAATAGCTATCAAAAAAATACAAAAAGAATTTCCTGCAATGCCCCTTAAAACTGTTGATGAACGCTATTCTTCAAAGATGGCAAAAGATGCCATGCTGGAAATGGGAATGAAAAAGAAAGACCGCAGGGATAAAAAAAATGTGGATCTGATCGCTGCAACCATTATCCTGCAGGAATATTTGCAATCAACTGCTTAATTGCTATATTGTTGAATTGCTAAATTGTTGATAACAGCTAACTTTGCAAAAGTTCAAGCAACCATTTAATAATTCAACAATTCAACAGTTAAAATGATCCTTCCGATAGTAGCATATGGCTCACCTGTTTTACGTAAAGTGTGCGATGCCATTACACCCGATTATCCCGGCTTTGAAAAGCTGATCACCGACATGTGGGAAACCATGTATAACAGCAATGGTGTTGGCCTGGCCGCCCCCCAGGTGAATGTGCCCATCCGGTTATTTGTGATCGATAGTGAGCAGATCTTTGAGAACCAGGAAGAAGATGAAAAGGGAGAATACCCGGATGAACCAGGCTATAAAGGCGTTTTCATCAATGCCCGTATTGTAAAACTTAATGGCAAAGAATGGTCATATAACGAAGGTTGCCTGAGCATTCCTAAGATTCGGGAAGATGTATACCGTAACGAAGAAATAACATTGGAATTTGTTGACGAAAATTTTGAAATGCATACCAAAATCTTCAACGGTATCACTGCAAGGGTAATTCTGCATGAGTACGATCATATTGAAGGAAAATTATTCATAGACCATATTAAACCCTTAAAGCGCAAACTCATAAAGCGCAAGCTGGATGACATTTCAAGAGGAAAAGTAAAGGTGGATTACCGGATGATATTCACTAAATAAAAAGAAAAATTAGCTACACGGGAACGTCATTCAAAATAAAAGTTAACTTCCTTATTGTAATTTACTTTTACCAATCGGATAGTTTTTTTAAAATACCTCATCAGTCTATTGGATAATCCAGAATTATATTATACTTTAGTAGTATAAATTAACTACTAATAATCACCCTTTATACATCGCTTATGAGAAAAGAACGACTCTTAATCTTTCTGGTTAGTATCTTTCTCGCTTCTGTCACTTATTCGCAAAGCGTTACTCCTGCTACTCTAAATGCAACTGGTGGAACAAATTTTTTCACTTTTTACCGTTTTGAGTGGAGTTTTGGTGAGTCCATGGCTATTAATACTATGGACGATGCATCAAACCTGGTAGTAACGAATGGTGTATTGCAGCCCGGCACGCATAACCCGGCTACAATAAACAACACCAGCACATGGGACAGGGATGAGATCAGGATATTACCAAATCCTACCCAAAACAGACTGGAGATAGACTTCTTCAGTAAACAGCAGGGAAAAGTAACCATCAACCTGGTTGATGAATCAGGAAGGTTCCTGGCCCGCCGCCAATTTGATTATTTCGGTACAGGCCGGATAGAAATATGGGATCTCAGCCGCTACCCATCCGGTGCCTATTTCCTTAATATTTTATTAGATCCTACAGGCACATCCGTTGCTAAAAAAGGCGCTTATAAAGTAATAAAGATCAAATAGGTCTTGCTGAAGAACAGAATCAAAAATCAAAAAACTAAAACTAATAAACACATGAAAAAGATTTTATTAACGATAACAGGGTTTATTGTTACGTTATTGGCTGTTGCTCAATCACCCAATTTAATGAATTACCAGGGTGTGGCACGCAATTCAGTTGGTAATGTATTACCTAATCAGCCTATAGGTTTACGTTTAAGTATTTTAAACGGAAGCCCTACCGGCCCGGTAGTTTATCAGGAAACCAGGAATGTAACTACTAATGCTTTTGGATTATTTAATGTTGTAGTGGGTAACCCTGGGGCCATCACTACAATTGGTACTATTGCTGGTATAAACTGGACCGCATTTGGTACAGGTAGCGGATCTAAATTTTTACAGGTTGAGATAGATCCTATTGGCGGAACCAGTTATGTAAATGTTGGTTCTACCCAGCTTGTAAGTGTGCCCTATGCATTAAATGCAGGTGCTGCGGCTCCTGTTGGTCCTGCAGGCGGAGATCTTTCGGGTACCTATCCAAACCCCACAGTAGCAAGACTACAGGGAAGAACAGTTTCGGCTGCAGCCCCTGCTAACAGGAACCTGTTGATGTGGGACGCAGGAACAGTTTCCTGGATACCGGCTACTGCAGCTCAGGCTGGAGTAGTTAGCGGAACAGGTACATTAAATACTGTTGCCAAATGGACACCTGATGGCGTAACCATTGGTAACTCACAGATATTTGATAATGGCACTAATGTGGGGGTTGGAACAATAACTCCTGCAAATAAGTTTACCGTAGCGGCCGGCAATAATGATGGCATCGCAATTAACAGCACCGGAACCAATTTTGCCAATGCTGCATTAATGTTTAGTAACAGTACAACCACACCTGCTCAAAGCAACAGCGCTGTAATCTCATTAAAATCAGGCGGTACCGACAGGGCATTGCAATTCTTTAATTCTACCCCTGGTTTGGCAGCTGGCGATATCATTTATAATTATTTGAACAATTCTACAGCTTCTGTTATGAGTGTTTTAAATAATGGCAATGTAGGTATTGGAACAACTGCTCCACAACATACCCTGTCAGTAGGGCCTACAACTGCAGATGCACAGACTGTGATGGTAAGAGGTTTTGGTAATGGTCCTTTATACTGGAAAGGCGGAGCTGCTTTTGGTAATACCAATGCAACGGTAATAATGGGAGAATTGGGCGGCATTGCAACTTTGGGTGGCCATAACAGTAATTTAACTGCCTGGGGAAATTTATCAATTAATCCGGTTGCAGGTAATGTTGGTATTGGTTTAACAACACCTACAGCACGATTGCATACCATCAATGGTACAGGAGTAACCATCATGGGTGAAAACAACGGAACCGGCGATGCTGTTGTTGGATCAAATACAGGTACATCCGGCCGTGGCGGTTTCTTCCAGGTAACTAATACAACAAATACTTCGGATGCTATACGTGCCGAAACCAATGGTTCAGGTGCAAGTTGGGCAATACGTGCAATAAGTACAGGTACAAATGGTGCAGGTCTTTTTCAACAAACCAATGTAAATAATACTTCCAATAACTTACAAAGTAACCAGGCAGGTCTTGGCCGTGCAGGTTTATTCAATGCAACAAATGCAGCAAGTACTGCAAATGCAGTTGATATAAATGTTGCAGGTACCGGCTTTGCTTTAAGGGCTGCAAGTACCAACGCTACTCCAAGAGCTTTACAAACAGCAGGTGGAGTTCAGTTAACCGGTATTGGCGAAGCCGCTAACCGTTTCTTAATGTCTGATGCTTCAGGTAATGCTACCTGGTCTTCATTATCCGGTGGTGGTGGTGTTTCCGGTTCAGGCACTTTGAATTTTATCCCTAAGTGGACACCAGATGGAGTTACCATTGGCAACTCACAATTATTTGATAACGGAACAAGTGTTGGCCTGGCTACAGTTACGCCTGCTGCGAGGTTTGATGTATCAAACTCCCTTACAGCAAGGGGTGCTTTTATAACCAATAGCAGTACTTCAAATGGATTCAGCACATTATTGGTACAAAACAATACATTGGCCGGTGGTGGTTTAGAAGGATCAGGAATAACCTCTTTTATGGCTCCCTTTACCGGAACAACATACACTGCACCTAATGCAATTGCCATTAAGGGATTTTCTTCTGCATCTTCATCTACCGGTTTTGCAGGTGGCACAGGCGTACAGGGTTCAAGTGCAAGTGGATTTGGTGTGCTCGGTCTTAGTGATGTAGGTACAGGTGTACTTGCATATGGTGTAGGTACAGGGTATGGTTTACAAACAATTGGACGTGTACAGATCATCGGGCAAGGTGCTGCAGCAAATCGTGTTCTAACCAGTGATGCAACTGGTAATGCCACCTGGCAGAGTAATGCTATAAGTATTTCTGTTAGGAATATGACAGGAAGCCCTTCTATACCTTCGGGTCTTTTTACACCTATTACTCAATGGCAGACTATCTTAAATGAAGATGGAGGTGCTAATTATAATAATATAACCGGAGAATATACAATAACAGTAACCGGCAATTATCATATTAATGCTTCAATATTTTATTTTGGTTTCGGTGCAGCTGCCACCAGTTTATCAGCTTTTGTAAACGGTGTATTTGACTACAATACCTGGACCCCAAGCAGTCCCAGCCAGTTTGCCAATGTTGTTTCGTACGAAAGAAGGTTGAATGCCGGAGACCGGGTTAGTTTTTACGCCTTCCAAAATTCAGGTTCACCTCAGTCAATTGCAGGCGGTGTTAATACCAATTCATTTTCAATTCATTTAATTCACAGATAAAAATTAAAATATGAAAAAAATAATTTTAACAGGTATAATTAGCTTTTGTTTATTGAATACAGCTTTTTCACAAAATGCTACAGGAGCTCCAGCAGGTGCTAGAGTAATGACTGTTGCAGAAGCAAACAGTTTAAACGGTGTGGCTCAGCCTACAATCAATGGTGTTCCTTACACTCAATTTAAAACTCAACAGGATGCTCTAAAAAACAAACCAGCTACAAAACAGGAAGCAGCTGTTATTCTGCCGGTAACTGCTATTAATCCTGATGACCTAAAAAATATCAGGAAGGAAGATAAGCCCGTTGTAAAACAACCGGCTTCTAAAGATTCCAATTAAAAATTAAAGAACTTCGATCCAATCGATGTTCAACTTAGTAACTTGCAGGTATGATTAAAAAGATCATACCTGCTTTTTTTTGCCTGTTTTCCTGTATTCAGTCTTTTGCACAGGAAAAAAATGACAGCATTGTCACGGTAGGAAAAAAAACAATTACCCTCAGTGAGGTTGTATTGAATAACAAACTTAATGTTCCTGCATTCATTAACCGAATTAAAAGCGATACCAGTTTTTATAAAGCCTTTCGTAACCTGCGCATACTCAATTTTACCGCCATCAATGATATCAGGATGAATGACAGCGAGGGAAAAATGAAGGCTGGCCTGCAGAGTATGACCAAACAGGTACGCAGTAATAATTGCCGAAGTATGCAAACACTGTCAGAAAAGGTTACCGGCGATATCTATGATGAGAATCACCAGTTCAATTATTATACAGCACAGATGTATGCTTCACTCTTTTTCACCTCCGGATCCATTTGCGGGGAAGACAATATTGTTACCGGGCGTGAATTCAGCACAAAAGACAAATCAGGTTTGGAGAAAAATAAAGAGCAGCTGAAAATGCTTTTCTTTAATCCAGGCAGAAAAATTAATGGCTTACCATTTATCAGCAATAAAACAGCTATATACGATGATGAAATGGCTGACCGGTATGACATGAGCATTGATATAGATATGTACAAGAATACCAGCTGTTACATTTTTACCCAAAAAGTAAAACCGGGCAGTAAAGATGATGTGGTAATTGATGAAATGATAACCTGGTTCAATACAGAAACCTTAGAAGTAGTGGCACGTAATTATTCATTAAGCTATAGTGCAGCTGTTTACGATTTTAATGTAAAGATGGAAGTGGTCATGTCAAAACACGGCGAATATCTAGTGCCCTCACTCATACGCTATGTTGGTAACTGGAAAGCCATTTTTAAAAAACGGGAAAGAGGCATTTTTACTGCCACCTTATTTGATTTCAAATAACAATTGCCAAAATATTTACCGGTAAGGCGATTAGACGGTAAATATTGTACTTCAGTTTCTGAATTTATCACGACTTCCCGACTTTCCGGCATAAAAATGCTTTGCCATTTTATTAACTTTTAGATACGTAATTTTAAGCATGAAAAATCTTTTGAAAAAAATTTTCCCGGCTTTATTTATCATCACGGGTTTTAATGTAGACGCACAAACAAATGGGCGTGATTTTACTGCCGTAGATGCCTATGTAAAAAGTCTTGGCTCATTAGACAGTATGAGCATGGGTACCATAAATAATGTGGTGAGCAATAAGTTTACCGATAAAGTTGATAAAGCAAGAGCCATTTATTACTGGATATCCAATAATATTACCTACGATATAAAAGCTGCCCGTAATAACAGTACAGCAAAAAATACACCTACTGATGTTTTATTAAGCCGCAAGGCTGTGGGTATTGGCTTTGCAAGCCTGTTCCAGGATATGTGCAGCAGTGCTGATATCCGTTGCCTCACGGTTGATGGTTTTGTAAAAAACAATACCAGCCATATCGGTGAAAAGGATGTTGAAATAAATCATAGCTGGGCAGTGGTGCAATTGGGACAAAGCCCCGATACCTGGTTTTATGTAGACCCTGCCTGGGGAAGTGGTTATGCTGATGCAGAATTGAAAGAGTTCACCAAGTCATATACAGATGCTTATTTCTTTGCAGAGAAAGCCAACTTTAACCTGCAGCATTACCCCGATAATGAGGCCTGGAAACTCGGCCCAGCCCCTAAGAATAAAAAGGATTTTTATCAACTGCCCGTCATTAAAGTTGCAGCCCTGGAATTTGCTATGAAAAAATATTCACCCAATGATGGTAACCTGAAAGCCAAAGCTACCAAAGCTGTTAATTTCAGTTATATATTGAACGGCGATAAAGAGATCACAAAAGTTGAATTGGGTATTGGCGAAAAAAAGAAATATAAACTGAAGGAAATGAATTATTCTTTTAGCGGTGGAAACCTGAGTTTCAATTATAAGTTCGAGGAAGAAAATTCATATCCAGTAACCGTTTTTATAAACGGCCGGGAATTTATGAGCTACTATGTTGAAGTAAACTGAAAAAAAAAGCTCCAATTTTCATTGGAGCCTTAAGCTATAGTATTAAGCCCTTTGCTTTACAGGCGCCTTTTTCTTTGTCTTCTTCAAAGCCAGGTTTATATCCTTGCTCAGGTTCTCGAAAGTAGGTTTGCCGCTTACCATTTCGCCATTAACGAAGAAAGCAGGTACATCACGTACCCCTTTTTCAATACCTTCATTCAGGTCATTACGCACCTGCCATCCATAAGTTGAATTGATCAGGTCATCCAAAAAATGCTTATTAACCACTCCTGCTTCTTTAGAATAAAGCTTTAAACTGGTTGTACCCAATTGACGGCGGTTTTCAAATAAGATATTATGCATTTCCCAAAATTTACCAACCTGGGATGCTGCAACAGCTGCTTCGCCGGCCTTCATGGAGCGCTGATGAATCCTTGTTAAAGGGAAATGACGGAACTGGAACCTGATCTTGCCATCAAATTCTTCCAGTAGTTTCTTTACTACTTCATTAGCTTTTGCACAATCTTCGCTTTCATACTCACCAAACTCCATCAGGGTTACCGTTGCATCAATGTTACCTACAAAAATATCCTTTGGTGGGATGATCTCTACTACTTCTTTTACTTTCATTGCCATAGTATTTGTCTTTTATCTGTTGTATTTAAACAACTTTTATGAATGTATTGTTCTGTTTATTTTTTCTGCTCATTTAATGCCTGCTCCTTTACGTGCTCATTCCTGAAAACGACGGTACCATCAAACACATCAACCAAAACAGGCCTGGTCTTATCAATATCACTGGCCAGGATACGCTTGCTCAATTGATTTACAATCTCTTTCTGGATAAGCCGCTTAAGTGGCCTTGCTCCAAATTGTGGGTCGTATCCATTTTCAGCAAGGAAATCAAGTACATAATCACTGAATTGTAAATTGATCCCGTTTTGAGCAACCAGTTGCTTTAAACCATCCAATTGCATCTTAATAATTCCTTTGATCTCCTTTTTCATCAAAGGTTGAAACATGATCACTTCGTCGATCCTGTTTAAGAACTCGGGACGTATGGTTTGACGTAATAAGGCCATCACCTCTACTTTGGTCTTCTCAACCACCTCATCCTTATTATCTTCGGTAACATTTTCGAAATTATCCTGAATAATATGGCTGCCCATATTTGAGGTCATGATTATTATCGTATTCTTAAAATTGACAATACGACCTTTATTATCTGTGAGCCTTCCATCATCTAATACCTGCAAAAGTACGTTAAAAACGTCAGGATGCGCCTTTTCAATTTCATCCAACAGGATTACGCTATATGGCTTGCGCCTTACGGCCTCGGTAAGCTGACCTCCCTCATCGTACCCAACATAGCCTGGAGGGGCTCCTAAAAGCCTGCTCACAGCGTGTTTCTCCTGGTACTCACTCATATCTATCCGGGTCATCATGGTATCATCATCAAAGAGGTAATCTGCCAGTGCTTTGGCTAATTCCGTTTTACCCACCCCTGTTGTTCCCAGGAAAATGAAGGATCCGATTGGTTTTTTAGGATCCTGCAAACCTGCCCTGCTACGCCTTATTGCATCTGAAATAGCACCAATAGCTTCCTCCTGTCCCACCACCCGCTTATGTAGTTCTTCCTCCAAAAGCAAAAGCTTTTCCCTTTCACTCTGCATCATCTTCATAACTGGTATTCCGGTGGCTTTTGCCACATTCTCTGCTATATCCTCTGCATCCACTTCTTCCTTTAACATGCGCTTTTCTGTGCTGTCGGTTAGCTGGGTACCATATTCTTCCACGATCTTTTCCTGCTCCTGTACTTTTCCATAGCGGATCTCGGCCACTTTTCCATAATCTCCCTCACGTTCAGCTTTATCGGCCGCAAGTTTCAGGTTCTCTATTTCGGCCTTAGCATTCTGTATCTTTTCTACAATTTCCTTTTCCTGTTGCCATTTAGCATTAAATGTATCCCGCTCAACTGACAGGTTTGATATCTCCGTATTTAATTGCTTTAGTTTAGGCTCGTCTTTCTCTCTTTTAATGGCTTCCCTTTCAATTTCCAACTGACGAATTCTTCTTTCCAGCTCGTCCAGTTCTTCGGGCATACTGTTCATTTCCAGTCGTAATTTGGCCGCACTTTCGTCAATCAGGTCAATGGCTTTATCGGGTAAGAAACGGTCGGTGATATACCGGTTTGATAATTCAACTGCCGCAATGATCGCTTCGTCTTTAATCAGAACATGGTGATAGGTTTCATATCTATCCTTGAGGCCCCTCAAAATAGAAACTGCATCTTCAACGGTTGGCTCACTGATGATTACTTTCTGGAAGCGACGTTCTAATGCTTTATCTTTTTCAAAGAATTTTTGATACTCATTTAAAGTTGTAGCGCCTATTGCCCTCAGCTCACCCCTGGCCAATGCGGGCTTTAAAATATTGGCAGCATCCATGGCCCCATCTCCTCCACCAGCTCCCACAAGGGTATGGATCTCATCAATGAAAAGAATGATCTGCCCATCGCTTGTACTCACTTCTTTTACTACCGATTTTAACCGCTCTTCAAACTCTCCTTTATATTTGGCACCCGCTATCAGCTGGCCCATATCCAATGCATAAATGATCTTGGATTTTAAATTCTCAGGAACATCCCCGTTAACAATACGAATGGCCAAACCCTCTGCTATAGCAGTTTTACCAACGCCAGGTTCACCTACCAGGATGGGATTATTTTTACTTCTTCTGGACAGGATATGCAATGTTCTCCTGATCTCTTCATCACGACCGATAACAGGATCCAGCTTACCGGCTCCTGCCATTTCTATCAGGTTCCTCGCATATTTATTCAGTGCATTGAATTGGGTTTCGGAGGTTTGGGAAGAAACAGTGGAGCCTTTTTTAAGATCTATAATGGCTGCGATCAATCCTTTTTCAGTAAGCCCTGCATCTTTCAGTAATTTAGCCGTATTATCGGTGCCCTGCAGCATAGCAAGCAACAGATGCTCTACGCTCACAAATTCATCTTTAAATGTTTTTAAAGTAGCTGTAGATCTTAACAACACATTATTAGCCTCCCGGCTTAAAGATTGTGCGGGCTCCCCACTTGTAACTTTGGGTAGTTTTGAAATGGCAGCATCAAGCTTTTCTTCAACATACCCGATGTTAACGTTATTCTTTTTAAGCAAATATTCAACCGGCGAATCCTTATCATTCAAAAGCGCCTTTAAAATATGCTCTGTTTCTATATTGGCATTATTATCAGTAAAAGCCAGTTGCTGTGCCTGCTGTAATATTTCCTGAGACTTTATAGTTAGGTTTTGTAAACTCATAAAATTATTTTAATAATCAAACACAAAACTCAATCCAAGTTCATAACTGCGCTATTATGGCATAGCTGTTTATAAGTAGCTGTCGGTTATGCAGCAGTATTAAGTTTTTTATGCTATTGTTGCAGGCAAATGTAGATATACACTTACCTTCGTATAAATTGCTAGCTGCGATTATAGCGTAGAATTTATTCTAACTATAGAAAACTAACCGAATGAAAAAACTAACTGCATTGGCCGTAACCAGCCTCATCTGGGTGTGCGCATTCCCACAAAAAAAAAATAAGCTTCTAACCGGAATGTACCTGCAATGGGGATATAATACCGAGTGGTACAGCAGGAGCAAAATTCATTTCAACACTGTGGTAGATGGCGTACCTCACAATTTTACTTTGTACAAAGCCAGGGCACACGACAGACCTGATTTGGATGGAATAATTAAGAACCCTGTTGAAGTGACCGTACCACAATATAACTACCGGCTAGGTTTTTACCTGAACAAAAAACACAGTAAAGCAATTGAAATTAATTACGACCATACCAAATACATAGTGTACGATAACCAGCTTGTAAGAGCAAAAGGCTATATTGGAGATAATTATTTTGACAAAGACACGGCTTTTTCTTTTAACCAGGTACATTTTGAACATACCAATGGTGCCAATTTTTACCAAATTAATTATGTACAGCAATACGAATTAAAAAGAAACGCCAAACGCCGCATATTTACAGCTTTGTGGAAAGCAGGGGCTGGTATATTGATTCCTAAAACCGACATTACTTTAAGCAACAAACGTGTTGACAACAGGTTTCATATTGCAGGTTATTGTTTTGGCACCGAAGCTGGTGCCAGGTGGTATATTAGCCGGAAATTATTTTTTGAAGGAACTGCCAAAACCGGATTTGCCAATTACATAAATGCCCTGGGCGCAGGCAATGGAAAAGTAAACCACAGCTTTGGTTATTTTGAATTGATCGGTACTATAGGGTATGATATTAACTTTTAAAAAAATAAATTGAAGTAAAAGGAGGCTGTCTTAAAATCAATTAAACGGATAATAACCGGGAAGACGGTAAGACGCAAAGTTTTGATTTTAAACTTACGTTTTTTTTCGCCTTCCCGGCTTCCCGGCAAAATTTGACTTTTGAGACAGCCTCTTTGTATTTTTATACAAACTATACGCATGACTGAACATAAAAAACAAAAGCTGGCACCGGTAAAGATCTATTATCAACGCCTTTGGAGAAATGTGCTATTTGGCATAGGTATTATGTTTATCTGTTTGATGATAGGGGTAATTGGGTACAAACTCAGCATTCCTGAATTTGACTGGTACGATAGCTTATTGAATGCATCAATGATACTAAGTGGTATGGGGCCAATCATCGACAACGCTATCAAATTAACACACACAGCAAAAGTGTTTGCTTCCTTGTATGCCCTTTTCAGTGGGGTTGCATTCATAAGTACTATTGGTATCTTAATTGCTCCCGTAGCTCACCGCTTTTTTCATAAGCTCCATTTAGAAGATACCACTGACCCATGAGCCCCGTTCAGAAACATACGGAAATAATTAAGTCAATAGCAACAGCCCTTGGCTTTGACCATTGCGGCATTGCCAAGGCACAGGTGCTTACTGAAGATGCCCGGCGACTGGAAAACTGGCTGAGCAAAGGTATGCATGGCCAAATGCAGTATATGGAAAACTATTTTGACATGAGGATAGACCCTTCAAAATTAGTACCGGGTGCTAAGTCGGTGATCAGCTTATTATTGAATTATTTTCCGGAAGAACATCAACAAAAAGAAGCGCCCAGGGTGTCAAAGTACGCTTATGGAAATGATTATCATGAAGTGATCAGAAGTAGATTACGTTCATTCCTGGAGCAAATAAAAGAACAGGTAGGAGAAGTGCATGGCCGGGGTTTTGTTGATAGTGCCCCTGTTTTAGAAAGAGCATGGGCACAAAGAACCGGTATTGGATGGATAGGTAAGAATGGTAACCTGATCAATAAACAAACAGGATCCTTTTTTTTTATTGCTACATTGATCGTTGATCTTGAACTACTGTATGATGATGCTTATACAAAAGATTATTGTGGTACCTGCACCCGATGCATTGATCACTGTCCAACTGCTGCTATTTTACCTGACAAAATTGTGGATGGCAGCAAATGCATTTCTTACTTTACAATAGAATTAAAAGATGCATTGATACCTGGTAGTATGCAGGGTAAATTTGACAACTGGATGTTTGGCTGTGATATTTGCCAGGATGTTTGTCCATGGAACAGGTTTTCAAAACCAACAACCGATACAAGTTTTACACCAATACCAGAAATATTAAATTTTTCTAATGCCGAATGGGAGGAATTGACCGAAGAAACTTTCAAAACCATTTTCAAAAATTCTCCCGTTAAAAGAACTAAGTTTGAAGGCATAAAACGTAACCTCAATTTCATTAAACAATAGTATGAACAGAAATATTCAAAAGCTTTATGATATTGCCGCTAAGCCAACAAAACTTATTGTAGGCCTGATGAGCGGAACTTCATTGGATGGTTTGGATATTGCACTATGCAAGGTAAAAGGGCATGGAGAAAATACGGGCGTGGAATTACTTCAATTTGAAACCATTGCCTATACGGATAATTTTAAAAATGAAGTAAGGTCTGTATTCTCAAAAAAACAAATTGACCTTGAAAAGCTTTGCCTGCTTAACCCGTGGATAGCACTTCAACATGCAGCAATGATAAATGACTGCTTACAAAAATGGAAAGTTGGAAAAGAAATGGTTGATCTTATCGCCAGCCATGGACAAAGCATTTACCATGCTCCGCAAAGTTTACACCAGCAGCCTGGATTTGGGAATGCAACTTTACAGATCGGGGATGGAGACCATTTAGCAGTTGCTACCGGCATTATTACACTCAGCGATTTCAGGCAAAAAAATATCGCCGCCGGTGGTGAAGGTGCTCCCCTGGCGGTTTATGCCGATCATTTGCTGTTCAGCAAGAAAGGAGAAGACCGTATTCTATTGAATATTGGCGGCATTGCTAATTTTACATTTTTACCCGGCACCAACACAAATAAAAATGTGCTTTGTACAGATGTAGGTCCCGGCAATACCATGATGGACACTTATATGCAGCAACAATATCCTGGAAAATTCTATGATAAAGATGCCGCAATCGCAAAAGCGGGGATCGTAAATGAAGCCTTATTAGCCGCACTCAAGGATAATGATTTTTTTAAAAAAGGACTTCCAAAATCTACCGGACCTGAATTATTTAACTTGGGTTACCTTTCGGCAGCAAAAAAGAAAAGTGCTACTGTAAATATACCTGCTGAAGATACCATGGCCACCCTGAACAGGTTTTCAGCAGAGACAATTACTGAAGCTATTGGAACCTGCCTCCAGGAAAAAGAAAGTATACCCGTGTTCACCAGTGGTGGCGGGTACCATAATCCTTTGCTCATGCAGCATTTGCAGGATCTATTACCAAAATGCATTTTTAAAAGCAGTGGAAATCATGGAGTTGACCCGGATGCAAAAGAAGCCATCCTGTTTGCCTTACTTGCTAATGAGTGTATTAGCGGTAATACATCAACTTTCGAAAATTTGGGATCAGGCATTCCTGCAGTGTCCATGGGAAAGATCAGTTTCCCGTTTTAATACGCCCGGATGGTATCAGCATATTGCTTAAAACTATTGAGCACAGCTTGTAAATATTCTTTTTTTGCTTTTTCAAGCACAAGTCCCCTGAATCTTTCCCATGGATACCATTTTAATTTTTCTGTCTCGTTCCAAACAAGCTGAACCTGGTTACTGTCGCCCTCAATATCCAATGCAACAATATGATGCTGTACTATTCGCCCTTTATCATTTTTGATAAGAAAGGAAACAGAATTGCTGTCTGCTTTTTTATTATAAATCAGAAGTTCTTTTTTATTATTAAAAAAAATGGTTGAATCTTTATCAACATCATTTATGTGAGCATCTACTCCCGGGATAAAGAAAGGATACCATTTTATCCATGAATCAGACAGTTGAAATACATTTAACACAGTTTGTTTTTTTTGATTTACAATAACTGCATTAACCGAGTTGATATGCGAAGGAAATAATAAACCGATCACAGTGAACATCGTAAAGAAAACTACAAAGCTAAGTATAGCCATTTTAAGATACCTCATGCTTATTCCCATTTAAAAACTTTAATTGCTGCTATATAAACAGCTATGCCCCATATAAAAAGTATACCGATCTCAATACGTACATCCCATAAGTTTTGACCTTCAAATGCAACCCGCCTCATAGCCGTATTCAGATGAGTAAGCGGCAATGCATTTGAAATGGGCTGCAGCCATTTGGGGAAAACCTCTACTGAAAAGAATGTGCCCCCCAATAAGAATTGTGGTAAGGTTATCAAATTTGCAAAGGGAGGAATAGTACTGTCATTTTTTGCCAGGCCACTAACTATAAATCCAAAACCCATAAATACAAGTAACCCGATAAAACTAAGCACAAGCATATTTAGTAGTGTCTCCAACCCCTTCACCAACGTAAAATCAAAAAGGTAATGACCAACCAATATAATTACTATGGCTGTCAGCATCTGAAAAATAACCCGGCTAAAAGCTTCGCCCAATACGATATGAGTGCGGCTTATGGGCGTGGCAAAAAATCGCTTTAATACAAGCGTATTCCTTAAATTAAAAAACATAAATGCAACTCCAAATACACCGGAGCTTAATAGAGAAAACCCTAACTGCCCCGGTAAAATAAAATCAATGGTTTTGTATTCTCTTACCGTTTCAATATCTCTTTGAAAATTAAAATCTTCTATTGCAAAATTTTGCCTGTTCACATATTTAGCATTGCTTATCTTATTCGCTATTGCATCTAATACAGGAAGTAACTGGGGCCATTTATCATTACTGGCGTTTGAACTTTTAATGGTATAGATGTATTCAGGGCTTGCAACACCAGACTTAGTTATTTTCAATACCCCCGCGATCTTCCCCTTTACTATACTATTTTTAAGTTCAGCTTCATTGGCAAAGGAAAGAATGCGGATCCTTTTGCTTAGTTTAATGGATTCATATAAGGCATTAGTGGTATCGCTGCCTTTATCAATAACGATCTTATAAACCGGAGCGGTACTGTTATTACCGATAAATCCAAAAACGAGTATAAAAACAAAGGGAAATACAAAACTGAAGATCACAGCAGAGGGGCTTCTGAAAATGGCTCTTAAACTGGCTTTGGTAATGGCCAGCATTGCCCTTGTCTGGCTGTATTTTTGCATAATTTTATAATTGAAGGGCAAAGCTATTGGTTAAAAAGGGTTTAAAAAAATTTTGAACTTCCCGCCATGTGTCGTACCTTTACAGGACAAATGTCAGGCACATGAGAAAGAAAGATAAAAATACAACTTACCGGGATGCCGCCCCCCAGCCGCAAAAAGTAAAAGAGGCTATGCCGGTTTATCGAAGCATTAAAGCATTGCCGCAGGTAAAAGATTTTACCTATTCCGAATTCAAAAAAATTGCAGATAAAGCTCCTTTTACCCAAGCCGAATGGGCTGCAATACTGCATATAAGTGAGCGAACTTTACAACGGTATGCAAAAAACAACAGCAGCTTTGCTGCCATCAATGCCGAGCGTGCATTGCAAATTGATAAAGTATTAAAAGAAGGCAAGATCACTTTTGGAAAAATTGAGAATTTTTACAACTGGTTAAAGCGTGATCCTTATATGCTTGGCGGTAACCTTTCTTTTGATTCCCTGTATTCGATTAATGGCATTGAAAGGATATTAACCCAATTGCACAGGATACAACACGGATTATTTGCATGATCGTTTACCGCATTACAAACTCATTATTTAAAGATGACATTTCCGGTACCGGCGCCAAAATAAAAGGCGCCAGGTGGAATATGCCAGGGAGTAGCATGCTGTATACAGCCGAAAGTATCTCCCTTAGCGTACTGGAACTTTTGGTTCATATTGGTTTGCAGGATATTCAGCATTTTTATCACCTACTGGCTATTACAATCCCGGATGATACTGCTGTAACCGAGATAAATCTCAATAAACTTAAAAAGAACTGGCTGGAAGATGAGGACTATACAGCATTTATGGGAACTGAATTTTTAAAGAACAATGAAAGTCTTGTTTTAAAAGTGCCTTCAGCAATAATCAATGAAGAATATAATTTACTCGTCAACCCCTATCACCCGGATTTTAAAAAAATAAAGATCAAAAGATCTAACCCATTTATTTTTGATCAACGACTTTATACTTTCAAATGAATAGAACCTACCTTCTCCTGGGCAGTAATTTGGGCAATAGCAAAACACAGTTATCCAAAGCAATTGCACAAATTGAAAAACAGATCGGCAAAATAACACGAAGGTCAGGTTTATATTCCACTGCAGCATGGGGTAACACAAAGCAGCCTGATTTTTTTAACCAGGTGATCATTGCTGAAACCAGTTTAACAGTTCAACAAACGATGGAAGCTATTTTAAACATCGAAAAAAAAATGGGAAGATTAAGAACGGTAAAGAATGCACCCCGTATCATTGATATTGATATTTTATTTTTCAACAAAGAGATCATCCACCAAAAAGATCTTTCTGTGCCTCACCCCCAAATCCCAAACAGGCGCTTTGTATTGGTACCACTGAATGAACTGTCACCAAACCTGGTACACCCTGTATTTAAAAGCACAGTTCACCAATTGCTTATACACTGTCCCGACACACTAAATGTGAAAAAGTTTTAATTGCCTTAAAGGTCTTTACGCTTATTTTGCACTCCGCTTTTACTATACTGCATGAAATACAATTTTGTAACCATAGAAGGGAATATCGGCGCCGGTAAAACCACCCTCGCTCATTTATTAAGCAAACATTTTAATGCCCGTCTGATCCTGGAAGAATTTGCTGACAACCCTTTTTTACCAAAGTTCTACGAAAATCCCCGGCAGTATGCTTTCCCGCTTGAACTCTTCTTTATGGCCGAGCGGTATAAACAACTCAAAGACCTGCTGCAGACCAATGACATGTTTCAAAATGTAACCATTTCCGATTATCTTTTTACCAAGTGCCTTTTGTTTGCCAAGGTAAACCTGTCTGATGAAGAATTCCGTTTGTACCAAAAGCTGTTTGAGATCATCAACCCGCAAATAGTGCAGCCCGATATTGTAATCTACCTGCACACTCCTGTAAAAAAATTACAGGAGAATATTAAAAAACGTAACCGGGATTATGAGCAATCCATCCCCAATGATTACCTGTTCACTTTACAGGAAACCTATACCCAGTATATCAAACAGCATAATATAAAGACCCTGTATGTGGATGCCGGCAATGCTGATTTCTTAGGAAATGAGGAACACATAAAGGTGATCCTTGACGCCCTTGATAAAGAATATGAAGATGGGCAACATTATTTAACTTTGCCTTAATGAGCAACAGCAAATTTCCCGTTGAATTCCGGAATTTTATTTTTGCAAGATTGTTTTTTGTGCTGGGGTTACGTATGATAACCACCATTGTTATTTACCAGGTCTTTCACCTTGCAAATACGTATATGGTTGGCCTTGCGGGCGTGGCTGAATTTATTCCCGCCGTTATTGCTGCGCTGTATGCCGGGCACTATATTGACAGGCACAATAAAAAAAATATACTGGTCTGGTCTTACATCTTTTATATGCTTTGCGGTATAGCGCTTGCACTGGTAAGCATTCCCGGGTTCAATTTCTCCGGATCTACGCAACTTTCTGTAATTTTTATTGTGGTATTTTGTACCGGTATCATCCGCTCCTTTGCCGGGCCCGCAGCAAACAGCATGATCGCGGCCATTGTTCCCCGTGAACAATTGCCAAGGGCTATTTCTTATAATTCATCAACCTGGTTAATATCATCTATTGGCGGACATGCGGTTGGAGGATTACTCATCGCATTCATAGGAATTGGAGGCGCATACTTTGTAACAGCCGCATTAATTTTGATAGCAGGCATTTTCGCTTTACAGCTTTATCCAAAGCCCCCTGTAAGTACCATGGAAAAAGAGCCGATGCTGAGCTCTATCAAAAAGGGATTCTCATTTGTTTACAACAATAAAAACTTACTGGGCGTAATTTCATTGGATCTTTTTGCTGTGCTTTTTGGAGGGGCCAGTGCTTTTATACCGGAAGTTGCGTCAAATATCCTCCATACCGGGCCTATCGGTTATGGCTTTTTAAATGCCGCGATGGATCTTGGCAGCCTTATTATTGTTGCAATACTTGTAAAGTATCCAATGCGAAAAAAACAGGGTTTAAAAATGATGCTGGCCGTGGCAGGCTTTGGAATAGCCATCATCATTTTTGGTTTATCAAAAGTTTACTGGCTCAGTTTTATGGCTTTGTTTGCTGCCGGGCTCTGCGATGCCGTAAGTGTAGTGGTACGTGGCACAATCCTGCAATTGTTTACACCTGATGAATTAAGGGGCCGTGTGGCTTCTATTAATTTGATCTTTATAAACAGCAGCAACGAATTGGGTCAGTTTGAAAGTGGGGTAACATCCCGCATATTTGGCACCGTGCCGGCAATTATTTTTGGCGGTGCCATGTCGGTATTGGTGGTAGCGGGTACCTGGCTTAAGTTTCCAAAGTTGAGGAAACTGGAGTATTAGTAAACTAAGTCGAACTATAGTACTATATATTTTGAAGGAAGTCGGAAAAAAGTGAAGAAAAATATTTTATCCAAGCGGTAGTTTTTCATAGCATCATCGCTGACAACCTATTCAGCTCTCATTTCTTTTTAAAAAATGGGTTGCCTATATTTATACTTCAAATATAATACATGAAATATATCCACAACGCTAAACTGTTTATCAGCTTATTTACGTTTATTATTATAGCGCTATCCACAGGCTGCAGATCTGTACCCCAAATAAAAGCGGGAGAAGGTTATGTTAATGTAAAAGGAGGTAAAATATGGTACCGTGTTTTAGGAGAAGGGAAACAAACACCTATCCTCATGCTGCATGGCGGACCTGGCGGTACCAGTAAATCTTTTTACCAATTTGCTTCTTTAGGACAGGATAGGCCCGTTATTATATTTGATCAGCTTGGCAGCGGACGTTCTGATTATCATACAGACACTGCATTACTTAAAGTTGAAAATTTTGTTGAGCAGGTAGAAGCACTAAAAATTTCACTGGGATTAAAAGCGTTTTATTTGCATGGCCATTCATGGGGTACTGCTTTAGCTTTAGAATATTACTTAAAATATCCAAAAGGCATTAAGGCCATTATATTTAACAGTCCCTATTTTAGTACGTCATTATGGAAAGCCGATGCCGATACCCTTATCAGTACATTACCGGATTCTATTCAACTGGCAATTAAAACCGGAGAAAAAAATCATGACTTTGAATCACCTCAATATAAAAATGCCAATGAAGTATTCAGCAAAAATTTTGGTGTACGAAAGACAAGGTTAACAAGTGAATTGGATACAGCAACTTCAAAAGGTAATAAGTTTATTTATAATTACATGTGGGGCCCCACTGAGTTTACTGCAACCGGCACCCTTATTAATTACAACAGGGTGCAAAGTTTAAAAACTATTAAAGTGCCAACACTTTTCATAACCGGCGAATTTGATGAAGCCCGCCCGACAACTGTAATGTATTTTCAGAGTTTAGTACCCAATGCTAAATATGTTATGATTGAAGGTGCTGGCCATGGAACCATGCATGATAACAAAAGTCAGAATATTAGTGCGATAAAAACATTTTTAGACGAAGTTGAACTTAAATAAATCCAGAAGGCAAAATATTTTTTTGCCGTTGCTGGTGTTCGTGCCTATGTCTTAGCAGTTTACCAATCACCGGCAACCGGGTTTACTGTTTAAATTATTTACTACCACTTTCATCATTCAGTTTACGCTTAACTACCTATTATTCCTAGAGCTTATCAATTCTCCTGCTTTTTTATTAGATTTGTTTATCAACATGTTTTAATGACTTTATTTGAAACACATATAGGTGATATTAAAAAACTTTGTGCTACACATAAGGTAAGGCAGCTTTATGCCTTTGGCTCGGTGTTAACGCCAAATTTTAACAGCGAAAGTGATATTGACCTGGTGGTTGATTTTGACCCAATAGATACTTCGTTATATGCCGACAATTATTTTGACTTTAAATTCTCCTTACCAAAAATATTCAACCGACCTGTAGATTTACTGGAAGAAAAAGCTATTAAAAATCCATATTTCAGGCAAAGCCTGAATAAGCAAAGACAACTTATTTATGGACATTGATATAAAAGTGTGGCTTTATGATATTTTAAATGCTATTAATGAAATTGATAGCTTTTTTTGCAGATACAGCAAAAGAGTTTGCTGCTTACCAAAATGATATAAAGACCCGCAGAGCCGTAGAGAGAAATGTGAAAATAATTGGTGAAGCTATGAATAGGATTTTACTGAAAGATGACGCTGTTGTTCTTTCCAATTCAAGAAAAATTGTTGATACCAGGAACCGGATAATTCATGGATATGATTCTGATTCTGATGATATTATCTGGGACATTGTTGTTACTCATTTACCAGTATTAAAAATTGAAGTTGAAAAATTACTTGGTGAGTAAACTCGGTTACACAAAATAAAGAATGATATACCCCTAAGTCAACCCTTTATACATTAAAACCTTTAAACAATAACACATGCAACGCAGATCATTCCTACGCAATAGCGGTTTAATAATTGCCGGTTTAGCCTTACTTAATAAAGATTCACTTGCCTCATTTTTACAAGACCCTGCCTGGAAAATAAAATGGCTTACAAATGATATTGGCATCTTTACAGAAAAAGGTGGCACCATTGCTTTTTTACTAACAAAAAAAGGGATTGTGGTGATTGATGCACAGTTTCCCGATACTGCCGGACATTTAATTGAAGAACTAAAAAAGAAAGGTAAAAAAACTTTCCGTTACCTTATCAACACCCATCATCATGCAGATCATACTTCCGGCAATATTGCTTTTAAAGGAATAGCAGAGCATGTGGTAGCACATCAAAACTCAAAATCCAACCAGTTAAGGGTGGCTGCTGAACAAAAAACTGCAGTTGATAAATTTCATGTACCGGATATAACCTTTGGCAACGAGGGGTGGAATACAAAAGTGGGTAAAGAAAAAATTAGGGCTCATTATTTTGGTGCAGCACATACCAATGGTGATGCAATTATCCATTTTCAACATGCCAATATTGTTCATATGGGCGATCTTGTTTTTAACCGCCGCCATCCATTTATAGATAAAACTTCGGGTGCCGATATTGCCAACTGGATAATCCTCCTGGATAAGGTCATTGCTACTTTTGATATCAAAACACAGTTTGTTTGCGGACATGCAGCTTCCGGATATGATGTTGTAATTAAAGCCGATGACCTGAAAGCATTTGGTGGCTACCTGGGTAATCTTTTAAAATTCACAGAAGCTGAAATAAGGGCTGGCAAGACCAAAGAAGAGATATTAAAAGCTAAAGAGATCCCCGGTTCCCCGGAGTGGAAAGGAGATGGCATTGAAAGGCCTTTAAGTGCAGCGTTTGCGGAATTGAGTATAAAATAGTTGTCTGGCCACTGGTATTCCTTTATAACCCTAAAAGAAGATAATAAACATAGGCTTCAAAAAATTAAAATCTTTTGTAGTGGCCTGACAACTACTTAGCTGCAACCAACTTCTCAAGCACATAATATACGATTGGACAAAAACTGCTGTTCTTTAAGGTCAGAGGTTGCCGCTTAAGTAATACATCTTCGTCAGTATAAGGAAAACGGTGGCAATCGGATGGCCGTACTTCGTAAATGTTGCAATAATTATCCGCTCCCAGGAACGGGCAGGGTTTCGATCTTAAAACATAGTCTCCCTCGCTGTCAATGAACAGGTAAGTATTGATCAGGTCACCCTCCTTCATCTTTAAATATTTGGCAATACGTTTAATATCGGGTGTTTTAAACCGGGGGCTATAGGTTTTACAGCAATTGGCACATTTAAGACAGTCTATTTTTTCAAAAGCTTCCTCATGCAGTTGGGGCAGGGCTTTCAGCACTTTATTCTTGTCAGCGCGGTGGAGGTATTGTTTATATACCTTCTGATGATCTGCTGATCTTTTCTCCCAGTTTTGTAAAAGCTCTTCTTCCATTTGTACAATTAATTAACTGATCATACTTTGTACTACATAGCTCATATATAGTAGCCTATTATTTCAAAATCCTTCATTACATGAGCAAAGTAGTATCCCCTAATTTTCCACAGGTCAAAAGTACCGAACTTATTAGCATTAAATCTTGTTGTGATATCGTAAATTTGCGGCACCAAATTCAGCATAATACACCTGAATTGAAAATCATAGCAATAACCAATAAACCCCTCGTCGTGGCAGCTTTGGTCAGACAGGGATAAACCACTACAGCAATATGAATCTTTTTGAACAACAACAGTACGAATTTGCAGGCCGCCACATTGGTGTTAATGAGGAAGAAAAGAACGAAATGTTGAAAACCATTGGCATTGATAACCTGGATGAACTCATCAACCAAACAGTTCCTCCCGCTATACGTTTAAAAAATCTATTAAAACTTCCTGTTGCACAAACAGAATTTGAATACCTGGACGAGCTTAAAAAGATAGCAGCAAAGAACAAGGTCTTTAAAACTTATATTGGCCAGGGATATTACAATACCATCACGCCAAGTGTGATACTCCGCAATGTTTTTGAGAACCCGGGATGGTATACCCAATACACTCCTTACCAGGCCGAGATATCGCAGGGCCGGCTTGAAAGTTTACTTAACTACCAAACCATGGTGTGTGATTTAACAGGTTTGGAATTATCGAATGCCAGCCTGCTGGATGAAGCTACTGCTGCTGCAGAAGCTATGGCCATGTTGTTTCATCACAAGAACAAAACGGAGACAATCGGCTCACCTAAATTTTTTGTAGACCAGCACATATTTGCACAAACAAAAGAAGTTTTATTAACGAGAGCTGTTCCAATAAATATTGAACTTGTTTATGGAGATTTTAAAATAGCTGCACTTGATGAAAATTATTTTGGCGCAATCGTGCAGTATCCAAACAGCATGGGCTCAATAGAAGATTATCGTGAGTTTATAAATAAGGTTCATGCAGTAAATGGATACGTGGTGCTGGCAACCGACCTGCTGGCGCTAACCTTATTAACACCTCCGGGAGAATTGGGCGCTGATGTAGCAATAGGTTCTGCTCAGCGTTTTGGAGTTCCGCTTGGGTATGGCGGTCCGCATGCTGCATTCTTTGCTACCAAAGATGAATTTAAACGTGGCATCCCCGGCCGCATCATTGGCGTAAGTATTGATGCACAGAATAACCGTGCCTTACGTATGGCGCTTCAAACAAGGGAACAACATATCAAGAGAGAAAAAGCAACTTCAAATATTTGTACCGCGCAGGCATTGTTGGCTAACATGGCGGCAATGTATGCTGTTTACCATGGGCCCGAGGGATTGAAGAAAATAGCCCAGCGCATTCATGTTTTAACTGCGGCCATTGCTAAGGGTTTACATAATATCGGTATACATGTTTTAACTCAAAACTTTTTTGATACCATAACTTTTGAAGTAGCTGATGTACATGCTTTTAGAAAAACAGCTGAAAGGAACGGGGCTAATTTTCATTACCACGAAAATGGAACTGTGAGCATGAGCATTGATGAAGTAGCCAGTAATTATATTGGTGAAACTGAAAAAAATCTTTCGGCAATTTTTAAAGCGGCCACTTCCAAATCCTTCAGTTTATTTTTTGATGAAGCTGATGCATTGTTTGGGGAAAGAACTTCTGCCTATTTAACGCACCCGGTATTTAATACACACCGCAGCGAAAGTGAAATGATGCGCTATATCAAATCGCTGGAGAATAAGGACCTTAGTTTAAATACCTCCATGATAAGCCTCGGAAGTTGCACCATGAAACTAAATGCAGCAACAGAATTAATTCCTGTTAGCTGGCCCGAGTTCAGTTCAATTCATCCTTTTGCGCCGGCATCGCAAACAAAGGGATACCAATACATGATCGCAAAGCTGGAGGAATATTTAAGTAAAATAACAGGATTCAATGCCTGTTCCTTACAACCCAATAGCGGCGCCCAGGGCGAATATGCAGGTCTCCTGACCATAAGAGCTTATCATGCAGACAGGAAAGAAAGCCACAGAAATATTGTCCTCATCCCAATTTCTGCACACGGTACAAACCCTGCCAGTGCAATTATGGCAGGCATGAAAGTGGTTGTTGTAAAAAGTGATAATAAAGGTTATATAGATGTTGATGACCTGAAATTAAAAGCTGAAGAGCATAAGAATGATTTAGCAGCATTCATGGTTACTTACCCAAGTACTTATGGCGTGTTTGAAGAAGGCATTAAAAAGATTTGCAAGATCATTCATGATAATGGCGGCCTGGTTTATATGGATGGCGCTAATATGAATGCACAGGTTGGATTAACCAGCCCGGGAATGATAGGTGCCGATGTTTGTCATTTAAATTTACACAAGACATTTGCCATACCTCACGGTGGGGGTGGCCCGGGCGTTGGACCAATTTGCGTAAACACTAAATTGAAGCCTTTTTTACCGGGTCATAATGTAAATGATACTTTACGGTCAATTAAAACCAATATTCCTGCTGTTAGCGCTGCACCTTATGGCAGCGCAAGTATTTTACTCATCAGCTATGCTTATATAAAAATGCTTGGACAGGATGGTGTAAAAAGATCAACAGAGTTTGCTATCCTGAATGCGAATTACATGAAGGCAAAACTTGAGCAGTTTTATAAAATTTTATATACAGGTTCCAATGGTTATTGTGCACATGAATTTATTGTTGACCTTCGGCCTTTTAAAATTACAGCAGGCATTGAAGCTGAAGATGTGGCCAAGCGCCTGATGGATTACGGCTTTCATGCGCCAACCATGAGTTTCCCGGTTCCGGGCACTATCATGATAGAGCCCACAGAAAGCGAAGATAAAGGTGAATTGGACCGTTTCTGCGAAGCACTTATCAGTATATACCAGGAGATAAAAGCCATTGAAGAAGGTAAAGCAGATAAGGTTGACAATGCTTTAAAAAATGCACCTCATACGCAGGCAGTTATTTGTGCTGATGAATGGAATCATGCATACAGCAGGCAGGAAGCGGCATTCCCGCTGGCTTATGTAACAAAGAATAAATTCTGGCCATCAATAGCCCGGATCAATAATACCTATGGAGACAGGAATTTGATCTG
>JBKJMZ010000084.1:0-4232 GCA_046596255.1 Ferruginibacter sp. | reverse complement strand
TACCGAACAGAGAAGTTAAGCCCCTCATGGCCGATGGTACTGCACAACAATGCGGGAGAGTAGGTAGCTGCCATATTCATTTAAAAAGCCTTTCAGGAAACTGAGAGGCTTTTTTGTTTTGTATAAACCGGGGTTGAGTTACTTTGCAGATAAATTTATTCAATTTTAAACTAAAAGAAAATGCCTACAACAAAAATTACAGTAAATAATAACGGTTCTTTAAAAATTGAAGGCGATTTTGAGATCGTAGATAAAAGCGGAGCTGTGTATAATTTGCAGGGCAGGGAAATTATTTCTATCTGCCGCTGCGGTCTTTCGAAAAACAAACCATTTTGCGATGGTGCTCATAAAGAGCATTTTGAGCATGAGGCCATCGCATTTGATTTGCCGCCTAAAAAAATATGACCTCACCCCCAACCTCTCTCCAAGGGAGAAGGGGGTAGAACCCGACATGATAAGTGGCTTATAAAAGATCGAGTTCTATATCGAGGTTAGGAATTTGCCCTAATTTTAGGAGGGGTCAGGTGGTGGCGAAGATGAGTTGAAAACTCCTGACCAGCACATGCTCGTCAGAGACGAGGATGAGTGTGGTAGGCAACAAGTGGGTATTTTAAACTACAATTATAATGCTGTGTTGTTGGTGATTGCCCTGCTGCAAAACCAGCGGCACGAACACCAACAACGGCGGTTAGTGGATACCAGTTGGGGCGGAACACCAACAGCGGCGGAAATCTTTTTAGAAACCAATCCTCAATCCAAAATTAATTCCAAAACTGCCAAATGGTAGCTTTTGTTTTAATTCTTTCCTTGGTTGCGAATCTACCGGTGGATTTGTCGAACTTTCAGTATAACTGTCCACGAATTCTGTTTCTTTCTGCCTTGTAGTCATACCTGGCAACTTGTCAACACCGTTATCTGTAGCTTTTGTCAACTTCCCTTTAGTGGGTGCATAGGACATATTCACCATATTTATTTCACCGAAGAATGACATTTTATCACTCAGGGTAAACAAAGCACCTACTCCTGCATTTAATCCAAATGCTAATCCTCCATTTAATTTCATTTCCCTAATCTCAATATCACCAGCGTCATTATCATTTTCTTCATACATTACAGAACCTGAGCCAATTACTAATCCGAATTTTGCATATGGATTTATACGATCTAACCCAGAAGCAATAACAATAGAAGGATTAATTCTTAACATCTTAGCCGATACAGTGTAATCTGTTTTGCCACCAAAATATACTTCTTTTGCTTTCGACTTGCCACCTAACAAGTAAGAAATTCCTAATTCGGCTCCAATGTTTTTATTGAACATATATCCAAAAGTACCACCTGCATTTAATCCTTTTCCTAATGATACATTTACTTGCTCATAGGTATCTGTATTACTCCCCTCCGTGGAATTATAGAAACCCGGTATATTCTGAGAACTCATTTTAAGCCCATATCCAGCATTAATATTAACATATGCTCCTTGAGCAAAAAGATTATTTGCAAACAAACTGATTGCAAATACAATAATTAAGTTTAATAAATTTATTTTTTTCATTTGGCGTAAATTTTTAATTTTCCTACTCATATGGCTTTTCGGTATCGCCCCGTTTTTAAAGTGGTTTCTGGTCTCCACTTTTTTTGTTTTTGTTACCTTGGGTGGTCAACCCTTTGGCTTTCGCAGACCGGCTTTTATTTTTTAAACTTGCCCATAACGTCAGTCTGTCTAAAAACTACGTTTTATGTTGTTTGTATTCGGATACCTGTCTTTATAATTTTTCATATAAGCGATTCTCAGTGAGTTCATTTTAGTTTTTAGACAGTCTGACGTCCGGGGCTTGGCGTGGCTGGGGAAATAGGAAAGTTTACTTTCCATTTCCGAAGCACGACCAAAGTTGCAAAAATCATTCCACAAATACCCCAATCACAAACCCTTCCTATGTGTGTTGTGCTTAAGGCATTGCGGCGTTAGCAGCACCAACAACATGATAGGCAACGAGTGGGTATTTTAAACTACAATTATAATGCTGTGTTGTTGGTGATTGTCCTGCTGCAAAACCTGCGGCACGAACACTAGCGGCGGAAAGAGAAGATATATTATTTTTCTTATTTACTTTTTTGCTTCTCCAAAAAAGTAACAAAAAAGGAGCCCCGAAAACGATTACATCCCGTTTTCGGGAAGGTTCCCTGATTTAGCTTTAGTACTACTGTAGCTTCAGCATTTATAATTCAATGCATCATTCTTTAAAGCTGGCATTTTTATTTTGTGGGGTATGGAATTTTAAATTGATGAGCTATTTATTCCGGTTGGTGATATGAACCAGGCGGAGGAGAACTGCGGCACCGAAAAAAAACGCTATAAGGTTTGCTTTGCAAAAGCCAGGCTGCCCGCAGGGTTCTGCGAACAAACCTTATAGGTTTTTGCGGAGATGGTGGCGAAGATGAGTTGAAAACTCCTGACCAGCACATCCTCGTCAGAGACGAGGAAGAGTGTGGTGTTGCCATAATTAGGAACTGTTTTATTGCAGATAGCACTTAAATATACAGACTCTTAGTACACTTTTATAATGAGTAACAAAAATAATGAATAAGAAGATTCTACGCAATGGTTCAGAGTTATCATTACTGTAGGTATTATTTAATTCTCACTAAAGTTCGATAAGATTTCAAATATTTCTTTAACTCGATCAGTCTCAATATTTAATCCGAAATTGATTGCTGAAATTGAATCCAATAAATCTTCCATACAATTAGTTAATGAAGTGATATTTACAATTTGGTTTTTATCTGTGGAATATGTGCCATCTCTCCTAACAGGGTATCTATAAGAGAAGGAATTTTTATCTAAAATAGAGTATTGTTCAGCAATCATCAATATGTTTTTAATGACACCTCCCAATGCTTCGTCGTTTTTAAAAAGCCTTGTAAGAATTTCGGAACTTATTTTAGCTAAGTCAACTAACAAATGATGGTTATGAAGTTTGTTATCAAGGTTCTCCTGATTTTTGAAGCTTGACAATCAAACGCCCCAGTATATAATATTCTTTAAATCCAATTCAAAAGCATGTCTATATAAAAATACTATTGGATAACCTTCATAATCTCCAAACCCATTCTGCAAAAGAAATTTATCAGAAAGTGATTTTGCTGCTTTATGGTATCCTTTTGCATAAATACCAAAATCATATTTTGGGTCATGTGAAAAAGAGCTTATGATATTTTAGGTATCTAATTTTTCGTTGAGATTCATAAAATTATTTCTTTAGGACTATCTTACTTTTAAAAAGGCAAATCTTCAATAATATCATTAGATCTTTATGTTCGAGGTTTTTTTCTATTCTCCTGTCGGGAATAAACCATATTGCAGCTACTACCACATAAACGAAAAAGCCAAGCCACGAATTGAAAAATGTAAGTACCAGCAAGGAAACTAATCTTCTTTTTCAATATGCTTTTTTTCACTATCATCCTGTTTACCTCTTTTATAAATAATGAGGCCATTTAAAAAATTACGTAACACCTGGTCTCCGGCTTCTACATAGCCAGGGTTATCTTCATTTCTGAAAAAATCACCCAATGCACCTTTTGATATTTCAAAATCAACCAGTTTTAAAATTTCAATGATATCATCATTACGTAAGGAGAGAGCTATCCTTAATTTTTTAAGTATATCGTTATTGCTAAGCATCTGTATTATTTTTAAATTGAAAACAAAAAAAATCCTTTCGGAAGGAAAGGATTTTAAATACGGTTGTATCGGGATGATTAATAATCTCTGTTGTAACCTCCGCCGCCGCCAGAGCCGCCACGGTTTCCACCGCCGCCATAGCCGCCGCCACCGCTTCTTCCACCACCACCACCACCGTAGCCGCCACTTTTCTTGTAGCCGCCACCGCCGCCACCGCCACCAAAACTACGTTTTGGACGATCGCCTTCCTGGCGTGGTTGAGATTCGTTAACGATTAGTTTACGACCCTGAACTTCGATTTCATTCAATGCAGCGATTGCAGCTTTAGCAGCTTCATCGTCTTCCATTTCAACAAAACCAAATCCTTTGCTACGGCCATTCATTTTGTCCTTCAAAATTTTTGCGCTTGTTACGCTGCCGTGCTCTGTGAAGAGATTCATTAAATCATCATCAGTCATAGACCAACTTAGATTTCCTACATAAATGTTCATTGTAAAAACTTTTAAATAAATAAATAAAAAACTATAATGACTTAGTTGTTACAATG
>JBKJMZ010000043.1:0-26621 GCA_046596255.1 Ferruginibacter sp. | reverse complement strand
TGAATCTCATACCTGATATTGGTACCAAAAGTATAATAGTTTGGTCCACCTTCAGGTAATTCAAAAGGTATGTAATTGGCAATGATGGTGATTGTGTTGGGATCATCAGGGCTCCTGAAAGCATATACATCGGTATTATCGCAAAGCGGATCAGCGGAGATCAGTGGTGCTTCTCTATGGCTGGATGCCAGGCTTACCATGCTACCTGCAAGCAGGCATAATAACAGCAGCAGGTGCTTTATTTTGATTATTGTTCTTTTCATTATTGTAAATTTTAGATTTTTATTTTGTTGATGGTTTTGCCTTATTGAAATCAAACAATAAAGAAATGCGGATGGTATTCTTTAAAGCGTTCATATTTGAATTTGTTCCGGTAGGAGCCAGGTACGAAAAATTTATGCCGGCTACGTTGTACTTAAAACCAGCGCCTACAGTAAAATAATTCCTGTTGCCTTTTAAATTACTTTCGGTAAAAAAACCTGCACGCAAACTAAATAGTTCTTTGTACATATACTCGGTACCTAATCCAAGCTGAAATTCTTTGATCTCTTCACTAAATCCGTTAGGGGCATCTCCAAAAGAGCTGAACCAGCTACCCACAACGCCTTTGTTTTCGTATTCATTTACTTTTGCAGCATCTGTAGGATCCGGAGGAGTAGGTACCAGTAATTTATTCACATCAAGGGCAAACGTGAGTTTATTGTCGTCATTTATATTTTTTGTGTAAGCCGTGCCAAGCCCAAGGTTAGCGGGAATAAAGTTTGGCTTTCCGCCATAATTTATTTTGCTGCCCAGGTTGGTAAGGGCTGCACCAAAATTCCAGCCGGTTTTGTTCATGTAGAAGAGACTGATATCGCCGGCAACAGCTCTTCCGTTTTTATAATCGGGAGTGGTTGAATTATCGGCAAGTTTACTGCCTATATAACGCAGTGCAATACCCAGGCTCATTTTATTGGAAAGCTTGCGGGAGTAACCCGCTTCAATGGCTATGTCATTTGGTTTTATACTGTTAATTTCCTGTCCCTGGTTATCAGTTAAAGTAAAAGTTCCCTGGCTAAAATTGCGAACACCAAAACTGATGGCCTGCATTTCATCCAGTTTGTAAAAAGCTGAAAAAGATAATTGGTAAATACTCTTCAGGTCCAGCTCACTTAGCCACGGGGTATATGTAAGGCCAATACCATATTTATCGGTATTAAAAACAGTTTTACTGCCGTTATAGAACATGGAGTTGGCATCCGGGCTTGTAGCAACGCCAACATCACCCATACCGCCCGTTCTGGCATCAGCTACCAGCCTTAAAAATGGCACTGCAGTAGTAATGGGATTTTCTTTTCCATTTTGGGCAATAGAAGTTTCTGTAAATATCATAAGCATCAAAACAGAAAAAAAGATTTTAGTTAATTTTTGAACCATGTGTTGTAGTTTTATTATTTGAAAAAAGTGAAAAATTGGTATTTTTAAACTACCTACGTGAAATATTGTTAATTGGATTTAACTTTTGCAGAACTTTTAGAAAATGAAAAAAGCATCCTGGTAAGAGAATGCTTTTTCAAATTATGCAGAGTTTATTTATACAATAAAAGGATCAACAATAGCAATAACCTGTGCCATTGTCAGCGGCTCATCAAAACCTTCAGATGCTGCTTTAGCATCATTGAATGCACCACCCAGTCCTATGATATTTACACCTGCCTGTGTTGTTAATTCTTCACCGGCATAACTCATATTAATGCTTGCCTGTGCAGGAGGAAACTCGATACCACTATAATTTAGCGTTATCCATGGCTTCAATGGTTTTTGAGATGCCGGTATCGCCAAATCAATAGCTCTTCTCATCTTCCTTACATGTGCAGCATGCCTGGCTTCCACTGAATGGATATTCAAAGCTGCGGTCAATACTGTACGGTTAGATTGAAGGTTGGCTGCCTGGCCTTTATATGCCCTAACACCTGTGTCTTCAAAAGTTTGGGCCATTGCCAGCTGTACGGTATAATTTGCAAGATACCCGGCGAAAGGCCCGGTACCCGAACCATTACCTGCAGTAAAGTCAAATGTAGGTTTTGGAACGGCTGCAGTACCTAAAACAGTTCTAAGAAAAGCAACGTGTTTGTTTTCATCGTCCCTTATTTTCATAAGTGCAGCTTTATCAGCAGCAGATGCCGTTTGATATCCTGCAGAGCCAACAATATTGTTATAGAATTCCGCTTCAAGGTATTCTAATGTCAAAGCAAAATTCAATACTGCATTAACAGTAGGCGGTGTTTGGCCATAGGCTTTGTTGAACATAGATGCAACAGCCAATGGTACAGCAGCTAAAGCTATTTTACCAGACAGGTTTGCAAATTGTTTCATAGCTGCCCTTCGGCTGTCGAACCTCTCGTAAACCTCTGGGTCTACTTTTTCTATTTCGTTTATGATATTCTGTAAGTTCATAGTTGTTTGTTTTAAGATGGTAAATTACTTGCGTCAATTTTTGTTTTGATAAAAGCACTTGCAATTGCCAATACCTGTGCAGGTGTACGAGCCATATCCAGGCCGTTTGCATCAGTAGTGTTGGAAAATGTTCCGTCAGCTATCAGGTCAGCTATCAAAGCAGCATGCCTGGCTTCTACAGAAACGATCTTGCCGGCAAGTAGAAGGTAAGTTGGGCCATTTCCGGTAGTAGATATCAACTGGCCTGCGCCATTATATGCAGTAACTCCCAGGTCTTCAAAAGCTTTTGCAGTGTTCAACACACTTGTTCTGCTCGAAAAATCAATGCTTGAAAAATTTACTTCAAGCGCTGGTATGATCTGAGTTGGGGCGGCTGCCGTAATAGCGGCTTTAAAAAATTCCCTATGGCCTACCTCGTGGTTACGAATATCTGTAAGATATTCAGTTTCCAGTGAGGTAATACCCGAGTAAGGAGTAGCTACTACCTGTACATAAAAAGCAGCTTCCAACTGCTCAAGCGCATAGGCATAGTTTAATATACCAACATCCCCGCTGCCGAGGTTAACGCCATTATTAGGTGCAGGATCATCTTTCTTGCAGGAACTGCCAATAGTTATAAGTGCTGCAGAAGCACCGAATAATTTCAACATATTCCTACGTTGTAATCCGTAGGGAGAAATCATTTTCTCTTCCGGCAGGTGAGAGGAAATTCTTGTTTTCATAAATTTAAATTTGATTTAATGATTAATATGTGCAAACGGTAAAAAATTATTTCAATTTATATGCCATAGGTCGATTTAGTTACGAGATATAAAATCATTTGGTTTTAAAACTTTCAGAGTTCATTTAATTTTATTTTGCTGGAAATGCGAATATATGTTACCACAAAGCTTTTCACGCGGGATAAGGCCCTGGTATAACCTTGATCTGGTATTATTAAAATAATATTTTAAAAATCTCGAGTATACAATAAACAATACATATATTAAAATGCAAGTTTTAATTAAATGGAGAAAAAATTCCCCAATTAACTTTTTTTTGTTTAAAATATCAATAAATAATTTCTTTTTTTTGGTAAACAATAATTATAATAATAAACCGGCGATTTAACCGCTGAATAAAGAGAAATTTACGTTTACCATTAAATTTTACTTATTTAAAAGCCCCGTAAAATATTTACGGGGCTAACTAATAAGTAATAAGTAATAAGTATTTTTATATTGATGCAGGATTACTCTCCTTTACATCTTTCACTTTCATCCCTTCTTCAAATTCACTATGAACGGTATCTTTAGCATTTTTAAATTCTCTCATGCCCTTGCCGATACCCCTCATTAGTTCTGGTATTTTTTTACCGCCAAACATTAAAAGAACAACTACAATGATCAATATCCATTCACTGCCGCCAGGCATCGAGATCAGGAATACGGGAGATGGGAACATAATGATAATTTTAATTTTTAAAAAAATGTGTATTGCGATTGTACAATTATTATAGACAACAAGTAACTTACGCAATAAAGTTGTATTTAGTTTGCAACAACTATTACGCCAAAACTTATATAAATTAAATGACCTATGGCTTATTGGCTCGTAAAATCTGAACCTGATGTATACAGTTGGGACATGTTAGTAAAAGACAAACAAACCTGCTGGAGTGGTGTACGCAATTATGCTGCAAGAATTAATTTAAGGGCTATGCAAAAAGGAGATGAAGTGCTCTATTACCACAGCAATAAAGGGGTGGAAATTGTTGGTATAGCCAAAGTGGTTAAAGAAGCATACCCCGATCCCACAACGGATGATGATAGATGGGTGGCCGTGGATATTAAGGCACACAAAAAACTTAAAAAACCTGTTACACTGGTACAACTGAAGGCAGATAAAAAATTTGCCGATATGGATTTAGTAAGATTGGGAAGGCTTAGTGTACAAACTATAAAGAATGAAGAGTGGGAGTTGGTGATGGAACTTGCGGAAACCCCCTCCGCCCCCTAAAGAGGAACCTGTTCCTTAAAACTATTTGTCACTTTTTTTATTTTCAAAAGGATATTCAAATTAAACTCTCAAAAGATATTAGGTAAAACTAAGATTTGAAAAGCTGTCTGATTTGGAGATTCTAGCCCCTCTCCTTCAGGAATTCCTTGCAAAGGAACGAGCGAAGCTCTTGGGGGAGGTCTTTCTCTTTCCTTTAACATTGTTCTGCGGTTACTATTATTATGGATTTTGTATCAATGAGTATCTATAACTAAAAACTCATTGTTATGAAAACAAAACTTTCGATGTGCGCTGCACTCCTGGTCTCCTCATTTTTTATTTCCTGTGATAAGGGCGATAGCAAAACACAAAAATTGGAGGTTGATGACCTGACAGCACTCAGTCCCCAAGGAACCACAGGGAATGAGCAACAACAAATACCAGTTGCACAATTTTCACCCATTAGCAACGACAGTACCGTAATGCCTTCCAAATCTACTGTCGCTTCACCAGTTGACTGGGATAGTAAAATAATTAAAACCGCTTCTCTGAAAATAGAGATCAAGGACTTTAAAAAATACAATGATCATGTGCACCAGGCTGTAAAAAAGCATGGAGCCTATGTTGCACAGGAAGAGCAGACACTGAGCGAAGAAAAATCAGAAACGGTTATAACGATTAAAGTGCCCGTGGTACAGTTTGAGAACATGATTAATGAGTTAGCCGGCGCTGATGGTAGAGTGATGGAAAAAAAGATAGGCACTGATGATGTTACCGGGCAGGTAATAGATACCAAAGCAAGACTTGAAGCAAAAAAACAAATGCGGCTGAAATACCTGGAGTTTTTAAAGCAATCTAAAAACATGGCAGAAGTATTACAGGTGCAAACCGAGATTGATAATATACAGGTGCAGATAGAAGCTGCTGCCAGCCGAGTTACCTTCCTCACTCAACAAACTGCTTTCAGTACCATCAACCTTACCTTCTACCAACCTATGGAAGGGTTTAAGCCAACAAATGATACACCATCTTTTTTAGACAGGATAAGTGCTGCTTTTAAGAACGGTGCGGGCTGGTTTGCGGAATTGTTCGTGGGTATGGTCTCTTTATGGCCATTGTTATTGGTTGCCTTAGTGATCTATTTTGGATGGAGGAAGATGAGAACAGCTAAACTACCCGTAAGTAAAGCATAAAATCTAATAAGAAACAACTGAACATCGAACAAGGAACGATCCTGCAAGGAACAAGGAATACTGAATTATGAAGTAATTGCATGCGACTTCAACATTCCTTGTTCCTTGTTCATTATTCGAAATTCATTATCTAAATATCACCGTACCCAATTGTTTGGTCAATTCAATTTCCATTTGCTTAAGATGCTGGTGTGTTTGTACCAGCATCATTTGATCTTGCGGATTAGCAGCTTTCTCCAAATCCCGCTGGTTCTCATCCATCAGCCTTTTTATTTTCCGCAACTTTAAATAATTAAGTGTAGAAAAAACTTCTTCCGCAAATAATTCCTCCCGGGTGGCAATATGGCCTTCAAAATGTTCTTTCCAGTTGGGACTTATCTCGTAATTAAAATCCATGATACTCACTACCAATGCACTCATTTG
Source organism: Ferruginibacter sp. (assembly GCA_046596255.1). GTDB lineage: Bacteria > Bacteroidota > Bacteroidia > Chitinophagales > Chitinophagaceae > Ferruginibacter. The sequence goes on along the minus strand of JBKJMZ010000043.1, from coordinate 20,592 downwards.
CTGGTCTTCGGAGTATAAAAAATTCTTGGCTGTTGGTTCAATGCCGGCATCGTACCAGACTTTGTAGGTATGCATTACCCGGAGCAGATCTTTGTTATCGATCAGTTCTTCCAGTTGATTTTCTGCTATCTCTTTAAATATGTGTTGCGCAACAGTCTGTTCTTCGCTCCAGTTCTTTAAGCCAAATTCCAGCAGGCTTCGTATCATCGCCTGCTCATGTATCTCATCCTTATTAAAAAGTGCAGTGATCTCGTCATTGGCATCAAATCCCTGTTCAGTACTTATCGTTTCATTCGCAAACCGTTCATCGCGGCTTAACCTGTTCTCTTCCTTACCGATCTTTTCCCTGATAAATTTATTCACCAGGGCATGCAGTCCGCTTTCTTCGATCTTTAAAATTTCGGAGCACTGCTTGATATAATCCTGCTGCTTTGTAAAATCCTCTGCCTTGTTTATTTTAGAAATGGTTTCGGCTATCTGGTTTACAACAATTGATTTTTTATTGCTGTCATTACCGGCATCCTTTAAAGCAATGCCCAACTGAAATAAAATAAAATCCTTTTTATTGGCATTTATGAAATTGATGAACGCAGCAGTCCCAACTTTATTTACATAACTGTCGGGGTCTTCTCCATCCGGTATCAATACCAGTTTTACATTCAGGCTTTCTTCCAATGCAAGATCAAGCCCACGCAGGGCTGCTTTGATACCGGCACTGTCCCCATCATAAATAATCGTAAGGTTGTTGGTATATTTTTTTATTAGTCTTAACTGGTCGGGTGTAAGGGAAGTACCACCACTGGCAACAACGTTCTCAATACCTGCCTGGTGCAGGCTTACCACGTCGGTATAACCTTCTACCAATAAACATTCATCAGCTTTATCAATGGCCTGCCTTGCAAAATAAGAACCGTATAACAGTTTACTCTTTACATAGATCTCGTTCTCGGGACTATTGATGTACTTGGGTGCCTTATCATTCTTCTTTATGATCCTTGCACCAAAGCCCAGCACTTTGCCGCTTTGATTATGAATAGGGAAGATGATCCGGCCACGGTAATTATCATAGGCATTGCCATCACGTACATTAACAAGTCCTGTTTTTTGCAAATAATCAAGATTGTATTGGGCCGCCATGGCGGCCTTAGTAAAACCATCTCTTGTTTCGGGATTATAACCCAGCTGGAATTTATTAATGACCTCTTCCCTAAAACCCCGTTCCTTTAGATAACTCAATGCAATATCCTGGCCTTCTTCTGAATTAAATAATGCATCTGTAAAATATTGCTGCGCAAAATTATTAATGATGTATAAACTGTCGGCTACCTGTTGCTGTTGTTTATATTCCGGGCTTGTTTCACTTTCTTCTATCTCCACATTATATTTTGCAGCCAGCCAGCGCAGGGCTTCCACGTAACTGTATTTTTCGGCCTCCATTAAAAAACCGATACTGTTACCACTTCGGCCGCAGCCAAAACATTTGTAGATCTCTTTGGCAGGGGATACCGTAAAGGAAGGGGTTTTCTCATTATGAAAAGGACAGAGGCCCAGGTAGTTGCTGCCCCGCTTTTTTAATTTAACGAAGGAGCCAACAATTTCCACAATATCGATGCGGCTGAGAATTTGTTGTATACTGTCCTGGGATATCAATCTATAGAATTATGAGGCTGTAATTTACACATGTTATTGTTAAACTTCCTAAAACGGATTATTATATAAAAAACTGGCATAATTTATGAAAATTTAATGCAAAAATCATCTGTAATTAATACCTTTATCACTTAAAAAAATAAAAAGCATGAAGAAATATCTATTATTATTTGCATTGTTGATGGGTGGGCTTTTCAGCTACAGCCAGGACCTGAGCAATATTAAAAAAATGCTTATATTAAAGCAATACGACAAAGCCAGGCCGGAACTTGATGCCTTTTTAAGTAACCCTAATAATGCCAATAATGCCGAGGCATTGTATTACAAAGCCTATGTGTATCATACACTGGCCATCGGAGTAACCAAGCCAGTTCCCGAAAGCAAAAATTTATACATCGGTGCTTTTGATGCCCTGCAAAAATATGCAAAGGCCGATCCTAAAGCAGCTTTAACCATCGAGGAAAAGAATTCAACACTGTATAATACTTATTATGGTTTTTACGACCTGGGCGTTAAAACCTACAATGATAAGAATTATGCGGAATCATTCGACCTTTTTAAAAGGGCATTGGAAGTTCACGATTATATATATGACAAAAAATTACCGGGTGCGGAAGGGATGAAATTCACAGCCCATGATACGGATATCGTATGGAACCTTGCGGTTTTAGCTATGGAACTGAAGAATAAGAACGACGCTTTGATCTATTACAAAAAGATCGCCGATGCCGACCTTAAAGACGAAAAATATGCCGCAGCATATGATGAACTGATCTTAAAATATAAAAAAGAAAAGAATGCAGAGTTGTTTGCAAAATATGTTGCCGCAGCAAAGAAACATTACCCGGTTGATATGCCTTACTGGCAAAACCAGGAGGTTGAGTTTGCCTTAAGCGGGCAACAGGACGAAGCGCTTTTGATCAAGTATGATGAATTGAGCAAGACCATGCCCACCAATTATGCGATCTTTTATAATTATGCCATTGAAATAGATAAGTTCCTGAATTCCGCTGCAGCAAAAGATGCTGATGCGTACAGAAAAAAAATGGAAGAAAATTTTAAGAAAGCCCTTACTTTAAAATCAACTATCGAGGTGAACCTGCAACTGGCCAATATGTATTATAACAGGTCATATGATATACAGGAGAAGGTCTTAAAGATAAAAGGTACAAAGCCCGCAGAATTAAAAGTGAAGAATGACCTCAACGCTTCACTCAAAGCGTCTATGCAGGAAGCTATTCCGTATGCTGAAGAAGCGATAAAGCAATTGGCTGTTTTAAAGACATATAAATTTACAGATAAAGCAAATTATAAACTAGCCCTGGATATATTGGTCAATGCTTATAAAGCTACCGGAAATGCAGTTAAGTCTGCCGAGTATGAGGCCAAAAAAGCCGAAGTAGATAAATTATAAAACAGATCACCATCTATAAAAAAGAGGCTGTTTTAAAACCAATGAACCGGATAATAGCCGGGAAGGCGGTAAGACGCAAAGTTTTGATTTTCAGCTTACGTTTTTTTTCGCCTTCCCGCCTTCCCGCCAAAATTTGACTTTTGAGATAGCCTCTTTTTTGTTAGAGCCGGCTCCCGCTATTTGCGGGGGGGGGGGTGGATCCTGATATATATAATAACGGTTTATTAGCCACCTACCCGTATCTGGATGTTTGGCCCGCCGTTCTGCATATCTTTCATAGGCTTTATTTCAATATCCTTTGGGATGTCAAATTCCTTATCAGCCACTTCCTTATCGGTCACCAGTTTGGTAACCTGCACGGTCATCTTTCTTCCTCCACGCATATTTCTTTCGTACTCCATGGGAAAGCCATTAAGATCAGCCATGCTATCTGCACCTGTAGCCTGGCCAAAGCCGCCCATTCCTGCAGCCAGGCCACCGGTAGAGGGCAGGCCCTGCAGTTTAAATTCCGGGTTATACCACACAATGGTTGTATCAGTTCTGCTCGCTGCACGTTTAGCGATCATCAGTGCTTTTTTACAAACATACCCGGCAATCTTTTTTGTTTCATCAAGGTAAATAAATGTATAGGTTGGGGGAGTAGTGTTCATATTAAAACCGCCACCGGGATTCCTGCCGGTCATCATACTGTCCATACGCTTACGCATTATTTCCTGATCTGCATCTGTTGCATAAAAACCATTTTTCCTGCCCATCATTTCCATAATGGTTGTCGTTATCTTCTTTGAATTGTCGCGGATAACTGTTGTTCTGCCCATTTCGCTTTCAGCAAAGGTTTTGGTCAGGTCGTTCTTTAACCAGGTAGTTGATTTGGTTTCACCATCGCCACCAAACCTTACAATCCTTACTTCGCCACCATCATTAGAAGTAGTACTTTGAACAGGTTCATCCGTTTCAGGTGCTACAACCGTTGTTTTGGTTGTAACTATGGCCTGGCTCAATAACTTAGGCTGGGCCTGAGCCGCCACTGAGCCTGATAATAATAAGATCAAAAAAAAATTCTTCATAAATTTTAATTAAGTTCCAAATATACGAATCTGTTCGTAATAAAAAATCAAAATTATATTAACGGTATTGTGGAGAATTAAAAGTCTTATATGGCCAGGTTCTGGCAACCTTTTAAGGCATTCAGACGTTATATTCAAAGTTGGTTCCATACGAAGCAACATATTTAACCTTAAAAATTTTTAATTTATGAAACATTCAATCAAGATCCTTGCAGCTATATTTTTTATGGCAGCAACAATATCCTGTAATAATGATGATGATCCGGCACCACCCAATCCCAATGTAACTTTCCTGGCAACTTTGAATGGTACAAGTGAAGTGCCATCAAATCCCTCTATGGCAACAGGAACGGCCACACTCACATTTAATACTACTACTAAAATATTTACAATAAACGTAAATCATAATCTTGCAGCTCCTACTGGGGCACATGTACATAAGGGTGCAGTAGGTGTAAATGGCGGAGTTGAATTTCCTTTAACAACCGCATCGCCCATAACTTATACTAGCCCTGCTTTAACAGCACAGCAGGAAGCAGACTTAAATGCCAACCTGTATTATGTGAATTTACATACAGCGGCATATCCTGGTGGGGAGTTAAGGGGACAATTAATGAAGCAATAAAAGGAAATCAGACAGGTTATTAATAAAAAAAGCGGCACTTAAATGCCGCTTTTTTTATGGTTGTTTTAAAATAATTTTTACAGCGGAAAGCAACTGCAATAATCAAATTTCATTCCCCAGTTACCACCGCTAAGGTTGATGAGAACACCATTACCCCAGGCAGTTTCCTGGCCTATCTGCTGGTTAGACCCATTGAATTGCTTAACCACTGCGTGGGCAGCAATACAACCGCAGCTACCTGCAGGAATTTGTGACAATGGGACCTGGTAAGTGTAGCTGGTTACATTAGCATGTGAACTGCTGTACGGGAATTGTCCCGGAATGGGATTACCCGGGTTGTTCACAGGAATAAGCGCACAGTCTCCAACATACAAATGGGTTTGTGATAATTTCCAGCCATTAGTTGTGGTGTAGGTAACATAAATGTACTGACCATCATTACTTACAGATACTGTACCTGAGTTAATGGTTTGGCCTGCAATGAGTGTTACTTCTGTTGTAACACATACGGGGTCGCCTTCCCTGCCAAGAACAATTTCTTTGTTCCCATCACCTGGCGCAAGGGTAACATACCTGGATCCCTGAATAACAGTTTGTGCCTGTGCTGCCGCTGGAGCGTCGTCAGCCTTTTTGCAGGAAATGGTGAAGAGAACGGCACCAAATAGTACCGGGAGTAGTAATTTTTTCATACGGTTTCGAGGGTTTTAATGATAAATAGTAATACCTGAAAAAAAGTTTCAAGTACCTAACGGATGCAGTGTGAAAATTATTACCAATTAAAACCGTTTTATTCCTTTCCGTGGATAATTAAATAAAAAGCACGTAAAAGCCGCTTATTTTACTACGTAAAAAGGCTTAGATCTTACTATAGAACCTGAGAAATTCTACTACCAGCATCTACTTATAATATAAATCCCCCTTAAGATTAAAGAAAATATTAGCAGCTTCCAAGTGCATACCAAATAATAAAAAATACGATCACGGTGCCAAGGCAACCTCCACCCAATTTTTTTGCGCCATAACCGGCGATCAAGCCTCTAAGTATATTGTTCATGTCTGGTTTTTAAGAGATTAATACTAAAATTATAATTCATTTATCTCATACTAACAATTAGAATGCCATTTTAAAATGGGGAATAAAAAAACTATTTAGCATGCTCCAGTTTAAATCCATTGGCATTAGCAAACTTTTGTTGGGCATCCTGCATAGCCTTGATGGATTCGTTCTTTTTACCCACGAGCTCAAACAGCTTTTGCCATTGAGTTTCCCGCTGTTCGTCAGATCCGGCGCTTCCAAAGTTTGCATAGACTGTATACATGCTTTTGATAAATCCAAAATATTTGATCCCTGCTTCTTTAAATTCATCTCCCCCTTTAGCATCCGGGACAGGGGTATTCCTTATTTCCCTGATCTTGTCTCCACCAATTGTTCCATTTTTTTCCCGGCAATGCCTATACTGTCGAACTGCAAATTATCCACGTAGCGTTTCACGTTTTCCTCGGTGGTATTGATATGGGTCAAAAGACTGTTCTCTTTTTTTACAAATTCCTGGCTGTAGGTGAAGGCTGTATTTGATTTGCAGGATACGATACAGGTTAACAGTAATAGCCCAAAGGTTATTTTTTTAAGCATGTGGAGTTGGTTTTAAAATAAATGTAATGCTATTTTCCGGCTGAATTATTATTCGCTGCTGCTTTATTTATATAGCTGTAAGGGGCAGATCAAACTGTTAATAACTAGGTCAATTTGCTGTAAAAAATCAAAATTTTTGGTAATCCCATTCCTTTATATTTGCCTTCATACTAAAACCCAGATAAGACCGTGCGTTTAAAGAGTTTAGAAATAAAAGGATTTAAAAGTTTTGCCGATAAGACCGTGCTTAATTTTGATGAAGGCATTACCGGGGTAATTGGCCCTAATGGCTGCGGAAAAAGTAATATTGTAGACAGCATCCGCTGGGTGATAGGTGAGCATAAGATAAGCAACCTGCGCAGTGAGAACCTCGAAAGCCTTGTGTTTAATGGCAGCAAAAGCCGCAGTGCCAGTGGCATTGCTGAAGTAAGCCTAACTTTTGAGAATACCAAGAACCTCCTGCCTACCGAGTTCAGTACAGTTACAGTAACCCGTAAATATTATAAAAGTGGGGAGAGTGAGTATCGTTTAAATGATGTGGCCTGCCGCCTCAAGGATATCCACAACCTTTTTATGGATACCGGTATAAGCAACGACAGCTACGCCATTATTGAGTTGGGTATGGTTGATGATATCATCAAGGATAAGGAATTCAGCCGGCGTAAAATGCTGGAGCAGGCAGCGGGTATCTCTATCTACAAAACCCGTAAAAAAGAAGCCAAATTAAAACTGGATGCTGCCGAGCAGGACCTTGCCCGTATCGAGGATCTTTTGTTCGAGATAAATAACCAGCTTAAGAGTTTAGAAAGCCAGGCAAAAAAAGCAGAGAAATATTTCGAGATAAAGAAAGAATACAAGGAAGTGAGCATCGAGCTGGCGAAAGCTGCGCTCGAAGGTTTTAATATTACCTACCACGACCTGAATGAAAAGCAAAAGCTGGAAGTGGACAGGCGTATTGAACTGGAAACCGCCATTGCTAAAGAAGAGGCTTTGCTGGAACAGGAAAAACTGGCGCTGGTTCAGAAAGAAAAAGCCTTGCAAACCATGCAGCATGCTTTTAATGAAATGTTGGATGCCGTGCGTGGTAAAGAAAATGAAAAAAACTTAAGCGGGCAGCGTTTGCAGTATCTAAAAGAAAGAGAAACCGGGCTCAATGAATTTTTACAAAAAGCAGGAGGCCAGTTAAAAGGCCTGGATGAGAGTATACAATTCACCGGCAACCAGATAAATGATGATGAACAGCAGCTTGCCAATTTTGAGCATAAACTGGTGGAGCTTAAAAATGCAGTGGAAGAAAAACGTAAGATCTTTGATGACAAACGAAGCCATATTGATGAGCTGCGTAAACAGAACCAGGCCATACAAAGAGACCAGTTTGAAGCAGAGAAAAAAGTTGCGGTAGCAGATACTTCCATCCAGAATTTACAACGCACCATAACCCAGATACAGGAAGAAAAAACACAGCGCCAGAACCAACTGCAACAGTTAGAACCTGAAAAGAAGGATAAGGAAGCGGAGCTGGAGCAAAAGAAGACCGACCTGCAGCAATTGCAGGATCACCACGAGTTTACCAAGGAACAGATATTACAGACGCAGAATAAAATGGAAGGCCTGCGTAATGAACTGGCCAGTGAAAGCCGCACTTTAGACAGCAAAAAGAATGAGCATGACCTGCTGAAGAGCCTGATAGATTCCATGGAAGGTTACCCGGAGAGTGTTAAGTTCTTACACAACAACCCCAGTTGGAATCATACAGCGCCTTTGTTAAGCGATATCATTTATGTAAAAGAAGCATATCGTGCAGCCGTAGAAAATGTGCTGGAGCCTTACCTCAATTATTATGTAGTTAATAATTTAGAAGAAGGTTTACAGGCCATTCATTTGCTGGATGACAATAAAAAAGGTAAAGCCAATTTCTTTTTACAGGATAAGTTCACCGATTTTGAAACACAGCACCAGCCTGAGGGAACCATCCCTGCATTAAGCGTGGTGGAGATCGACAGTAAATATGCAAACCTGTCCAAATATTTATTGGGCAATGTTTTCATCGCTGAAGATGAATCTGCGATGCATGGATTCGACTTTGCTCACCATAGTAATGGGGCAGTAGTGTTGGAGAAGAGCGGTAAATATGTAAAAGGCAAATACACACTAACGGGAGGAAGCGTTGGTTTATTTGAAGGAAAGAAAATAGGCCGTGCAAAGAACCTGGAGAAATTAATTGAGGAGATCATTGCACAGGAAGCTGTTGTACATACTTTAAAAGCGGCCATACAAACGCATCACAACGAAGTGATCTCTTATAATGAGCAGCTAAAGGAAAATGCGATCAAACAGGTTCAGCAGGATATCAATAATCTCACCAACCATGTTTTTTCTTTGCAGAATAAAATTGAGAACCTTACGCATTCACAGGAAACAAGTACTGGAAGATTAGCAGACCTGGAAAAACAACTTGAAACCAATCACAGTGATATTGCAAGCACCAGGGAAACATTGAAACGTTTCAATAGCCAGGTAGAAGAGCTGACAGAGAAAATGCATTTGGTAGAACAGGATTATGCCACTGCTGAAGAAGATTATAACAAAGCCACTGCCACCTTTAATGACAGCAACCTGCAGTTCACCAAGCAGCAGAGCAAAGTGATCTCTTTAAAGCAGGAGTTTGAATTTAAGACCAACCAGCTTAATGACCTTACCGTTCAGGTCGAAAGCAGCAACGCACAATTGTCCGAGGCATCAACAAGCATTACAGAAACTGCGGCACAGTTAAAAGAACTGGAAGCTATGGTGATTGATATGCTGCATAATAAAGAAGCAGCAGAAAAAGCCCTGAACGAAGCCGACCAGTTGTATTACAACTTACGGAATATATTGGCACAAAAGGAGACAGAGATTAAAAGCAAGCATAAATCAAAAGAAGGTATTGATACTTTATTGACAGAAATAAAGGATAAGCTTACCGACCTTAAGCTACAACTTGCCGGTATGAAAGAGCGGCTGAACGTGGAGTTTAAAGTTGACCTGGATGTGATTATTGATGAACCACGTACAACAGATACGCCACTTGAAGAACTTAAAGAGAAGAATGAGCGCCAGCGCAAAAGGCTGGAGAATATCGGGGAGATCAATCCAACCGCTATTGAGGCTTATACAGAAATGAAAAAGCGTTACGATTTCATTTTAGAACAGAAGAATGACCTGGTAACGGCAAGGGAGAGCCTTATGCTTACCATACAGGAAGTAGAAGCTACTGCCAACCAGCAGTTCCTGGATACCTTCAATAAGGTAAGAGAGAATTTCCAGAAGGTTTTCCAGGCATTATTTACAGAAGACGATACGGCAGATATGATCCTGGTAGATCCTGAGAATTTAGCCGAGACCAATATTGATATCATTGCCAAGCCAAAAGGTAAGCGTCCTTCCTCTATTGGCCAGTTGAGTGGTGGAGAAAAAACATTGACCGCAACTGCATTGCTGTTTGCCATCTATTTAATTAAGCCTGCACCATTCTGTATACTGGATGAGGTGGATGCTCCGCTGGATGATGCCAACGTTGGCAAGTTCACGCAGATGATCAGGAAGTTTAGTGAGAACAGCCAGTTCATCATTGTTACCCATAATAAAATGACGATGAGTGCGGTGGATGTGATCTATGGCGTAACTATGCAGGAGCCGGGTGTAAGTAAACTGGTGCCTGTTGATTTCAGGAGCCTGAATTAATTGTATCGGCAAAAAAAATAGTTATGATTCCGGATTAATTGACACTATCTTTAAATTGATATTGTTGTTTGGCTCAATATTTGAAAACACTTAGTGAACTCGAAACTAAATTTTAACTCTTAAAACAAACTATTATGGACGGTCAATCACTCATTGTCATTTTGCTTTTAGGTGCTATCGCCGGCTGGCTTGCCGGGCTTGTTTTTCAAGGCGGTGGCCTTGGATTGCTGGGAAATATTGTTGTAGGTATTATCGGAGGTTTTATAGGCTACTGGTTATTACCCAAGGTAGGCCTGAATATCAACACCGGTACGTCCTGGATGAATTATGTTTTAACTGCCGCTATTGGTGCCATTGTTTTATTGATCCTCATCAACCTGGTATTTGGAGGAAGAAGGCGGAATTATTGAACTTAGCTCTAAAATAATACAGCCACGAATTACACTAATTACACGAATAAATACAAATAGAACCATTCGAGAAATTCGTGTAATTCGTGGCTTAAATTATTAGCTTACCGATCTTGCCACCACTGCCTGAAAAATAAACTGCTTTACTTTTCTTAGGCAGAATTATTAATTTGTTACACTAATTAAACGTAAAGGCTCTGGTTGAAAATATTGTCAGACTGCGTGTCCCGACCTGTGCCGATTTTTTCGGCATCATTTCGGGGAGCTTGTCGAAGGCGTTTTAGAATTCGTTTCCATAATGGCTTCGACAAGCTCAGCCTGACATTTTTCTTAAATCATTAGTAATTCGTGACTTAAAGTATTAGCTTACCGATCCTGCCACCACTTCCTGAAAAATAAACTGCTTTACCTTTCTTGGCTTTACGCACTGCATGAAAGCCCTCTTTGCTTATCCACGTCCAATGCTGTCCCTCATCGATACTGTAATCAACACCATTAAGGCCGCAGGTTATCCATTTCTTCTTAGCCAACCATTCAACACAGCTACGGTAACCATGCGGACTCACAACCGGCTCCGTAAATGTTTGCCCGCCATCTGTACTAATTACGCAGTTATTAGTGGTATCATTTTGGGTCGTGAAATCTCCACCCACTACAATAAAACATTTTTTGTTTTTAACTGCTATGGAATTGGCGCCAGTGCTTTCTTTTCCCTGTATGATGGGCAGGTCAATTTTTTTATCCCTGATAAAAATACGTGAGCGGTTTCCTCCACTCACAAACACCGCTTCCTTTTTGCTCAGCTTACGCACATTGGTTCCGCTGCTGGCAAAAAATGCCTCACCCTTATCGGCAGTGGGGTTATTGGCCGCAGGAATTCCCCGCCAGGTCTCACCGCCATCAAAAGTTCTTGCAATAAAAACCTTATCACCCATGGGGTCGCCGATAACAATACCGCTTTGCTCGTTCCAGAATTCCATCGCATCCAGGAACATCCCTTTTGTAGTATCGGAGAAAACAAGTTTCCAGTTTGCACCGCCATCGGTTGTCTTTAAAATATATGCCGGGTCGGCAATACCCATAATGATGGCCGTAAGCTTATCAAATGCTTCTATATCCCGGAAATCAATTTTTTCAAACCCCTGTACGGTTGTCCAGGCCCAGGTTTCGCCGCCATCAATTGATCGGCCTACCGAACCGCCGCTTCCGCTTACCCACACCACATCATCACTAACAACACTTAATCCACGCAAAGATGCTTTACTGCCCGAGTTAAGCAGTATAACGGTTTGAGCGTGAGTGATCGTAATGGTAAAATAGGTGACTAATAAAAAAATAAAGTATTTCATAAATCTATTTTTAAAAAAGATCGTGGTCACTGCCTGTTATAGAATCAATGCCTTCGTAGTGAGCCTTGGATATTTTCTCTTTACGCCTGATCAACTTAAGCGATAATCTTACTGCCACAATAAAGGATATTACTGCTCCTGCAAAATACAGCCAGGTGTTGCCAATAAATAAAAAGAAATCGAAAGTGCCATGAAAGAAAGTGGGCCAGAATAGGGCCAGCACAAAATATTTTTTGCGGTTGTGCACGTCAAATTTGGCAAGGCCTGTATAATAACCCATCAGCACGGCAAATGTAGCATGAGCAGGTACTGATAAAAACATGCGGGTTATGCCGGTTGCCATGCCATGGTTTAAAACATAGCCGATATTCTCCAGCGTGGCAAAACCCATCCCAACCATTATCGAATACACAATACCATCAAAAGGATCATCAAACGCTTTCCGGGGATAAGAAATATAGCGCAGTGCCAGGAATTTTGCACCCTCTTCGCCCAGGGCAATGATCAGGTAAGCAAATACGGCTGTATAAAATATCCCCTCGCCCATGATCTGCTCCACAGGCTTTGTAAATAAGATCTGTATGATGATCGCAGGTATTATGGCAACCATTCCCATGATAAAGCTTAATACCATCAGGCCCAAAGGTTCCCGGTTGTATTTATCTTTTAAATAAATAAAAATACAGATGGCTATTCCCGGTGCTATGGCAATGGCTAATAATCCCATTCTTAAAAGCTGTTTTTGTATTACTTTTGACCAAGTTACTAATTCGCTGCTGTATAGGAAATTTTTTCAACATTTTTTCAGCTATGTTGTACGTATGTTTTTAACGATTGACCAAACTAATAGACATTATTGATGAGTTATAATTATTTGCCATTAGATAAAAATCCTACCAATTTTCAGCAGGTCAAAAATTTACTGGCGCACGACCAACTGGTATCCATCACTTTTGATGCCTATGACCGCATCAGCAAATGCCGCAAATACCTGGATGATAAATTAGCAGGTTCCGATGAGCTTTTCTATGGCATAAACACGGGATTCGGTTTTTTACAGAATGTAAGGATTGATAAAACACAACTACCCGGGTTGCAAAGCAATTTAATAAAATCGCATGCCTGTGGCATGGGAGAAGAAGTACCAAAAGATATTGTAAAGCTGATGATCGCCTTTAAAATAAAATCGCTGAGCTATGGATACTCCGGTGTTCATACCGATACGGTGGAAAGGCTGATGGATATGTACAACAATGATGTGCTGCCTGTAATTTATACGCAGGGTTCATTGGGGGCTTCTGGCGATCTTGCCCCGCTAAGCCATTTAAGCTTGCCGCTGCTGGGTTTGGGGGAAGTTTACTATGGCGGCATAAAAATGCCTGCAGAAAAAGCATTAAAAAAATTCGGTTGGGAGCCAATTGAACTAAAAAGTAAAGAAGGACTTGCATTAATAAACGGCACCCAGTTCATGACCGCATATGGTATCTATAACCTGGTACAATGCGACCGCCTTTTAAAATGGGCTGATATTATTGCGGCCATCAGTTACGATGCATTTGATTGTACAATTGATCCACTGCATAAAAATATTCATGCTGTTAGAGCACACCATGGACAGGTGAACACGGCTGCAAACATGCGGAGCTTATTAAGCGGAAGCGAAATTATTGCACAAAAAAAATCACAGGTGCAGGATCCTTATTCCTTCCGCTGCATACCACAGGTGCATGGTGCCAGTAAAGACAGTTTTGATTATATACTCAGTGTTTTCATCAAAGAAATAAATTCAGTTACCGATAACCCAAATATTTTTCCCGATGATGATCTTATTGTAAGCGGTGGAAATTTTCATGGTCAGCCACTGGCCATTACATTGGATTTTTTATCTATTGCTATGAGTGAACTCGCCAGCATTTCTGAAAGAAGAACATACCAGCTCATCAGCGGGCAAAGAGGGCTGCCTGCATTTTTGGTTTCAAACCCCGGGTTGAATTCAGGTTTGATGATACCACAATACACGGCAGCAGGGATTGTTAGCGAGAACAAGCAATTGTGTACACCCGCTTCGGTTGACAGCATTCCATCAAGTAATAACCAGGAAGACCATGTGAGCATGGGTGCCAATGCAGCTACCAAATGTAAGCGGGTATTGGATAATGTTGAAAAGGTTTTGGCTATTGAATTACTTACTGCTGTGCAGGCATTGGAATTTCGAAGGCCTTTAAAAACATCGCCGCAGCTTGAAGAGATAGTAGCTGCATTCAGGAAAGAAGTTAGTTTTAATGATGCAGACAGGATATTGCACGAGGACATGATGAAGGCTGTAAATTTTATAAAAAAAGAATTTTAAATAGCCGGGAAGTCGGAAAGACTTTCTTTTTATCCCCGTCTTTCCAACTTCCCGGCAAAAAAATTAAACATTCATGTCAACAGATGCAACAAGAAAATACGACCCAATAAAATATAAAACCCCAACGGGTAACCAAATAACCTGTAAAGGCTGGATACAGGAAGCAGCTCTACGCATGTTGCTGAATAACTTAGATCCTGAAGTAGCCGAGCGCCCCGATGACCTTATTGTTTATGGAGGCCGTGGTAAAGCAGCCCGCAATTTTGAAGCACTTGACAATATCATCAAGGCCTTAAAAGTTTTAGAGAACGATGAATCTTTATTGATACAAAGCGGCAAGCCCGTAGGCATTTTACAAACACATAAAGATGCACCCCGGGTACTCATCAGTAACTCTCAACTGGTACCCAACTGGGCCAATTGGAAACACTTTGATGAGCTTGAAAAAAAGGGGCTCATGATGTACGGACAGATGACCGCCGGAAGTTGGATATACATTGGCAGCCAGGGCATTGTACAGGGTACTTATGAAACTTATGCAGCTGTAGCCAATACGCATTTCAGCCCCCCCGCCCCCCAAGGGGGTAAAGAGGCAATACCTCTATCAAAAGAACATTCTTCAAATAATCTGGCTCCAAAAGCTCCCCCTTTAGGGGGCGGGGGGGCCGGGTCTCTTAAGCATACACTGAATGTAACCGCCGGCCTCGGTGGCATGGGTGGCGCACAGCCATTAGCAATTACCATGAACGAAGGGGTGGCATTAATTGCAGAAGTAGAGGAATGGCGCATTGATAAGCGTATCGAAACAAAATACCTCGATGAAAAATTTACTGATATTGATGAAGCCATTGATACTGCATTAAAATACAGGAAGGAAGGAAAAGCCCTCAGCATTGGCGTGCTTTGCAATGCGATTGATCTTTTACAAAAACTGCTCGACAGGAATATCATACCGGATACACTTACCGACCAGACCAGTGCACATGATCCGCTGGTTGGGTATGTACCGCATAATATGACCAACGAACACGCCAATATGCTTCGCGAAAAAAATCCTGAAGAATATATTGAGCGCAGTTACGAAAGCATGTACCTGCATGTGCAACTCATGTTGCAGCTCATGGACAAAGGCGCCATCACTTTTGACTATGGAAATAATATTCGTGCAAGAGCATTAGAGTATGAAAGCAGCAATAAGAATATCGATGATAAGATTAAATCATTGGAGTCAAGAGCCCCCCTTCGGGGGGCAGGGGGGCTTTTCCCCGGCTTCGTCCCCGCCTACATCCGGCCCCTCTTCTGCGAAGGCAAAGGTCCTTTCCGCTGGGCAGCGCTGAGCGGCGATCCTAACGATATTGCAGTAACGGACCAGGTAATGATGGAACTGTTTGCTGATGATAAAAGCCTGATGCGCTGGTTCAAACTGGCGCAGGAAAAAATTGCGTTCCAGGGATTGCCTGCTCGAATCTGCTGGATAGGGCAGGGCGACAGGGAAAAAGCCGGTCTTGCTTTTAATGAACTGGTACGTAACGGTAAAGTAAAAGCGCCGATTGTTATAGGCAGAGATCATTTAGATACCGGCTCTGTTGCATCACCAAACCGCGAAACAGAAGCCATGCTTGATGGTAGCGATGCAGTTGCCGATTGGCCAGTATTAAATGCGATGGTGAATACAGCCGGTGGTGCAAGCTGGGTCTCTTTACATCATGGCGGCGGTGTAGGCATGGGTTACAGCATTCATGCAGGTATGGTTATCGTTGCAGATGGCACCGATGAAGCTGCGGCCAGGCTAAGCCGTGTGTTGCGTAATGATCCGGGTATAGGGGTGATTAGACATGCTGACGCCGGATACGATATAGCCAAAGACGTAGCAAGAACTCATCGTTTAAACTTATCTGACAGAATTTAGATATCCGGCAGGAAGTCCCGCCTCAGCGGGGCCGATGCAGGTTATGATGTTGCAAGATTTCGCAAGAAAGTTTAAGCTGGATATAAAAGAGAGATTGAATAACGAATAATGAACAAGGAACAAGGACTGAATATCGAGGTAGGCTCCGATCATAATTCATTATTCCTTGTTCCTTGTTCGATATTCTTTTTGTTCCTTGTTCGATATTCATTTGATATACATTCAACATGCAAAAAATAAACTGGGGCATTATCGGCTGTGGCGATGTAACTGAAATTAAAAGCGGACCAGCTTTTAATAAAGTGCCGGATTCAGCCCTGGTAGCTGTTATGCGCCGCAATGCGGAAAAAGCAGCCGACTATGCAAAGCGGCACCATGTACCCCGCTGGTATAATGATGCAGCACAACTCATCAACGACCCCGAAGTAAATGCAATCTATATTGCCACGCCGCCATCATCGCATGAACAATATGCTTTGGCAGCCATTAACGCAGGCAAGCACGTGTATGTAGAAAAGCCCATGGCCAATAATTATGCAGCCGCTAATAATATTGCAAACGCTGCTATAGCCAAAAATATAAAGCTGGTAACCGCACATTACCGCAGGGAATGGCCGCTTTTTAAAAAAATAATAGCACTCATTAAAGAAAAAGCCATTGGCGAAATCCGCACCGTAAACCTGCAGTTATACAAAACCCCATTTACCAAAGAACAGCTTACCGATCCAACAATAGCATGGCGAGTAGATCCTGCCATTTCCGGCGGCGGTATCTTTCACGACCTTGCACCGCACCAGCTCGATATCATGTACCAGCTCTTTGGTCCTGCAAAAAAAATAAGCGGTATCGCCCTCAACCAGGCTGGCAATTATGATGCAGATGATATGCTTGCCGGTACTATTATATTTGAAAATAATATTGTACTAAGCGGAACCTGGTGCTTTAATGCCCATGAGCAAAGCGATAGCTGCGTTATCATTGGCAGCACCGGCAGCATCCGTTTTAGTTTTTTCAATGGCAACAGTATTCAGCTCGTTACCAATAATGGTAGAGAAAATTTCAACTTTGAATTACTGCAGCATGTGCAGCAACCGATGATAGCAAGAGTCGTACAATATTTTTTGGGTAGTGATGATAATCCCTGTCCCGGCCATGAAGCTGCTGAGACAATGCGCTGGATTAACGAGATGACGAATAAAAAATGTTGAACAAGGAACAAGGAATTTCGAAGTAGAAGGCTCCCCACTTCAATATTCAACATTCCTTGTTCCTTGTTCGATATTCAATCCCTTGTTCGATATTCATTTCACCATTCCATAATGGACTTACGTTTGTTATTCCCAACGCATTATCATAAATTGTACATTCAAAACTATAACTCATGCACAAACTGCTTTCCACCCTCATTTTATTTTTTATAATTATCAACTTCACCGCAGCACAGGAGCCTGTGGACATGGCCATGATGCAAAAGATAAAAGATGAAGCAAAGAACAATTCGCAGGTGGCGATGATCGCCCATAACCTAACCGATGTATGCGGTCCACGCCTCACCAACTCACCGGGCTATAACTGTTCGCTTGACTGGATCACGGAAATATGTAAAAAATGGGGCCTGTCAAATGCTGGTCGTGAGGCCTGGGGCGAATTCGGCAGGGGATGGCGCAATGATAAAGGAACGCTTGCGATCAAGGCGCCTTATTACCAGCCCATCATTGCCTACCCCGTGCCCTGGAGCAAAAGCACCCGCAAAGCAATGACGGGAGAACTGGTGATGCTTGATAGATTCGATTCAGCCAGTATTAATAAACTGGGTAATAAACTTAAAGGAAAAATAGTGATCGTTAAGCCCGGCAGTAACACAAACCTGGTAGATGGTTTTAAACCTTACTCCAGCCGCTATGGCGATACCAGCCTCGCCAATATGGGCGAAAAATATATGATAACCCGTAAGCAGATGGAAACCTACCTGCCCTTTATTTTGCAGGATAATGCAACCTTATTGTACCTGGAGAAAAAAGGTGCAATTGCTTTACTGGCCAGCAATCGCAACTCCCGCGACGGAACCGTTTGGACCGATGGCGGTACAGGTTATAAAAAAGGATTTCCCGCCACCATGACTGAAATGAAGATCACCCGTGAAGAATATTTAAGGCTGGCAAGGCTGCTGCAAAGCAATAAAAAAGTAGAACTGGAAATTAATGTGCAGAACAAATTCTTTGATGATGACCTAACGGGCTACAATGTTGTTGCCGAAATTCCTGGTACCGATCCAACGCTTAAAAGCCAGGTGGTAATGCTTGGCGGGCATTTGGATAGCTGGGCCAGCAGCACCGGCGCTACTGATAATGCAGCAGGCTGTATCGTAATGCTGGAAGCCATGCGCATTTTAAAAACACTTGGCATTCAACCACGCCGTACCATACGCATTGCCTTATGGGGTGGGGAGGAGCAGGGCCTTTATGGCAGCTTTGGTTATGTAAAAAAACATTTTGGCGATCCTGCAAACATGCAATTATTGCCTGAGCATAAGAATATTTCTGCCTATTATAATCTTGACAATGGAACGGGTAAGATCCGCGGTGTATATGCACAGGGCAACACAGGCGTACGTGATATCTTTAATGCCTGGCTGGCACCCTTTGCCGATATGGGCGCAAATGGCGGGGTAACCATGAGCAATACCGGCAGCACCGATCATATCAGTTTTGATGCAGTGGGCATACCCGGTTTCCAGTTCATACAGGATCCGATGGAGTACGAGACCCGTACACACCATACCAATATGGACAGCTACGATCACCTGAGCATGGCCGACCTGCAGCAGGCCGCGGCAGTGGTTGCAGCTTTTGTGTACAACACCGCCATGCGTACAGATATGATACCACGTAAGCCATTACCCAAGGCAGAGAAGTTTGTGTTTGATTTTGATTTTCCGATTTGAGGTTCTTCTGTCATTTCGACGAAGGAGAAATCTAATTATTTCACGCAGAGGGCACACGGATGCAGAGCACGCAGGGAAGTCTCATGTCTTGTCCTAAAATGGGTTTTCAACCAAACGCTATAAGGTCTCCTCCACGCAAATCCTACCGGCAGACCTTATAGGTTTTAAAAGACTTCCAACTCCCGACTAAAAACTAAAAACTAAAAACTCCCAACTCCTAATTCCAAACCCCCATCTCCCAATTAATCATTATTTTTAGAACATTAACTAACTGATCAACCCATGCCCCTTAGCTGGAATGAAATTAAATCCCGAGCCCTCGCTTTCAGCAAAGAATGGGAAAATACTGAACGTGAAGAAGCCGATGCCAAACCCTTCCTGGTTGAGTTTCTCAATATATTTGGCATACGCCAGAACCGCATTGCCACTTTTGAACATAAGGTAAAAAAGCTTAGCGAGGGGGCCGGTTATATCGACCTCCTCTGGAAAGGTATGATGCTGGTTGAAATGAAAAGCAGGGGCAAAGACCTGGAAAAGGCATACCAACAGGCAAAGGATTATTGTCATGGCCTTAAAGACCACGAGCTGCCCCGGTTGATCATGATATGTGATTTTGAAAAGTTCATTGTGTATGATGAAGAGGGTAACAAAAATGAATTTACTTTAAAAGAGCTGGTAAAAAATGTACATCTCTTTGCACCCATTGCCGGTTACCAGAAAAGAACATACAAAGAACAGGACCCCGTAAACATACAGGCGGCCGAGCGTATGGGCAGGCTGCATGATCAATTAAAAGCAATTGGTTACGATGGCCACAACCTTGAATTGTATCTTGTACGGTTGCTTTTTTGTTTGTTTGCGGATGATACCGGCATATTTGAACCCGGTATATTGCATGAATGGATAGAAAATAAAACAAGTGAAGACGGCAGCGACTTTGCCGCCAATCTTTCGCAATTGTTCCAGGTATTAAATACCCCCGAAGATAAAAGGCTTACAGTATTAGATGAAAGCCTTGCAGCATTTCCTTATGTAAACGGAAAACTCTTTGAAGAGCATTTACCAATTGCTGCTTTCAACAGCCAGATGCGGCAACAGTTGCTTGATTGCTGTGCGCTGGACTGGGGAAAGATATCCCCCGCCATTTTTGGTTCCCTGTTTCAAAGTGTGATGGATGAAAAAGCCAGGCGAAATTTAGGCGCACATTATACCAGCGAAAAGAATATTTTAAAACTGATAAAGCCACTTTTCCTGGATGAGCTTTGGAAAGAATATGAAACCGCAAAAAGCGATAAGCACAAACTTAAAAAACTACACGATAAAATAAGCAAGCTGCGCTTTTTAGATCCTGCCTGCGGCTGCGGTAATTTTTTAATTATTGCTTACCGGGAACTGCGTATGCTGGAGCTGGAAATTGTAACCCAATTATTAAAAGGACAACAGGTAACCAGTATTAACGATTATTTTTTAATTGATGTAGACCAGTTTTATGGCATCGAGTACGAAGAATTTCCCAGC
>JBKJMZ010000162.1:0-6519 GCA_046596255.1 Ferruginibacter sp. | reverse complement strand
GGCGATATGGTTAAAGCATTGGCCGCCGGTGCAAGCTGTGTGATGATGGGAAATGTTTTTGCAGGCACAGAAGAAAGTCCGGGCGAGACCATTATTTATGAAGGCAGGAAATTTAAGCAATACCGCGGCATGGGTTCCTTAGGCGCCATGGCACAGGGCAGCAGCGACCGCTATTTCCAGGACGTGGAAGATGACATCAAGAAATTTGTGCCTGAAGGCATTGAAGGCCGCGTAGCATTTAAAGGATACCTAAGAGAAGTGGTGCACCAGTTCACCGGTGGCTTACGGGCAGGCATGGGCTATTGCGGTGCACAAAATATAAAAGAACTGCAAAACGCAACCTTTGTAAAGATCACTAATGCAGGCATGAGAGAAAGTCATGCACACGATATTGCGATAACGAAGGAGGCGCCGAATTACAGCCCCCTCTAACTCCCCCAATGGGGGAGGAAATGGAGAAGATGAAAGCGCATATTTTTTTTGCAAAAAAATGAATTACTCTTTGCACTATTGTTGAAAAAGTACTACTGCTAATGTGGAAGATAAAATGTTCAGATATGTTTAATGCGCCGTCTCCTCTCTTCGGGAGAGGAGGAAGGGAGGTGAGGCTTTTCTTATTGTTCTTTTTAATTTTTAATACTGCCAGCGCACAGGACAGCTCCCGCCTCCGCATCTCCCTGCTCACCTGTACCCCCGGTGAGGAACTGTATTCAACTTTTGGGCACAGTGCATACCGGGTTATTGACAGCAGTAGGGCTTTCAATGATTGGCAGGATGTGGTTTACAATTACGGAACTTTTAATTTTGATGATGAGGGGTTTTATTTAAAGTTTGTACAGGGTAAATTATTGTACTACGTTTCTGTTACAAGCTTCGAAGATTTTAAATACGACTATCAAACCACTAACCGCGGAATTACCGAACAGGTTTTAAATCTATCTGCTGCAGAAAAGATCAGCATACAGCGTTTCTTAAATGAGAATATTAAAGAAGAGAACAAATATTATTTGTACGATTTCTTTTTTGACAACTGTACCACCCGGCTCAGGGATATCTTAAAAAAGCAGCACGACTCCGCTTTTACACAAAAGCCTGTAATGCCTCCGGGCAGCACTTTCCGTAATGCCATTCATGAGTATCTTGATAAAAACAATAAATACTGGAGTAAGCTTGGCATTGATATTTTGATGGGGCTTCCCACAGACGGGGTTATGACTGCAGCCCACATGCAGTTTCTGCCGGATAACCTGATGAAAAGCCTGGATAGCAGCAGGAATATGGTATCATCATCACAGCATTTATATCCCATTACCGAAAATTTAAAAAGAACTTTCTTTACACCTTTTGTTGTTTTCTTATTATTGCTGATCATTATTGTATTACTTGATCTTTCAAAAAACAAATTTGTCCAGTCAACACTGCATGGGTTTGATGGCTTATTTTTCTTTTGTACCGGAGTTGTAGGAATTATCATACTATTTATGTGGTTTGGCACTGAACACGGTATGCTCAGGAATAATTTCAACTTATTATGGGCTTGGCCCACGCATACCATCATGGCATTTTTTGTAAATAGTAAAAAATCCTGGGTTAAAAATTATTTCAGGTTTACCGTATTTGCATTGATAGCCGTTTTGGTAAGCTGGCTCTTTTTACCGCAGCAGATGAACAATGCATTGATACCAATCATGCTGCTTTTAATTTACAGAAGTGCCAAAAAGGCTTACATGGTCTGACGCCCTCGTATGACCATTGTTATTTTTGCCACTAATTACACGAATGTCACGAATATATTTCTGTAAATTCGTGTACCTGGTGACTGAAAAAAACTTCACATATCAATCCTCAAACATCTTTTACCGTACTATAGGCAAAGGCAGGCCAGTAGTATTAATCCACGGCTTTGGCGAAGATGGAGATATCTGGCAAAACCAGGTTGATTATCTCAAAGACAAATGCTTCCTCATCATCCCCGATCTCCCTGGCAGCGGCAAATCTGAAATGATCCCCGACATGAGCATCGAAGCGATGTCGGAACTAATAAAAGAAATTATTACCATTGAACTCTCCAACTCCTCCCCCCCGGGGGTTCCCGCAAGGGAAAGAACGCAGTTCCGGGAGGGGGCCGTACTCCTCGGCCACAGCATGGGCGGTTACATCACCCTCGCCTTTGCCCAAAAATACCCCGATCAGTTATCAGCTTTTGGATTGATCCATTCCTCTGCATTTGCTGATAATGAAGAAAAAAAAGTCAACCGGTTAAAATCAATCGGCTTCATTAAAAAACACGGTGCGTATGAATTTTTAAAGTCAAGCATTCCGGAGTTATTTTTTCCGGGTCACGCCGGCTCAAAGCCGTCGGACCCGTACATAGAAAATTTAGTAGAAAAAAGCAGGGCATTTAAAGATGAGGCCATCATACAATATTTACAGGCCATGATAAACCGCCCCGACAGGACTGCGGTTTTAAAAAGTTTCTGTAAACCCATTCTTTTTATCATTGGAGAACATGATAAAGCTGTTCCTTTTGAACAAAGCATGCAGCAATGTTATCTACCCCATCAATCGCATATTCATATTTTACGAAACAGCGCTCACATGGGTATGTGGGAAGAAACTGGCAAACTAAATGAAGCAGTTTTTCAGTTTTTAAAATAAATTATGTGGTAGTCTCTAAAACTGGTTTACTTTCAAGATATAAAGTATCGGGGGCAAAATCTATATCATCATCCCAAACAGCAGTACCCATAAACACTTTTACGGTACCGCAAAAAACAGGATTTTTTAGTTTTTCGTAAACCGGGTAGTGGAGGTAATTTGAAAAATCAAATTCCTTTAATTCACCATTATTAAATGTTAGGGTTAATTTATAAGGATGTTTATATTTTACATCATTTATCCTGGGGTTCATAACAAATCATTTTAAAGGATCAATTTTAAATACGGTGTTGCCGGTAACTGCCAGTTCCCAATGGCCATTAAGTCTTCTTTATGAATCTCAATCCACGCTTTAATCAATTTTTCTTTGTTAACAGGCATACTACCTTCTAACAATTCTCCATCAGGTATTTGATAAACAGCTTCTTTCTCCCCGTATTTTACATGAATATGAGGCAATTTAATGTTGCTTTGTATCCAGATAATACATTGCTATTATTAAGCCATAAAACATTGAAATAACTGGCATAAAGTAAAAATACAAAAAGAATTGGCAACAAAACAGTGCTTCCTTTCTTGCTTATACCATAAATTTTTAATTACGCATGTAGCAAGTCGCATGCTTCGGCAACCATATATGCATAACCTCCTCAACAGTGCCCATCATTAGCATGCTGGAAGAACCTGGGAAAATAAATGACGCCGTTCAGCGTTTTCTTAACAGCATTTAACATAGTCATATATTAAAAGGCAGCGTTTTTACCTATTTTTAGGTCATATAAGTGCTTTAATTAACAACATGAAGAGATTCTTATTGGTTTCTATTTTTTCCGTTCTTACATTAATTTCATTTGCCAACCATACAAAAGGTGGGTGGATGTATTATGAATACCTGGGACCAGGGTCTGCTTCCAATACTTCTAAGTATAGAATAACTTTAAAATTATACACTGAATGTAATTTAAACCCGGGGCAGACAGATGACATTATACCTTTTACTTTTTTTAATGCCGCTAACAATGCCCAGGTATATAATGTTTCAGTATCCGTTATCAGTGATGTTAACACCAATAACTGTACAACTG
The DNA here is from genome assembly GCA_046596255.1 of Ferruginibacter sp. Lineage (GTDB taxonomy): Bacteria > Bacteroidota > Bacteroidia > Chitinophagales > Chitinophagaceae > Ferruginibacter. Next base: position 2,776 of record JBKJMZ010000162.1, on the reverse strand, counting down.
CAGTATGCCATCCCTGCATCAATAACGTTCCTTATATCTGTTATAAAATACGTACTTATCAAACTATAATTGACCTTCCAAATACTCCCGCTGGGTATATAGTTGCTTACCAGCGATGCTGCCGAATCATTGGGATTCAAAATATTCAATCTCCTTCAAATGCTGTTGGAGAAACCTGGACTGTTAATATACCAGGAACAGCAATTGCGGGTGCTGAAACCAATTCAAGTGCAAGGTTCTCACAAAATGATACCGCAATAATTTGCCAGGGTGAACAATTTACTTTTGATTTTAGTGCTACCGATATAAATAATGATTCACTGGTGTATGCATTTACACCAGCTTTTGGTGGAGCTTCCAATACTGCACCAAATCCTCCAAATGCTTCAAATCCTCCTTATGCATCAGTTCCATATACGGGAGGTTTTTCTGGCACTCAACCACTGGGGAGTGGTGTAACAATAAATACAACAACCGGTATTGTTACAGGCATTGGGCCGGCAATTGGTATTTATGTAATTACAGTAACGGTAAGCGAATATAAAAGAGGTACCAATATTAAAATTGCGGAGGTACGTAAATCACTTCATATTGAAGTTGCCAACTGCTCATCTACCGCAGCTGAATTAGAACCGGATTATACAAGTTGTGATGGATTTACATTAACCTTTACCAATCGGAACAATAATAATATCCAGACTTTTGACTGGGACTTTGGAGATGGCAATACATCTACACAAGCATCGCCAACACATACTTATGCCGATACAGGTGTTTACATTTTAAAACTGGTTGTAAACCGTGGATTACCTTGTTCCGATTCTACCACAGCACCAGTAAAAGTATATCCGGGTTTCTTCCCGGATTTTGAAATGCTGGGCCAATGCCAGAATGTACCTGTTCAGTTTAACGATCTTACTTCAGCCACTTATGGCGCACCAGATAAATGGAATTGGAATTTTGGTGATCCAACATCACCAAATAATACTTCAACCCTTAAAAACCCAACGCATGTCTACAATACAACAGGTAGCTATAATATAACTTTTGTAGTTTATAGTAACAAAGGTTGTTATGATACAGTTCGTAAAACGCTTGTTATCTTAGATAAACCACCCTTATCTGTTTTTCCAAAAGACACATTAATATGTATCATAGATACTTTGCAGTTAAATGCAACTGGCAGCGGTTCATTTTTATGGAGCCCCAATTACATGATCAGCAATGTAAATGCGCCAAATCCATTAGTTAGTCCTGATGTAACCACCACTTATTTTGTAAGACTTACGGATGCCTTTGGCTGTTCAGGAATTGATTCGGTAAAGGTGAATGTAAAAAACTTTGTTACCCAGTTTGCTGGGCCCGATACAAGCATATGCAGAAACGATAGCGTGGTATTAAAGCTCACCAGCGATGCATTGAATTTTTTATGGACAGAAACGCCTGCAGGCAATACCTTAAATGACCCTACTTTAAAAAATCCTACAGCAAGGCCGCTGGTTACCACCACCTATCATGTTGTAGGTAATATCGGTAAATGCATAGCACAGGATGATATAACGATCACGCCGGTACCATACCCTGCTGCCAATGCAGGGCCAGATAATACCATCTGCTTTGGGCAATCTGTACAACTGAACGCATCGGGCGGCAGTATCTATTCCTGGAGCCCGAGTGCTTTTTTAACGGCCACCAATATTCCTAACCCCGTTTCGGTAAGGCCAACAGATAATGTGCGCTACATTGTTACAGTAAGAGACGTGTTGGGATGCTCCAAGGCGGTGAAAGATACCATGTTCCTGTATGTAGCAAAGATCGTTGCCGATGCAGGGCCAAGAGATACTTCAGTTGTTTTGGGACAGCCATTACAGTTAGGTGCCTCGGGTGGCCCCAATTATGCATGGACACCCACTACCTGGCTTAATAACCCGGCGATCAGTAATCCAATTTCATTTCCGCAGAACGATATTGAATACGTAGTAAGGGTAAGTAATAATGTTGGCTGTTTTGATACAGACAGCATACGGGTACGTGTATTCAAGATCAAGCCCGACCTGTTGGTACCCAATGCATTTACACCAAATGGCAATGGTAATAATGATATTTTTAAACCCATACCAATCGGCATGAAATCGGTTGATATATTCCGGGTGTACAACCGCTGGGGACAAATGTTGTATTCCGGTACAGGTAATGGCGCCGGGTGGGATGGTAGGTTTGCAGGTAAGATGCAGGAAACCGCAACCTATGTATGGTATGCCGAGGGTACCGATTACCTGAACAATAAGATCAAAAGAAAAGGATCAGTGATACTGATACACTAATTAAAATGTCGATAAGTTTAAACGCCGTCTCCATTGCTGGGACGGCGTTTTTCGTTAGCTTTAAGACTTCCCAACAATTGACTATCCAAATGAAGAAATTTTTACTGCTCCTTATTTTATCAATTACCTGTTTACAGGCTGTTTATGCAAACCATACGCAAGGAGGCTGGATGTATTATGAATATATGGGCCCAGGCACACTTGATCCTACAAAATTAAAATATAAAATAGGGCTAAACCTTTATATTCATTGTAATTCAACATTAATTGAGCCTACCTGGAATTTTTCATTTTTTGGTGGAAGAGCCCCGTACAATTTCATACAGGATATTGCAGTTTCTGCAGCACCCGATTATATCATCAATGGGTGTATTTTACCTAATTGTTATCCATGCTTAACAAATATACCCAGCCGCTGTTATAAAATAATAAATTACGAAACGATCGTTGAA
>JBKJMZ010000129.1:0-4813 GCA_046596255.1 Ferruginibacter sp. | reverse complement strand
GATAGAGGCGAATGGACGTATGCAGGAAGCTGTACGCATTCAATATAAAGATGGCGACCTGTTGTATGTTAATATTTCTTCTTTACATAAAATAGGGAAGTATAGTGGTAAAGAAGGCACAGTGCCTAAAATGAATAAGCTGGGCAGCGATGTATGGAATAAACTAAAAGATAAAACCAAAAGACAGGTAAAGGATATTGCCACTGACCTCATCAAATTATACGCTCAGCGAAAAAGCCAGGAAGGCTTTGCACACAGCCCGGATAATTATATGCAGACGGAACTGGAAGCCAGTTTTATTTATGAGGATACACCGGACCAGGGTAAAGCTACCGAAGATGTAAAGCGGGATATGGAAAAGCCATCACCCATGGACAGGCTGGTTTGTGGTGATGTTGGATTTGGAAAAACAGAGATTGCCATACGTGCCGCCTTTAAAAGCTGCTGCGATGGAAAGCAGGCTGCGGTTTTAGTGCCTACCACAATTCTTGCTTATCAGCATTTTAAAACATTTGGTGACAGGCTAAAAGATTTTCCGGTGACAGTTGATTTTATAAACCGTTTTAAATCTGCCAAAGAAAAAAAAGAAACTTTACAAAAAGTTGCAGAGGGAAAAATAGATATCATTATCGGCACACATGCATTATTGAGCAAGGATGTAAAGTTTAAAGACCTGGGCATTATGATCATTGACGAGGAACAGAAATTTGGTGTTGCTGCAAAAGAAAAATTAAAACAACTTAGAATCACAGTTGATTCCCTGACGCTTACTGCAACACCAATACCAAGAACACTGCAATTCAGTTTGATGGGCGCAAGAGACCTGAGCATCATCAATACGCCGCCACCCAACAGGCAGCCGATACAAACAGAAGTAATGGTTTTTAATGAAGATGCTATACGGGATATTATTTATTACGAAACTGAGAGAGGTGGACAGGTTTTCTTTATACATAACCGGGTAAATGGTTTGGCTGAGATGAAAGGTTTTATACAGGGACTTTGTCCGGATGTAAGTATCGCCTATGCACACGGACAAATGGATGGGGATCAGTTGGAAGATACGATACTGGATTTCATGGATAAAAAATACGATGTACTTGTTTGTACAAATATTGTAGAGAGTGGCGTTGATATCCCGAATGTAAATACCATCATTGTAAATAATGCTCATCAATTTGGATTAAGCGATCTGCATCAACTTAGGGGAAGGGTTGGCCGCAGTAATAAAAAAGCTTTTTGTTATTTGTTTGCACCACCCATGAGTACATTGCCTGTTGACAGCCGTAAAAGATTAACCACCCTTGAACAATATAGTGACCTGGGCAGTGGTTTCCAGATAGCGATGAGAGACCTGGACATACGTGGCGCCGGTAATATGCTGGGCGGGGAGCAGAGTGGTTTTATTGCAGAGATCGGTTTTGAAATGTACCAGAAAATTTTGGATGAAGCCATCCGTGAGTTAAAGCGGACAGAGTTTGCAGCATTATACAAGGAAGAAATTTCACAGCAGGATGATTTTGTTACCGACTGCAGCATTGATACTGATCTGGAAATATTGATACCGGATAGTTATGTTGAAAGTATCACAGAAAGATTGAGTTTATATTCAAGGCTGGATAATTGCGGTACCGAAGAAGACCTGCAGATATTTCATACTGAAATGACTGACAGGTTTGGGCCTATACCGGAGCAGGTGGAGGATCTGTTTACCACGGTACGCTGCAGGAAAATTGCTGTGGAATTGGGTTTTGAAAAAATGTTTTTAAAGAATAACACCCTCAAATGTTTCTTTGTAAGTAATCCCGACTCTCCATATTTTCAAAGTGATATTTTTAACGCTATACTTTTATTCTTACAAACAGGGACCAACAAAGGCAAATTAAAACAGGTTGGAAAGAATGGGATATTGGTGGTTGAAGATGTAAAAAATATGAATGAGTTATTTTCATTTTTAGATAAAATGAAAAAAAGTACTATACAATAATCCAGGTCATTGTCTTTTCATTATGATCTTTTCATTTACATCTGCCATTACTTTGTTCCTAAAGTCAACCAGCTTTGAATAATCAGCAGCCTTAATTACACGTTCTTTTACCTGCAACAGGGTTGTTGAGGTAAGCGTATGTGTAGCTACATCCCAGGTATAATTGCAGGCATATTGTGCAAAAGGATATTGCACCAATTTGTTTTTAGGCATGGTCTCTAAGGTATACCCTGCCGGGAATTTATAGACAGTAGTATCCATCGCCTCGTACGGAAAAATAAAATAATAGTCCCTTATCCTGTTCTCATATTCGGGTATCTCTGCATTAAATATGGAATAAAGCCTGGATTCAAAGAAAAGCTTACTGCCTGCATTAAAGGAATATACCTTTTCATAATTCATTTTAGCAGTAACCAGGTAAGGATTGTCCTTTTCCTTTGAATTGCTCATTTCAAGATCATCAGGTTGCTTGAGCTCCATATCGGTTATAAAAAATTTACGCTTCTCATCATCCTTCATATCATGAAAACGCATGAGTATCTTATCTCTAACCTCGCCAAAGAGTGTATAGGTCATTTTTACTTTCGCTCGCCCGTCCTCAGTAACATCAATAACAGTATTAACCCTTTCAGAATTCGTTTTATAATTGCTGGGAGGAGTGTTCACCAATACCCCACCTTGATCGGTTACCATTACCCCTTTACGGTTCAATGTGGTTTCATCAAGGCTTGCAAAGGGTAAAGTTGTACTGGTACATTCAAGCCATATACTGTCTTTACCCTGCGGAATACAAAGTATGACATGGTTAAAATCATTCATCGGGAATTTTTCATCCACGATCCTGGGTTCATAATCGCGGTAAATAATGATGAGATTGGATCTAATGCCCACTGCATCCAATGACGACTTCAGGTAATTGCTTAATGCCTTGCAATCACCATATTTTTTTTCTTCCACAAAACTTGCCGGGAAGGGCCTTAAGCCGCCAATACCGAGCTGTATACTAACATATCGCATGTTATGCTGCATATAATTATACAAAATGGTAGCCTTTTCATTATCAGTAGTTGCATTCTTTACCAGGTCCCTGTAAAATTGTTTGCGGCCTTCTGGTAAGCCGGATACTTTAGCGTACAGTTCATTGAACCATAATCCATAATTCTTCCAACTAGTCATGTCACCTGCATAATCATCCAGCTGGAATTTATTGGGTCCAATAAAAACTGATGGAACATAGGAGTCAGGGGCACCACTATGCTTTTCGAGCTTGTATGCTTTTAAATTCTTTGATTCCCAGGTATACAATGCCTTGTTCCCATCCTTAATTATTTTAGGCTGTTGGCCGGTATTTACCAGCTTATATCTTATCCCCAGGTCTGATGGTACTTCCACTTCAAAAATGGAATGTTGTACTGACTGCCCGGGGGTTTGAATATCGTAACCGGGTAAACTGAATATACCTTTGTATTTTAAACTGTAATTGAGTTCTACCGTAATTGGGTAAGCAGGAGCACTAACAGAGAAATAAGTATACTTACCGTCAGGTACCAGGTCATCACCATATTTGCCTGAATTCATATCCTTTTTTGTCCAGGTATTTTTTTTAATCCCCAATAGGTCATAGGTTTTTATTTCTGCATCATCAAGCACCTGGAACCTGTCGGAATAAGCATAAAAAACGAGCCGTCTTTTGGCTTCTTCATTCATTACAGTATAAACCTGCCTGACTTCGTATTTTGCTGAATTCTTATCTTTAATAGATAGCTTAATATACTCTTCCCTTATTACCATGTTGGCATCCTTCTTTAATGAATCAGGTATGGTCAAGGCTGAATAAATATTCATTTGAGCAAAGCTGCAGCAAACGATAAACAATCCAATAAAAAGCAGAAAGATCCTTTTCATTATATAAAGGCCGGGTTGATTCCGGAAATTAAGGCTTTTTATTCAACCTTTTGCCTTGGATGCTTAATAAAAAAAAGGCCATTCGCCGGGGCGAATGACCTCAATAATTTTCAACTTAAATCTTACCAGGCTTTTTTGGCCACACCGTTTTTAACGGCTTCCAGTGCAGTAGCTTCGCTAAGCATAGTGGTCATTTTGTTGCCTTTTCCATCATTACCCTGGGCCATATAGCCACCACGGGAAGTTTTAGTTATTACTGCATCCTGCATCGGAACGTTTTTTTCCTTTGTTTTCATGCAATAGGCTGTTAACATGTTTGACATTTTAATGAATTTATGGTTAGTAAATATGGGTTGAAGTAGTAAACTTCGTAGTACAAGCTACTTAAAATATTGGTTTTGGCAAAGGCCACCCGTTGAGTTCAGCTTGAAAACAGCTTAAGTTACCAACAATTTAAAACCCGGTTTTATCGCCAGTTTATACGTAAACCAAATCATTTTCTACATAAAATGAGATAAGTATTCCAGTTGAATAATAGCCGAAACCCTTTTACCGTGTATGTTTTATGGGTTGATGCAGATATTTAAGCCTGAAATGAGGATTTTACAGGCATAAAAAAAATCCAGGCGATTTAACCCCGGATTTTATGACAAAATATATTAATAAATAGTTTAAAAAAACTTGTTTTCAGCTAGAAAATATGCCTTTTTATACGTCGATCCTGGCATATTTAGCATGAGTTTCTATAAATTCCCGGCGTGGCGGAACCTCATCTCCCATCAACATACTGAACACCCTGTCGGCTTCGGCCGAGCTTTCGATGGTTACCTGTTTTAAAGTACGAGTTGCCGGGTTCATAGTTGTTTCCCAAAGCTGTTCGGCATTCATTTCGCCCAAACCTTTATAACGTTGTGTGTTTAC
>JBKJMZ010000145.1:0-10528 GCA_046596255.1 Ferruginibacter sp. | reverse complement strand
GAAAGAAAGGATACGGCGTACAGTATCGGTGGGTTGAGCACCTTTTTGCAGCCAGTCCAATGCTTTCTGACGGTCTACCTGTATAGTTGCAGGAACCGTTAAAGGATTGTAAGTACCTAATTTTTGAATGAATTTTCCGTCACGTGGCGCCCTGCCATCTGCAACAACGATGAAGTAAAAAGGTCTCTTCTTTGAGCCATGCCTTTGCAGTCTCATTTTTACAGCCATAAATAGAAATTTTTGGTTGTTATTAAATAGGGTTTGTCCTTAAAAAAGGATGACAAAGATAGTCAGCTACAATAGAAATGCCAAATAATTGAATTGCCCGGTTGAAAACAGGTTAATTTTCTATCATTTGTGTGCTAAAACTCAACACTGTTAAGCGTTTACACGATAATCCTGTTTAATAAATTTATTCCCGGTTTGCCGTATTTTCTTCAGTATTTTACCATTGGCTGGTTTTTAACGAGGACTTAGTAAGCCGCTATGAGGAAATTAAGATGCTCGATCTCCGCTATTTAATACGGGGGCAGACAAGAGGAGCTCCTTTCTTTGGGAGAATTCGGCCATTTGCATGACCATAATTTATTTAATAAATTGAAAGGTGGAAGTGTTACCGGGAATTATTATGTAGGTGACCTGTGGATCACGATCATTTATTTCTACGTACCGGTGTGAATTTTAAGCCTACTAATATCTCGGCAGAATATAGCTTAATTTCTCCTTCCCCAACTCCTGCAAGTGGTATTGAAATACCCGGTGCAGCAAAAAGAGAAAATTGTTTATCCAGTTTTTTTTCTATACCCCCCGAAATTCTCAGCACCGAGAACAGGCTTTTATTACCACTATAGTATACATCGGCTTTGTGATATGTTCCATACCTGGTATAGTAAAAAGAATAATTTTCTTTCTTCATGATGTAGGATGATAAACCTACGCTGGCAAAGATGTTGAGTTGCTTTCCGGGCGTAAAATTATAATTTACCTGAACAGGTATCTCATAAACCCTGCAATTAGCTTCTACCTCTTTAATATCCACTATATTCCAGTAAGAGCCCGGCTTTGTTTTATAACTGCTGCCATCGGCCTTGTATTTTTTATTGCTAATAAAGAACCCTGCCTGTACACTTAAATTTTTATTAAGGTTATACCCTGCTGCCATTCCTGCCCTACCGGTGATCTTGTCAGCAGAAAATAATTTTGTTCCACTGGTCTCGGCTCCTGCTGCCACAATGATATAGAAGCGGCTGATCTTTGTCTTTTCCTTTTTATTGTTCACCGTTTTTTCAATAACACTGTCAATGATCTTTTCGATCTCTTTCTCATCTTTACTACCTGTTTCAATTTTTACAACCACAACATCTTCTTCCTGTTTTACACCCGTTGTATTACTTCCTGCATTAACAGGAACAGGTGACGCTTTTTCATTTGGAGCCATTTCAGCATCAGCTTCGCCAGAAGCAGGTATGATGGAAGCTTTCATTTTAGCCCTGGTATTATCAGCCAGCTTATTCTTCGAATAAAGTAAGTCATCTTTGTTTGCTCCATTGTTATTATTGGTTGGGCGGCGGCCTGATTTTTTAGTTGCAGGATCAGCAGTCTTTCCATCAGCATTATTAACTCCTGCATCTACATAATTTACTGATGCGGTTGCTCCCGCAGTATTTAATTGGGGCGTGGCTGTTGTTGTATTACCCTGCTTTGGAAGACCTTTTTGTTCAGCTATAATAACCGGAGTTGCTTTATCCGTTTTACCAGGTATGCCTGTATGTGCTGCATTACCATTTTTATTCATTGCAAAATAACCTACTCCGCCCGTAACGATCAGTAATGGGATCAAAAACCAAAGCCAGAAAATAAATGGCCGTTTACGGTCATTTTCCTTATCAAGCAGGGCCTCCATTTTTGTCCATGAAGCTTCCTTAAAAGCAGGTTCATTGGCTTCTACCGCATTTTTTATAATATTTTCAATATCGCTAAATAATTTTTTGCCCATAATATTCTACATCTGTTTCCTGTAACATTTTTCTTAGGTTTATCCTTGCTTTTGATAAATTGGATTTTGAAGCTCCTACCGTGATCTTCAACTGTTGTGCTATTTCCTCATGTTTATATCCATCAATTACAAACAGGTTAAATACAGTGCGGTAAACGGGAGTTAAACGTTGTACCACTGCTAGTATTTCCTGGTATGTTATCCGTTCAATTGAAGTTTCGGTCTCATCAGTAATATTAAAATGATTGTCGAATATCTCCACTACCAGAAACCGTTTGTTGTTCTTCCTTAAATGATCAATAGCTGTATTGATCATAATACGCTTTATCCAGCCCTTAAAGGATGCTTCTATGTCGGAGAATTGGGGGTTAAAAGAATCAATAGCTTTAAAAACCTTTAAAAACCCATCGTTTAAAATTTCTTCAGCATCATCTTCGCTGGAGCAATAGCGCATACAAATGCCCAATGAGTAACCATAGTATTGTTGGTATAACAATTTCTGACTATCCCTTTTTGCTTTTACACAACCCTGGATAATATTCACCAGATCGGGCCTGTTTGACAAATGTTTCGTTTTTTAAACGGTGTGTTATGATTTGGTTACAATTCAAACGTAGAATTTATAGTGTAGGTTGCCTGTTACAGGGCAATTGCTCTTAAAGTTAAAAAAAATAACCCCAAACTAAAAGTCTGGGGTTAAAAATCTATTATTGTGCAGATCACCGCTTCCCCAGGTTCGGCATCATGCCTTTAGGCATTTTATTCATCATTTTCATCATACCCTTCATCTGCTCAAATTGTTTTAAAAAGGCATTTAGCTCGGCAATATCCTTACCTGCCCCTTTAGCGATCCTGATCTTGCGGTTGGCGTTAATGAGATCGGGATTTCTACGCTCCTGCAAGGTCATGGAATTGATCATGGCTTCAATTCCTTTGAACGAATCGTCATTTACATCAATATCCTTAATTTGTTTTCCTACCCCGGGTATCATGCCCATCAGGTCTTTAATATTACCCATCTTCTTGATCTGCTGCAACTGCGTTTTAAAATCCTCAAAATCAAATTGATTTTTACGGATCTTTTTTTCCAGCCTGGCTGCTTCCTTTTCGTCATACTGTTCCTGTGCTTTTTCAACAAGGGTAACAATATCACCCATTCCCAAAATACGCTGCGCCATCCTCTCCGGGTAAAACACATCAAGCGTATCCATCTTTTCGCCGCTGCTCGCAAATTTAATTGGCTTGTTAACGGTGTATTTAATTGATAAGGCAGCTCCACCTCTTGTATCGCCATCCAGCTTGGTAAGCACAACCCCACTAAAATCCAAACGCTCATTAAATGCTGCAGCTGTGTTAACCGCATCCTGGCCTGTCATACTATCTACTACAAATAAGATCTCCTGCGGATTTATGGCAGCTTTTATATTTGCAACCTCGGTCATCATCACTTCATCAACAGCCAGGCGACCGGCCGTATCTATGATGATAACATTCTTATTTTTTGCCCTGGCTTCCTTTATAGCGTTCTGAACAATTGAAAGAGCATCTTTATTTTCTCTTTCGCTGTAAACTGGTACGTCTATCTGTCCGCCTAAAACTTCAAGCTGATCAATCGCCGCAGGGCGATATATATCTGCAGCCACCAATAGCGGAGATTTTCCCTTTTTAGTCTTAAGATAATTAGCCAGTTTACCACTAAAAGTTGTTTTACCACTACCCTGTAAACCTGCTACCATAATTATAGCAGGACTGCCGGTAATATTAAATTCACTTTCGGTGCCTCCCATTAATTCGGTGAGTTCATCCTGCACGATCTTAACCATCGCCTGGCCGGGACTGACTGCAGTTAAAACTTTTTCGCCAAGCGCTTTGTCTTTGATCTTATCGGTGAATTCCTTGGCAATTTTATAATTCACATCGGCATCCACCAGAGCACGCCGTATATCTTTTATAGTATTGGCAATATTGAGCTCATTTATCCTTGCCTGTCCTTTTATATTCTTAAAGGCCGATTCTAATTTTTCACTTAATGAATTGAACATGAAACGCTGATTGATTTGATTAATTTGATTTCGTTGACCGATGACTTTGTCATAGGGAGTTTGCAAAACGTCGGTATTGCAGACTGATATTTCCAAAGTTTATTAAAAGCCCTATTTCTATCTTAAATATTTTTAAGTAATTAATGATTTGAATGTAAAATCGTGGTTCTACTTCTGTCACTGCCTTCAAATCTACAATCACCTTGTTTTCTACTATCAGATCCAATCTTCTTGACCCAACTTTTATCCCTTCATAAAAAATGTCTTTTTCTACTTCTGTTTCAAAATTCAACCCTGCTTTTTTAGTTCGATACACAGGCATCGCATATAAATAATTTCAGGAAACCCTGGACCAATAACACGATGAACTTTCATTGCACACCCAATTATTTTACCGGTTAGTTCTGAATGTTTATAATCTTCCATGATATGCCAATATTTTGCAAAGCAAAATTAATCAGCGAAATCATATTTTATCAATTTAATCTGCGTTTTAAATTGAGAAGGCCGTGTCTATTATTTGTGCCTGCTCTTTTGCATGAACCTTGCTGTAACCGGTGGCAGTTGCAGCACTGGCCTGGCGGCTGATGATATAAAAATTGATATTCTTTACATTCATTCTTAAGAAAGTTGCTGCGCCCATATTCAACGGTTCTTCCTGCACCCAGTACCAGATGGCCTTGCTGTATTTTTTATACAGTTCATCCAATTGCTTTTGAGGTAATGGATGAATTTGTTCCAGCCTGATGATCGCCACATCGGTCCTGTTCTCTTTTTGCTGGCGTTCGGCCAGGTCAAAATAGATCTTACCACTGCAGCATAAAACTTTTGTAACGGCAGCAGGATCAGTAACAACTATATCATCTAACACTTCCTTAAACCCTCCGCTTGTAAATTCATCTATGGCACTATAACTACCCATGTGCCGCAGATTTGCCTTTGGTGAAAAAACAACCAATGGCTTGCGGAAAGGCCAGGTCACCTGCCGACGCAACAGGTGAAAAAAGTTTGCAGCAGTTGTAACATTGGCTACTATAAAATTCATCTCAGCACACATCTGTAAAAACCTTTCCATACGGGCACTGCTATGTTCCGGACCCTGCCCTTCATACCCATGGGGCAACAGCAATACCACGCCATTCATACGCTGCCATTTGGTTTCTGCAGCAGCAATGAACTGGTCGATGATGGTTTGAGCACCATTGCAAAAATCACCGAACTGGGCTTCCCATACCACCAGGGCATTAGGATTGGCCATGGCATAACCATATTCAAAGCCTAGTACTGCGTATTCACTCAACAAGGAGTTATAAATACGAAAGGGTGATTGTGTTTCCGTAAAATGATTAAGCCTGTTATACTCTTCATTGGTAGTTTCATGATAGAGCGTTGAATGCCTGTGGCTGAACGTGCCACGCTTTACATCCTGTCCGCTCATTCGTACATCTTTACCTTCTATCAATAAACTTCCGTATGCCATTAACTCTGCAGTGGCCCAGTCTATTTTATTTTCATCGCTAAATAATTTCAGCTTATCGTTGATCAGTTTTTCAACCTTTCGTAAAGGTTTAAAATCAGCAGGCCATTTCATCAGGCCATCAAACAATATTTTAAATGCATCACCCCCAATTGCAGTAACAGGTGAGGCTTCAAAATCCTGGGCTGTTGCTTTACGCAGGCTTTTCCAAACCAGTTCAGGTGGCTGGTAGCTGTAAGGCAATGGATTTTGTTTTACATCATCCAGGCGTTCCTGCAGGTCGGCCAGGAATTTTTGTTCCATTTCCTTGGCAAGCGCCTGTGCATCCGGTTCTCCATTCTGTATCAGGTACTGGGTATATACTTCTCTCGGGTTAAGATGCTTCTCAATGATTGCATATAGCTGTGGCTGGGTAAACTTAGGCTCATCGCCCTCGTTATGGCCGTGTTTGCGGTAGCAAACCATATCAATAAAAATATCGCTGTTGAATTCCTGGCGGTATAGCGTTGCAATTTCGCATGTTTTTACAACCGCTTCAGCATCATCTCCATTAACATGAAAAACCGGCGCCTGCACCATTGCTGCAATTGAAGTGCAATAGTCTGAACTGCGGGCATCATCAAAATCAGTGGTAAAGCCGATCTGGTTATTAATTACAAAATGAATGGTGCCTCCTGTATAATAACCTTCCAGGCCACTCATTTGTAAAACTTCGTAAACCACGCCCTGTCCCGCAATTGAAGCATCGCCATGAATAAGGATTGGTAAGATCTTATCATAGTCGCTGTTGTAAAGTATGTCTGCTTTACTCCTGGCAAAACCAACAACCAATGGATCAACAGCCTCCAGGTGTGAGGGGTTGGGACTTAATTTTAAATGCACTTTTTTGCCATCGACAGTTTCCACATCACTTCCAAAACCCAGGTGATATTTTACATCGCCGCTGCCCATGGTTGTATCGGGAATACTTGAGCCTTCAAACTCACTGAATATCTGTTCGTAAGTTTTACCCATGACATTGGCCAGCACATTCAGTCTTCCGCGATGGGCCATACCGATCACCACTTCTTCCACGCCATTATTTGCCGAGGTATTGATAATCGCATCCAGTGCAGCAATGGCGGTTTCACCACCTTCCAATGAAAATCTTTTTTGCCCGATGTACTTGGTATGCAAAAACTTTTCAAACATTACGCCCTCGTTCAACTTTTGCAGGATTCTTTTTTTCTGGGACAATGGAACCGGCTTTAATAAGCTTTCTTCAACTGCCTGAGTAAGCCAGTCAAGTTTTTTTTGATCTGTGATATAACCTACCTCCACTCCTACATGGTGGGTATAGCATTTTTGAAGATGCGTTAATATATGCTGCAGGGTAGTTGCACCAAGACTAGTAAATTTTCCGGCCTGGAATGTTGTTGAAAGATCGGCATCACTTAATCCAAAAGCAGACAGATCAAGATTCGCAAGCCTGTCTTTTCTTTCACGTATAGGATTGGTTTTAGCAACCAGGTGGCCTTTGTTGCGGTATGCCCTGATCAGTCGGAAAACAGCAAACTCTTTATCCACGTCAACACTGATCGGAGTTGAAATGTGACCTGTTTTTCCATTGAGGGGAGTAGAAATGGCATTACTACTAATAGCAAAATCAAATCCTTCAAAAAACTTACGCATATCAACATCCACACTGTTGGGGTCTTTTACAAAATCATTGTACAATCCTTCGATATAACCTGGATGCGAATTGGTGATGTATTGAAAATCCTTCATAAAAAAGTAGAAATTGTTTGTACCCGGTTAACTGAACAAAATACTGCAAACCAGGTCTGAAATTGGCTGCAAATATCGGTTAATTAGGCATTATCTGGTGCGGATGGGGAAAGCATTTTTCCGCACAACATGGCAACTATGCCGCTTAACAAAACATACCCCGAAAAATAGTAGAAGCCGGGTTGTAAACTGGCCCTGGTACTTTCCATAGCATTGGCCCCTAAAAAGGCCACAAAAATGCTAATGGCAAATACATCGGCCATTGCCCATTTGCTTATGGCACTTACAAAGCGCTGCCATTTGATAGCCGGGTTCTTAGCCAGTAATAAATAAAAAATAACAGCAGATTTTAGAAGGGGGACTATGATACCAAATAGGAAGACCAGTATAAAAGGCCAGTAATTTTTGTCGACCCACAACTTTTCAAGCATACCAACCACGCTTCTTTTTTCGCTAAAAAGATTAAGATCAATAACATAATGCACGGTAACATCAATATGTAAAACATGTATAAACAAACCAAATCCGAGGAGTACCAGGGAAATTAGGTGTAATGCCAGTATTAGATACCTGTTCATAGCTTAATTTTATCCGAAATAAAGCAGAAATTACCATTTTTAAAAATTATCGGCTTTAATTGACCATTTTAAATACAATCCCCCTATCTTTGCAGCCCAAAAAATAGATTTTCCATGGCAAATCATGCAGCGACCAAAAAAGATGTAAGACAGAGTGCAAAGCGCAACGAACGTAACCGATATTATGGTAAAACAACCCGTAATGCGATCCGTGATCTAAAGGCAAGTGAAACAACTGCTGCAACAGAAGCTTTTCCAAAAGTTGCTTCTATGATCGATAAATTAGCCAAGCGTGGAACTATCCATAAGAACAAAGCTGCCAATTTAAAAAGCAAGCTGGCTAAAAGAGTTAATGCCCAGGCAAAGTCATAACCCTTATACAACATTATTCAGGAACCCGTCAATAAACTTGACGGGTTTTTTATTAATACGCAGTTGCGCTAATTTCAATAAATGGCGGTTCATTCTTTCAAAATTATTGTAGCTTGACAAAAATTTACTGCATGAGAAAACTCATTCTTATTTTAATCTTCATTCCTTTTTTTTATAGTTCAAATGCACAGCTATGCCGGTTTGAAAAAACCAACGGCCTGGAAAGTGCGACTTATTTTGAAGCCATTGATTGGTACAAAAATTTAGATAAGATATCACCCAAAGTTTTGGTTAAAAAAATGGGTATGAGTGATGCAGGTTATCCTTTACACCTGGTACTGCTCAGCAATGATGGAAAGTTTGATGCGGTTCAATGGCATAAGCAAAACAAAGCTGTGATCCTGATCAACAATGGCATTCACCCCGGTGAACCAGATGGAATTGATGCCAGTATGATGCTGGTGAGAGATATTGTAAATAAAAAAGTTGAACTACCGGATAATGTGGCGCTGGCTTTCATCCCTGTTTATAATATTGGAGGATGCCTCAACCGCAATTCTTATTCAAGGGCCAATCAAAACGGCCCGCTTGAATATGGCTTCCGGGGTAATGCACAAAATCTTGACCTGAACCGTGATTTTACAAAGAACGATAGTAAAGAAGCTAAAGCCTTTGCACAGATCTTTCATATGCTTGACCCGGATATTTTAATTGACAACCATGTAAGTGATGGTGCAGATTACCAGCATGTGATGACCATGTTAACCACCCAATATGATAAATTGGGGGCCGATCTGGGCGGGTGGTTAAAAGAAAAATTTGAGCCGCAATTGTACAAAGGCATGACGGAAAAAAAATGGGATATGATACCCTATGTCAGTTTTGAAACTTCAAGTCCCGACCGTGGTATGGTGATGTTCTTTGATCCTCCGCGTTATTCATCCGGTTATGCGGCATTGTTTCAAACCATCGGCTTTGTGCCGGAAACACATATGCTTAAACCTTTTAAGGACAGGGTTCTTTCTACCTACGCATTTTCACAAACAGTAATTGAAAAAGCATCTGTAAATGCTGCTGCATTGATCAGCCAACGCAAAAAAGCAAGAGCTGAAGTAAGCAAAGAAAGATCCTTCCCTTTTAAATGGAACCTGGATACTTCTAAATACACTTTTGTGAATTTTAAAGGTTTCGAGCAAGGTTACAAGCCAAGCGATGCCACTGGATTGAACAGGATGTATTACGACCGAAGCAAGCCGTTTACCAAACACGTGCAATTTTTCAATGTATATAATCCTTCCAATTTTATTGAAGCTCCTGATGCATATATTATTCCGCAAGGTTGGTATGGCGTAATTGACCTGTTGAAATTGAATAACGTGCAGATGCAGCAATTTAAAAATGATACATTAATAAATGTAGAGGCATACCGTATCGATGATTACAAATCCATGCCCCGGCCATATGAGAAGCATCATAAAAATTGGGCGGTAAAAGTTACTCCCGTTAATCAAAAAATAAGATTTTTAAAGGGTGATTATATCATTTTGCTGAACCAACCGGCAAACCGATATTTGGTAGAAATGCTGGAACCAACCGGCGATGACAGTTTTTTTGCCTGGAATTTCTTTGATGGTATTTTACAGCAAAAAGAAGGTTATAGTGATTACCGCTGGGATGACCTTGCAGCAGTGGTCCTAAAAAACAACCCCAATCTTAGGACCAGGCTGGACGAAAAGAAAAAAGCTGACGAAAAATTTGCTGCCAATGGATCGGCCCAACTAGACTTTATTTATAAAAATTCGCCCTATTACGAGCCGGGGCATAACAGGTACCCGGTTTACAGGTTGAATAGGAAATAAGAGAATTAGGGGTCGGGGCGCTAACCTTTGCGAAGCAAAGGAGCGACCTGACCCCTAATTCTCGAGCCAGTTTTCCAAAACACTTTATAGTTCAGGCCGCTTTTGTTTCCGACCCATTAATAACCAGTGTTTTATGATCTCTTAAGCTTTTTAGAATACCTATTCTACTCCATCTCTAAAGCTTAATTGCATTACATCCGATGAAAGGATTGCGATGCATCGACTTCGCTCAGCACAGGCTACACGATGATGCCATGAAAAAACTGTAGCTGGTATCAAAAAAGCCTTACATTATCCATTATCCATTACTCAATTATCCATTAAAACCCCTACCTTTGCTGCCCGTTACAAAAAACGGATTAACAACATTTTTTTATAACAAAATCAATCAGGGAAATGAACAACTACGAATTGATGGTGATTTTTACCCCTGTGCT
>JBKJMZ010000117.1:0-3139 GCA_046596255.1 Ferruginibacter sp. | reverse complement strand
ATCCTGATGTGTTTGTACCAGTTCATTCCATAAAATCCGGCTGTCATCATGAAGGCCATTTTGTTCGAGCAGATCAGCGAGAATTTCTTTTTGTTTTATTTTTTCAGCAGGAGTTTTGGCAGCTGCCAGTCGTTTGTCAGCTAACCGTAATTGTTCCTGATTGGAAGTTTGTAAATGAGATATACCTGTATTTATCACCATCAAATTTAGCCATTTGTTTCCAGTAAAATAGGCTCTACCTCAATTGGGGTATTGTTTTGAGGTATCACTCATTCTACATTTGATAAAAATCTAGATTATGAATATAGGAATTTTAGGAACAGGCATTGTGGGCCAAACGTTGGGCAGCGGTCTTGTTACAAATGGTCATAACGTAATGTTGGGTTCCAGAGATGCCGCTGGTACTAATGCTATTAAATGGGCAGAAGCTAATGATTCGCAACACGGCAGCTTTTCAGAGGCTGCGGTATTTGCTGATGTGCTGTTTAATTGTACCATGGGGGCCTTTTCTCTGGAAGCCATAAAATTGGCGGGAGAAGAAAATTTCAGGAATAAAATTTTAATCGATGTTGCAAATCCGATTGATTTTTCCAGGGGTTTGCCACCCAGGTTAACAATCGGCAATGATAATTCTTTGGGAGAGGAAATACAAAAATTGCTGCCGGATACTAAAGTAGTGAAAGCACTCAATACGATTAATTATGAATTAATGGTAAACCCCGGCCAGTTGAATAACGGCCATATTGATTTGTTTATTTGCGGTAATGATGAAGCTGCTAAAACAACCGTAACAGAGTTGCTGGTTAAAGAGTTTGCATGGAACAGAGAATGTATAGTTGACCTGGGAGAGATTAAACATGCCAGGAGTACAGAATCTATGCTTCTCTTTCTTATCAGCCTTACTATGAAGTATGGAACTTTTAAAAATGGAATTAAAATACACAGGTGTTAGCTTCCCAAAAACAATATCCAAACACAATCATTGCTAAAGAAATCTACTAAAAAAATAATTTATTGATTTTTTCAAAATCATAATTAAATTATTATAAAACAAAAATTTTAAACTATAAACTTTTTTCTATGAAACAGTTCTGTT
Organism: Ferruginibacter sp.; assembly: GCA_046596255.1. GTDB lineage: Bacteria > Bacteroidota > Bacteroidia > Chitinophagales > Chitinophagaceae > Ferruginibacter. The sequence continues at coordinate 2,043 of JBKJMZ010000117.1, read as the reverse complement.
TTTCTGCAACTCTTTTAATGGTTGGGTTTTGTACACATGCTACCATCCGTACAGTAAGCAATACCCCATCCACCCTGGCACAGTTTAATACCATACAGGCAGCTATTAATGCCAGCATTAGTGGAGATACGGTGTATGTACACGGCAGCCCCAACGCTTATGCAGCTTTTACCATTACCAATAAACAGTTGGTAATTATAGGCCCGGGCTGGGCACCAAATAAGAACCTGCCTTTAACAGCAGAGGTAAATGGTTGTACTATTACCGGTGCATCCTGCAGCAATACCGAAATTCAGGGTATTATATTCAACTCAGCTGTCTTTATAAACATCGCTCCTCCGGATAACCTTCGTTTTATACGCAATCGGTTTATAAATGTTGGAGTTGATCTAACCCTGCAACCCGCTACCTATAGTGGGTATTTATTTGAGGGCAATGTATTTGACAATGCCACTGTTGCGGCAAATCAATCTAGTACTTACCAAAACTTTCTTTTTCAAAATAATTATTTTTATGGCAAATCCGGTTCGCAAGACGCTTCCATTGCAGGCTTTACTAATGCCGTAAATGTATTGTTCAATCATAATCTCTGGTTTGGCCCGGGGTCTGTAATAAACAATTGCTTTAGCACTAATTGCCGCTTTTTAACGCTTACCAATAATATTTTTGTACGTCGTAATGCCGCTAATGCTGTTTCTTCCAGCACATTCAGTCATAATATCACTTTTAACGCAGGCACCAATAATCCGTGGGCGGTAAACAGTAATGTGGATCTTGGCGGTAATGTAGAAAACCAGGATCCACAAATGGTGAACCAGGCTGCAGTAAATGCAGGTACAAATAATCCTTTATTAGATTTTACTATTGCAGCAGGCCCTGCTAACAACAGCGGCTCCGATGGAAAAGATATGGGCTTATTGTATGATGCAGCAGGTAGCCTTAACTGGACCATCAGCCGGGGCAGTAGGTTACCCTATATTTTTGGTATGAACATCATCAACCCAACCATTGCACAGGGGGGTACATTAACTGTAGAAGTAGAAGCCAGGAAAAATAATTAACCCCCATCCCCGCCATCTGGCGGGGTTTTAAATGCGAAGAAGATGAAAAGATTGTTGATATTATTTTTTGCGCTATTGATGATGCAGTTTGCTATAGGGCAGGGTTTCAGCAAAGCGGAATATTTTTTTGATGCTGACCCGGGTATTAATAACGGAACACAGATAACACTTAGCGGAACAAGCGATACCTTAAATTTTTCAGCATCTATTTCCTCTGCTTCTTTAGCGAAGGGATTTCATTTTTTAGGATTAAGGGTAAAGCATAATGATGGCACCTGGGGCCTGTTTGAAAAAAGGGGATTTTATATTTCCACCAATACAAGTGATGCCGCAAATATAGTAGCGGCAGAATATTTCTTTGATACTGATCCGGGTGTGAGTAATGCAACTGCCACATCAATTGGTACCAGCGGAGCGGTTGTAAATTTTACTGCAAACATTCCAGCTTCTTTATCATCCGGGTTTCATTTTTTATCAATTAGAACAAAAGATGCAAATGGTATTTGGAGTTTATTTGAAAAACGGGGATTCTATATTTCTACTACAACAGCCAATTCGACCATTATTGTAGCAGCAGAATATTTCTTTAATACGGATCCAGGTGTTGGCAATGCTACTCCATTACCTATTACCACACCGGGTAATATTGTTACTCAAACATTTTTAATTCCTGAACCCGGGCTTGCACCTGGCACACATTTTCTTTCTATTCGTGTTAAAGATCAATCGGGTAATTGGGGTTTATATGAAAATCGTTCATTTACCATAGGCAACTCAACCATTACCTGTCCTGCCAATACAAATGTAAGTGCAGCGGCAGGTCAATGCTCTGTGGTTGTAAATAATATTGATCCAACCATTACTTCACCACAATCATATACTTATTCACTTAGCGGAGCAACAACAGGAAGTGGGAGCGGTACCGCAAGTGAATAAGTATATGATTGTGGTGAAGTAATGGTTGGATCAATATTATTTACAA
>JBKJMZ010000195.1:0-19399 GCA_046596255.1 Ferruginibacter sp. | reverse complement strand
TAAAGAAATGTATCCTGATTTTCCGGTAGAACTGATCAGGATAGCAGATACTAAAAAGCCTTTTTTAGAAGAAGATCCTTTTCACTTTTCCATTTCGCATTGTGGAGATTATGCAGCAGCTATCGTGAGCAAGACACATAGAGCAGGGGCTGATGTAGAATTGATAGATGATAAGATCGAAAGGATAGGACATAAGTTTACAGGAGAGCAGGAGATGCGGATCCTGGAGCAGCTTCATGACAAAAATATTCAATATTCAATGTTCAATATTCATTGTTTAACATTATGCTGGAGTATCAAAGAGTCGGTTTTTAAATGGTGGGGAAACGGGGCTGTTGATTTTAAAGATGATATCGTTATTCAATCCATAAAGGGTAAGCAGGAACAAGGTACTGTACTTTGTTTGTTTAAGAAAGAATTTAAACTTGATGTACATTACCTGTATTACAACAATAATTTTTTAACCTGGGTGTTAACAGATCATTGACCGGATAAATCTATTCAATATTATCCGATAGCTCTTCGAACTTTGCTTTCATTGTAGGATTTCCATTTGTAAGTTTCTTGATTGTTAGATCTTCCGCTTTGTCATTTGCAAGACGAAGATTGTTTTCAGATGATACTAATGCTTCTTTGGTTTTTTGTAGATGGGTTATAGTTTTATCTATTTCTTCAATTGCTTCTTTAAATCTACGGCTAGCTAATTCATAATTCCTGGCAAATCCATCTTTAAACGTTTTTATCTTGTCTTCAAAATTATTAATATCAACATTTTGATTTCTTACCAAAGCAAGCTCAGCTTTGTATTTTAGTGAATTCATTGCAGCATTGCGAAGAAGTGTGATAATGGGTATAAAAAATTGAGGTCTAACAATATACATTTTGGAATGTTTATGCGAAACATCGACAATCCCTGAGTTGTAAAGTTCGCTTTCCGACTCTAAAAGTGAAACCAGAACTGCATATTCACATTTTTTTTCTGTACGATCTTTGTCCAGTTCTTTTAAGAAATCTTCATTTCTTTTTTTTGTAGCGGTTTCATCACCTTCATTTTTCATTTCGAACATTATAGAGATAATCTCATTCCCTGCTTCATCAGTTTCCCTGTAGATATAATCACCTTTACTTCCAGACTTAGAATTGTTATCTTTTTCAAAATAAGCTCCTTGAAAAGCAGTTGCACGAAGTTTGTTGAACTCGGTTTCACAATGCTGTTCAAGGGTTTCTCCTATCATTTTTGTAGAAAGTTTAAGTTTCATGTCTTTTCGTAGAGCAATTTCTTCATCTTTCCATTTAATGATGTCCTCTTTTGTCTTAAGTTCAGCAGAGAACTTTTCACTCAAAGTTTTTTCACGTAATTGTGCCTCTGTTTCTTTATGCTCTAATTTATTGGCTAACTCATCCCGTTCTTTTTCTATGTTTTTAGTCGCCTCAAGTATTGTGAGTTTTTTGTCAGCTGTTAGCTGTGCTATTTCTCTATCTTTTTTTGTAAGATCTTCTTGTAATGCATTCCTGAGATTTGCTTCGGCAAGTTTAATCGCATCTTCTTTTTCAGTTTCTTTATTTTTTAAATCATTGGCAAGACTGTCACGCTCATTTTCAATTTTTTTAAAAGCTTCTGATGCTTTAAGCCTAAGATTGGCCTCGGCAATTTTCACAGCATCTTCTTTCTCCTTTTCTGCAAGATTGAGACGTTTTTGCAATTCTTCTTCGAATTGGTGATCACGAACTTGCTTAAGAATAGCAGCAAAGCCGACTTCATCTACTTTAAAAGCTTTTTTGCAATTCGGGCAAATGATTTCATTCATATAGATAAAATTTACTTTATTTCAAACTGGTAATAAATTTGGGCATTTTATATCAGTTGCCATTTACTTACTATTTTATTAAAGAGACAAATTAATTAATATAAATCCGATTCATGTCAAAATATTCAAACGGAGTTAATTTTTTTAAGAATGTTAAATCCATGTGAAACAATAATTACGTACCTGCCTAGCATGCCATTCCAATCCTTTTTAAAGCTACAACTTAAGCCTTCTTCAATCAGGACATGAAAGAAATTACAATCATCTTTCAAATTTTAAATTTATGAAAAAAAAGATTTACGCGTCAATCATGCTTTTTGCCATGATTGTCAACACTTTCCCGGTTTGGGCATCAAGTCACCGGGAAGCCCCTATGATCGCCGATGATCCGGTGGCTGACAATACAGATGTGTATGCCTTTAAGAGTCCTTCAGACCCTAATAAGATCATTCTTATTGCCAATTACATTCCTTTTCAACTGCCACAAGGTGGGCCAAATTTCCACCATTTCAGTGAAAATGTGCGTTATGAAATTCATGTTGACAATAATATAAGTACGCAAGGCGATGATATTGTTTACCGATTTAGTTTCAACAGGAAGAATGAGGATCCCTCAACCTTTTTCAATATCCGCCTGGGTAAAGAAAATCTGAAAACAACCTATACTTTAGAAAGAAGTATGAATGGCGGAAAATCTTTCAGCACCATTTTAACCAATGGCATTGTACCTCCGCCAAATGCTGGGGATCGTTCAATTAAATCAGGCGTGGGTTTAGGGGCACCAAGTTATGAGGCCTTAATGACAGCGGCTATTAAAACAGCCAGTAGTGGCGAAAGGGTTTTTTGTGGGCCTGTTGATGATCCGTTCTTTGTTGACCTTGGGGGAATTTTTGATCTTGGTGATGCACCACGCCAGGGGCCAACTTATTCAGAAGATGGTTTAAAATGTTTAAATGTTTCAACTATTGCATTGGAAGTTGATATTTCAACTTTACAGAAGGATCGCAAATCGCTTAGCCAGGCTGCAAATATCCTTGACCCAAATTATGTTATTGGTGTATGGGCATCTGCCAGCCGCCAAAAGATCTCCGTTTTAAATGAAGTCAGCAAAGATGGCAAAGGTGATGATGAATTGAAGCAAACTAATTCTGGCCCCTGGATACAGGTATCAAGACTGGGAATGCCATTAACTAACGAAGCTGTAATACCTATTGGCGATAAAGACCTTTGGAACAGGCTAACCCCTTACCAGGATCTTTCAAGATTAAGCAGGTTTGGCAATTATTTTTATAATCCTGAGCTGGCTTTATATATGGACGATGCACAATTTGGCGGTGCTGTTCCTGCATTTGCTCCTTTAAGAATACAGAAGAACTCTTTAGGGCAATTTGGGTTCGGCAACGGGCAAAATGGGTTATATGGTTTAAAGGGAAATGCTGCTTTAAATGGCACTGCATTAAGCGAAGCAAATTTTGGTGGCTTATTATTACCCGGCCCCAACAAACCGAGATCTGTTGACCTATGGCCCATCTTTCATACCGGAGTTCCCAATTTGGCACCCTATCAACTGGCTACAGGTAAAGAAGGCAATCCGCTGGCGGTTGGTAAACCCTTCATTAGTAATTTCCTTCCAAATGGCGGGGATATGCTTCGCCTGAATATGGCCGTGCCGGCTACTTCACGTACATCTGCTGATTTTAGTTCTGAAGGATTAGTACAGGCAGCTGTGTTAGGATTAGTTGATCCTAGATTTAACGGCAATACCAATATCGAGTTCATTCCTAACATGGATGGATTCCCTAATGGCAGGAGGCTGGAAGATGATGTAACCCGGATTGAATTGCAGGCAGTAAGCGGTATTGTTTTAGCGGCTATTGGTTTGTGGTATGATGATTATATACCTGGTACAAGCCCAAGCCCGGTTACTCCACAACTTTTAAATGTATTAGGGTATAATCCAGGTGTTAGTGCAAATGATACCAGCTTTAAGACGGTATTCCCCTATATGCAAACACCATGGGCAGCAACTCATAATTGCGATTGTGCACCCCCACCATCAGCAAACAAAACAAATTCCTTTTCGAATTATAGACAGGCTGACATAAATAAAAAGGTGGGTTCATTGATAGCAGTGCCGGAGATCGTTATGAAAACTTCTCCCAATCCATTTGTGGGTGAAACCACCATTCAGTATCAACTTAAAACTCCTGCACAGGTAAGTATTTCTGTTTACGATGTGCAGGGAGTGGAAGTAAAAATGTTGATCAATAAAAAACAGGCTGCAGGAAGTTATACTGAACGCTTTGATGCTAAAGGCCTTGGAGCTGGTGTATATTTTATTAAAATGTCAAAAGACGGAGTTGTAAAACAAACGCTTCGTGTTGTAAAAGGATAATAGCATTTTTTTAAAGGAGGTTGCTTTTACAGTTAGCATGTCTGGAAATGCAACCTCTTTTTTAAACTGATTATCAAGTCTTAAAAAAATAAAATGAAAAAAAATAACTGGCAAATAGCATTAATACTTTTTTTTGTTACGGCTGTAGGTTTTGTTGTAGTGAAATACAAAAATGAACAGCAGTCGGAAGATAAGGTCGTATATACGCTGTTGCCCCGAAAAGCTGATAACAACAAGGCGGAATGGTTGCTTGCTAAGAATAATGTTGACAAACTGCTTGCTAAATTAAAAGCCAGGCCTGCAGATACAAAAACTGAATTGACTTTAGCTAACGCATACATTATTGAATCAAGGATTAGTGGCAACATCGCTTACTATGATAAAGCAGCATTGAGAACTGTAAATAATATTATAGCGAGGGAACCCAATAATTATGAAGCATTGATGTTGAGATCACTGTTGGAATTGTCACAGCATCATTTTGCCGAAGGATTGGAAACAGCAAAACTAGCGGTCAGTATAGATTCGAACAGTGCATTTATACATGGTTTGTTGGTTGATGCTCATGTAGAAATGGGAAACTATGACGCTGCGGTTGAGGCTGCTGAAAAAATGATATCCATCAGGCCCGATATGCGCTCTTATTCCCGTATTTCCTATTTACGGGAAATTCATGGAGATTATGCCGGAGCGGTTACAGCCATGAAACTTGCTGTGCAGGCGGGTGTACCCGCTGAAGAATCAACAGAATGGTGCAGGGTACAGCTTGGTAAACTGTATGAAAATATGGGAGAGATCGGGCAGGCACGCTTTCAATATACTTTATCCCTGGCAGCCAGGCCCCAATATGCATATGCAATGGAAGGGCTAGGCCGTATATATGCTTTTGATAAAAAGTATGATAGTGCTATTTATTATTTTGAACAAGCGGCTGCATTAATCACCGGGCTTGGCATTAAAAATCACCTGGCTGATGCTTACCATAAGGCAGGACAACAGGCAAAAGCAAATGAACTGTATAAGCAGATCATTGCTGAAATGAATAGCAATGAAAAAGCATTAATTGAAGACCCTGACATGGGACATTACTCAGATAAAGAACAGGCTTATGTTTATCTTCAAAATAATAATTATGATAAAGCGCTTGAACATGCAATGGAAGAATACAAGCGGAGGCCAAAGAATATTGAAGTAAATGAGATGATGGCCTGGGTTTATTATAAAAGAAATGAAATGGATAAAGCATTGCCTTATGCAGATGCTGCGCTTGTAACCAATAGTATGAATCCGGTATTGCTTTGCACAGCCGGGTTGATCTATTTAAAAACGGCGGATGTGGAGAAAGGCAAAAAAATGATAGCACTTGGATTAAAAAATGATCCAATATTACCAGTGGATTTAAAAAAAGCATGTACTGAAACTTTGTGAAAAATAATGCTTCAATAAAAAAGAGGCCGTCTCATTTTTAAATGAGACGGCCTCTTTTTTGTAAAAGTACTCGGGAACGGAATTGAACCGTCACTCGCATTACTGCGAACAGGATTTTAAGTCCTGCGTGTCTACCAGTTCCACCACCCGAGTATGCCTGGTATAGAAAAAAAATCCCGACTAGTCGGGATTTTTTTGAGCGGAAGACCGGGCTCGAACCGGCCACCCCGACCTTGGCAAGGTCGTGCTCTACCAAATGAGCTACTTCCGCATTATTGATAAGAACTCTACTTATTTTTCGGACGGCAAAAATAAGCGTTGTGTTGCTACTATAAAAATTTTATTTGTAAGTTGGGTTGTACTGCGTACTCGTTGGTACTTCAACTTTTGGGGGGCCTTTGTACCTATGAACGTACAAATTGTAGCAACCGCCCAAAACAAAAGCCAACACTAAAAATACCTGGCAAAACCAGATAAAACGAGATGTAGATACCCAATTATGGGTAAAATCCTTGTGTGAATTATCTATAACTTCCTGGTTCATTTTATTATAGTTTGCGGTGCAAAAATAAGGTGTGGAATCCAAAAAAAATTATTTACTCCCAATAATTTCTAAAAAGGTTTTTTTCTTTTGGATAAAATGAGCCCAAACCACCGAGCCCTTATACAGGCCATTAAGTTTTCCATCCTTCCTGACGGGGAAAAGGGAACCTTTTTTACCGGAGAGCAACCAGCCCATAAAATGAAAATGAGCCTTACATATGGCAAAAAAATAGCCGCTGTCACCACTCAATAAACCACGCCAGGCCGATAAAGCATCCAGCATTATCCTCAACGGGATCTTCCAGTATGCAGCAGTAACCGGAAGATTTTTTGCAAGCATGATGAGGTTATTGCGAAAGTTCAGGAATGTTTTGCGGCTATTTCCTTTTGGTAATGTACCCCCGCCTACATGATATACAACAGAAGCAGGCTGAACAAAAACTTTATAGCCGCCCAACTGCAAACGCCAGCATAGATCTATTTCTTCCTGGTGTGCAAAAAAATATTCATCAAGCCCGCCAAACTGATTGTAAATATTTGCTCTTACAAACAATGCAGCCCCACTGGCCCAAAAACATTGCTGTACATCATCATACTGACCTGTGTCGGTTTCACAAACATCGAACACTCTGCCCCGCATAAAGGGATAACCAAATTTGTCTAACCAGCCACCGCTTGCACCTGCATATTCAAATAGTGTTTTATTATCGTAAGCCAATATTTTGGGTTGGCAGGCAGCAATTAATGGATCAGATTGCATTAGATCAATAACAGGGTTTATCCAGTTTGGGCTTACCTCCACATCACTGTTCAACAGTACGTAATAATCTGCCTCTACCTGTTTTAATGCAGAATTATATCCCCTGGCAAAACCTTCATTGCTGCTATTTTGTATGATCGTTATTTGCGGGTAATGCTGCTGTATAAATGAAATGGAATTATCAGTTGATGCATTATCAGCAACAAAAACCTTTATATTTTCATAAACCGAAGCCATTACTGAAGGCAGAAATTTTTGGAGGAAGGCTTTACCGTTCCAATTCAATATAACAATAGCTACTGATGGCATCATTTTTTGGTGCTTCAAATTCGAACTGCACAAACATACTTATAACTTATAACTTATAACTCTTAACTCCTGACTAATTTCTTATTTTTACTTTATGTTAAATGCTCTTATCAACTGGCGTACAGTTCTGGCTCTGGTAGCAATTGCTATTGTGACAGGCACTGTTTTTTATTCAAATCACCTCTCAAAAAAAATTGCAGTCGAAGAAAAGATCAAGGTCGAGCAATGGGTTGAGGCAACAAAGGATATTGCAAATCCCAATAGTATAATGAGCAATTTGGCGAGCCGTGTATTAATTGAGAACAGTAAGGATATACCTATGATACTGGTTACAGAAAAAGACAGCATCATGGATCACCGCAACCTGGATTCAACTAAGATCCGCACAAGTAACACTTATCTTGCCGATAAACTCAGTGAATTTAAAAAACTAAATGAACCTATTGTTTGGAAAAACCCGGATGATTCGCTGCAAAAGAATAAGGTATATTATGGCGAATCGGTATTATTAAAACAGGTTCGATATTACCCTATTGTGCAATTATTTATTGTAGCGTTGTTTATCATCATTACACTTATAGCCATTGCCACCCGTAATAAATCAACCCAAAACCAGGTATGGGCGGGACTTGCCAAAGAAACAGCCCACCAGTTGGGTACGCCCCTCACTTCATTACAGGGCTGGGTTGAAATACTGCGGGAAACTCCGGGCATGGAAAAGATAGTGCCCGAAATGAGCAAGGATGTTGACAGGCTGAAACTGGTAAGTGACCGCTTTGGCAAAATTGGCAGTACCCCCCAGCTTGAGCTGAATGATATTGTAGCACAGGTGGAGAGTATGATAAGCTATATAAAGAGAAGATCTACTGAGAAAGTAAGTTTTGCCCTGGATACTAATGGCGAAACGGAGATCAAAGCCATGATCAACGGTCCCTTGTTTGATTGGGTGATAGAGAACCTGCTCAAGAATGCATTGGATGCCATGGAAGGCAGGGGAAGCTTAAGCATCAATATTAAAAATGAAACTGCCCAGGTGATCGTGGATGTGATGGATACCGGCAAGGGCATCAGCAAAAAAAATATAAGCAAGGTTTTTAAACCGGGTTTTACTACAAAAAAACGCGGCTGGGGGCTGGGGTTAACCTTATGCAAACGCATCATTGAGCAATACCATAAGGGGGAGTTGTTTGTTAAACAATCAGAGCCCGGCAAAGGCACTACTTTTAGAATTGTATTGAGGAAGTAGCTGCAAGCTACAAGCCCGTGTATTTTAAAAACATGCAGCATATGTTTTTTATGCCTTATAAAATTTTACATTTGCAATCCAAAAAGCCCGGGTGGCGAACCCCGAAGTAAATTCGGGGCAGGATTGGTAGACGCATCAGCTTGCGGTAAAATGAAATAAAATAATGTTCTTTGTTTATGCTATAAATAAGCCCGGGTGGCGAAATTGGTAGACGCACCACCTTGAGGTGGTGGCGCTGGAAACGGCGTGCTGGTTCGAATCCAGTCTCGGGCACAAGGCCTTCCACGCAAGTGGAGGGCATTTGTATTTTTATGGCGTTGAGCATTCATGCTCTTAAGCATGAAAAAATACAAATGACCGGCCCGATGCAATCGTGTAAGGCTTTGGATAAGCCCCTCGCAAGACATTTGGATCATTGAAAATAATCCAGTCTCAGGCACTGTAAAAAACCTAAACAACTATTTAGGGATTTTTACTGCATTAAATTATTTATACTCGTACTCAATCGTTCCCATCAACCGCTTTTCTTTTGAATAGCATTTTTCTTTTATCCTCAGCCCGTTGTTGTAGGTATACCTCCAGATATAATAATAACTGCTCCCTTCTTCCGTGGTGGTCATCTGTGTTATCTGTCCTGCATTATTATATTCAAAAACATAATCAGGCAGCATTTTCTGGTTGAATTGATTCAGGTGTACAACATCGGTGAGCCTGTTCTTTGTATCGTAATAATAGTAATAACTCTTCCCGCTTTTGGTATCTTTCTCAATGGCTACATTGTTTTTTTCATCTGCTGAGTAAAGAATAATGGCGGTATCTGTATTGTTCTTGATCCTGTACATCTTAACCAATTGCCCGCCGGCATCGTATTCGTAATTATGATGCTCGGTTATTTCGTTCTTAAAATCATCATCACTGGAGTGAATATGCGACTGTATACTTTTTATCCTCCTTTGATCATCATAAAAATAGTTGGAAGTGTTTACTGCCAGATCGGAGCTGTCAACCGTCTGGATCAATAAACCAGCTTTGGTGAACCGGGAGGTAAATAATGAAGCCCCCGTAACATTTGACCTGGTAAAGGTCTCAATGGCGGTATAATTGCGGTTAATGTTTTTTTCTACCAAAAAACCTTCACTGGGCCTTCCGTCATCCTCAAAGCTTGTGATCTTTACCGATCTCAAATTTTGATCTTTAAGCTGTGCAAGCTCCTCCAGGAGCTGCTTATTGCTTACTATATCTTTATAATAATACTGTGCCTGGCTGTTTAAAGACGCAACAACAATACCAGTCACAAGCAATATGTATCTTATCATCATTTAAATTTTCTGATGCAAATTAAACTCTTTTATCAACCTTAAATCTACATTACCGGATAAGCGCTTAAACTTTATTATTTTTAACAAAATTAACGCATCATGAGCCGCCTTAAGCTGAGGAAGGAAACCAACTGCCTCAATTGTAATACTGAAATAGCCGGAAGGTTTTGCCAGAGTTGCGGGCAGGAGAATGTGGAGACCAAAGAATCTGTCTGGTACCTTATATCTCATTTCTTTAAGGATATTACCCACTTCGACGGAAAATTCTTTAGTACCATTAAATATTTATTTGCAAGGCCTGGGTTCCTTTCAAAAGAATATATGATCGGGCGAAGGGCTAGCTATGTAAATCCCATTCGCTTATATGTCTTTACATCTGCATTTTTTTTCCTTGTGTTTTTTTCTTTTATGACCGTGGATAACAAGTCGCTTATTGGCAATTCAACCATAAACGGTAAAACCCTTTCCCAGGCACTGGAAATGGATTCCCTTGATTTTGATGAATTCACCAGGGAGCTCAATAAAAAAAATGACAGGGCTGCGGTGCCCATGACCCGTGAGCAGTTTAGACTATATTTTGACAGTACCATTTTAAACAGTGGTTTTAAATTTTCAACTACCAAATATGCATCAAGAGCAGCCTACGATTCCGTGTTGCTTTCCGGTAAAAAGAAGCACAACTGGCTGCAGCGGCAATTTGTCTACAAAGAGATAGAGCTGCAGGAAAAATATGGAAATAATAACAAACTTGTAACAAAAGAGTATTTAAGGATACTGCTGCATAGCCTGCCCCAGATGTTCTTTATATTGTTGCCATTGTTTGCCCTGATACTAAAACTGCTTTACCATCGGCGTAAAGTTTTTTATTATGTCAACCATAGTATATTCAGTATTCATTTTTATATTTTTTGTTTCATAACCATGCTGCTGATGTTTGGGCTCGGTAAACTGAACAACTGGCTGGGCTGGGAATTGATAACTTTTATACAGGTAGTGCTGGGTTTTTATATATTTTTCTACCTATATAAATCAATGCGTAAATTTTACCAGCAGCGCAGGGCAAAAACGATCTTTAAATTTTTGATCCTTAGCTTCCTGCTGTTTTTAACTATTATGAGTTTGTTCCTGATCTTTATAATATACTCATTTTATAAACTGTAAAAATATGACCTTACAAAATGGGGAGGCTTTTACCAGGCTGGTGAAAATCATGGATGAATTGAGGGAACAATGTCCATGGGACAAAAAGCAAACTATTCAATCTTTGCGGCAGTTAACTATTGAAGAAACCTACGAGCTTGCCGATGCTATAACTGATAATGACTGGAAAAGCATTAAGGAAGAACTTGGCGATATAATGCTGCACCTGGTTTTTTATGCTAAGATCGGTGCAGAGGAAAATAAGTTCACCCTCGAAGAAGTAATAAACGGGGTTTGCGATAAACTCATAAACAGGCACCCCCATATTTATCCTTCGACAAGCTCAGGACTTACCATAGTAAATGATGAAGAGGATGTTAAAAAGAACTGGGAAAAACTAAAGCTTAAAGAAGGTAAAACCTCCGTGCTAAGCGGTGTACCCCGGTCATTGCCATCTATGGTAAAAGCTATGCGGCTGCAGGAAAAGGCAAAGCAGGTTGGATTTGAGTGGGATAACCGTGCCCAGGTGTGGGATAAGGTTGAAGAGGAGCAAAAAGAGCTGTTTGAAGCAATAGAAACGGGGGATACCGGCAAAATAGAGGATGAATTGGGAGATGTATTCTTTTCGCTGGTAAACTTTGCAAGGTTTTTGCAGGTAGATGCCGAGAATGCCCTCGAGCGCACCAATAAAAAGTTCATAGCCAGGTTTACGCTTATGGAAGAAGCCGCTTTAAAAGATGGTAAATACCTGCATGATATGAGCCTCGAGGAGATGGACAACATCTGGAACCGTATAAAACAACAACAATAATATTTCTAATTGCAAAACAACCTTTCTTATAAACATATCTTATTTAAGAACAGCTACCTGCTGATCATAGCAGTATTGCTGATCATCGTTTCAATGGTGATTGATAAGGACTGGTCAGGCAATTCATCGGTAAATGCTGTGCGTAAAAGCGTTGAGAGCTATGTACAGCAGCAGGAGGAGGATTTTACAAAGCTTATTGGCGATACATCGTTGATGCAAAAGATCAACGACAACCGGTTTGAAGAGAACGAACTCCAATATCTAACAGATAAAAAATATTTTATCTTCCGCTATTTTGTAAATGATATTGGCCTTCACCAATTGATCTTCTGGAATACCCAAACAGTTTTGCCTACAGAAGAAATACTTAATTCCAAAGCAACAAATGGTTTTCTAAAACTGGATAATGGTTATTATGTATGGAAGAAAAGAAACACAACACGCAGTATAACCCTTGCATTGATACCCATAAAGTGGCATTATTTTGTGACCAATGCTTACCTGAAAAATACATTTACCACGGGTGAGGAGATCGAGCGTAAGTATGATATTTCCCTAAAGCAAACGCCAACTCCCGTTAGATCAATTAATGGGAATACCTTTTTTTACCTGGCCGAAAAATCCGGCTATGTTGTGCCCAGGAATAATATGGTGGCCGTTTGGTTCAGGCTTTTTGCTGCCATCTTTGTTTTACTGTTCATTCATTTAATGGCTACCGGCTTTGCAAAAAAATACAGTCTTACCAAAGCCGTTCTTTTTTTAGTATCGGTACTTCTTTTACTGAGATTAGTAAGCTATTATTTGCCGGTACCTTTAAATTTCAGGCAATTTGAATTGTTTGATCCCCGTATCTATGGTACTAATTTTATTTTACGGTCACTCGGAGACCTGTTGATCAATTCACTGCTTTTTACCTGGGTTGCACTTTTTGTGCATAACCAAATGCATGAAAAGGATATTAAATTCACGCATATCCCTCTATCTTATAAATGGGTGATCCTTACTGTTGTTTCCATCGTATTACTTGTGGCCACATTTACTTCAGGGCAAATAGTACGGAGCATGGTCTCCGATTCACAGATATCTTTTGATGTAATTAACTTCTTTACATTAAATAGGTATAGTGTTACCGGCTTTGTAGTATTGTGCTGCATTGCCATTGGGTATTACCTGTTAAGCAAGATATTGATAGGCCTGGTTAAGCCCTTATTCCCTCCCAATTTCCCGGGGCTGTACCTGGCGGTGGCCACGGGCGGATTGATCTACCTCACCATTCAACTGAATATGGCAGGCGCAGGGTTTGAATTATTGATCCTGGGCTGGCTGATCATTTATATCTATCTGTTGAACCAGGATTACCTTGCCCTGTTCGTGAAAAAGATCCATTCAACACGGCTTATCTTCTGGCTTTTCTTTTTTTCATTAACCATTACAGGAGTGATCGTTTTAGAGAATAGCAAAAAGGAATTACGGAACCGGGAACATTATGCTGAAACGCTTTCTACCAAGGCCGATCCATCCAGCGAAACATTATTGAATACATTGCTTACTGATTTCAGGAATGAGTTCCTGGCTATTAATTTTTACAGGTTCCATAACGACAGTACAAACCAGTTCTTTAAAGACAGCCTTGTGAATGGTAACTTTTCGGGTTATACCAATAATTATGAAACGAGGATATTTACTTTCGACCAGAAAGAAGATCCTTTGTTCAACAGGAACAGCGCAAGTTATAATGAATTGAATACCGTATTAAATACCCTTGCCAAGCCTACCAATATACCCGACCTGTTTTACTATGATGAATCTTATGACCGGTTCAGCTATATATCCCGTAAAACCGTAACGAATGATGATGGGGATACCTTAGGTTTTGTATTTGTATTAGCCAATCCTAAAAAATACAAGACAGATGCTTTGAACCTGGAACTTTTTTCAAAAGGCAAAAGCAATGCCATTGAGAATTCGGCTGTGTATGCATTTGCCGTGTACAACAAGCTGCAATTGGTAAACAGCCATAATGATTATGCTTTTGCAACACGCTTAACTCCACAACAGGTTCCAAAAGATGAGTTCATCATTTTTAAGAAGAAGGGTTTTGATGAGCTCTGGTATAAAGCGGGGCCGCAAAAAGTGGTGATCATTGCTAAAGAAAATAATAGGTTCATTGAGTCTATCACTTTATTCTCCTACCTGTTCTGTGCTTTTTTACTGGTAACCGGCCTCTTCTGGTTATTGAATATCAGTGTAAGGGCCTGGTTTAAGAAAGAACGTTTCATGAATTACTGGCAATTGAGCCTTCGTAACCAGATCCACGGTACGGTTATTTTTATCAGTGTCCTTTCCTTCTTAGTGATTGGGATCGCCACCATACTATTTTTTATTAACCGGTACGAGAACAGTAACCGGGAAAAATTAAGCCGGGTAATTAATGTAATGGAAAATGAAGTAAGGATCTCCTTATCCGAATTATCCGTTTTTGATGATGTAGCGAAAGTGGATGAAGATACTTACGGTGAGAACCTGGAAAAAATGATCGAAAAGATATCCGAGATACATGCGGTGGATGTTAACTTATACGACCTGGATGGTAATTTAAAAGTGTCTTCATTACCCCTGCCATATAGTAAGGGAATTATCAGCAAGAAGATGGACCCTGTTGCTTATTACCACCTTAACCGGAAAAAGGAAGTACAATTCTTTAAGGAAGAAAAGATAGGCAAGCTGAAGTTTATCAGTAACTATGTTCCGGTTATTGATGCCAATGGCAGGGAATATGCCTACCTCAACATTCCGTATTTCACCAGCCAGAGCAAACTGCAGGAAGAGATCGCTAATTTTTTGGTCACCATCATCAACCTGAATGCATTCATATTTTTAATTGCCGGTATCGTTGCCCTGTTCATCACAAACCGCATCACCAGGTCTTTCTCTTTTATCAGCGAAAAGATGAAGGCTGTAAATCTTGGACAATTGAACGAGGCAATAGATTGGAACAGGGATGATGAGATTGGCGACCTGGTAAAAGAGTACAATAAGATGGTAGGTAAACTTGATCAAAGTGCTGTAGCCCTTGCCAAGAGTGAAAGGGAAGGGGCATGGCGTGAAATGGCAAGACAGGTTGCGCATGAGATCAAGAACCCGCTCACGCCCATGAAACTGAGTTTGCAATACCTGCAGAAATCAATTAAAAGTGGAGCAAACAATATTGAAGAGCTTACGGCAAGCGTAGCAAAAACATTGGTTGAGCAGATAGATCACCTCAATCAAATTGCAGGGGAGTTCAGCCAGTTTGCCAATATCGGTAATCCAAAATACGAAGTTGTAGATCTGAATGAAATAATCATGCAGGTGATACAATTGCATTCCGTTGATGAGAAAATGAGTATACACTGGAAGCCTTCTTCAGAAAGGGTAATGCTGTATGCAGATAAAACGCACCTGAACCGCCTGTTTACCAACTTGATCTTAAATGCCATGCAGGCCATACCTGCCGACAGGGCTGTTAATATCCAGATCAATGAAGAGATTAAGGATAACAAGGTATTGATCAGGTTAAAGGATAACGGCAATGGTATTCCCGATGAAATGCAGGAAAAAATTTTCACGCCAAACTTTACTACCAAAACCTCCGGCACCGGTCTGGGACTGGCTATGAGTAAGGGTATAGTAGAACAAATGAAAGGCAGGATCTGGTTTGAAACGGAAACAGGAGTAGGTACAACCTTTTTTGTAGAACTGCCTTTGCATAAATGATCAGCATTTTCCTGTTTTTATAACTAAATTTATATTCAATTTTTAATATGAACAGAGTAAACTTTTCAGTGGGGGGAGAAAAAACAAGACAATTTATTAAACAGGAATTGGGTATCATGTTTAATGCCTATAGCAATGAGATTGAAATTAATGACCTGTTTATTAAAGCGCTCAAAAAAAGAGGAATAGATGATGGTTGCAAAATTATTCTGAGTTATTCCGGGGCTGGTGTTTCCAGGTATGGGGTAACCCTTATAAAGAATGCACCTATGAATGATGATGCATTCTTAGATTATGTAAAAAGAATTCAGGAGATCTTAAGCGATTGTTTGATCAGGTGATAGGGGTTTTTTTTTGGGGTAAACCTATTTCGGATGATACATACTGCCGATGATTGTTCTTCCGTCCAGCCCCAATTGCAGCAATACTTTTGTTGTGCGTTCGTGCTAGTTGTTACTAGGCTCTGACATTAAAAATTGTTCTCTGAGTTCTGCAATTAATTTACCTTCTTCTGTTTTCCATGATGTCCAGCCATTAACTGTTTGTCTTGTACTGCCTGAATCAATGATGCCTGCTAATGCAGCATAACTTGGACTTCCAAAAACTTGGTCTAAAAGTGAAAGTGATCCATCTTCTAAAATTGTCGCCTCATATCTTTTGGGTTGTCCATTCCTTGGGCGATATGGCATAATTAATTTGTCACCGACTTTTAATAGGCCGCTCGATATTAAATCAATTATTTCCACGTCATAACGATTGATTTCTCTATTATCATTTTGTTCTTCAGCTTCCTGTTCTGTGTCTAACTCTGGTTTAAATTCTTCAGGAAATTCAAAAACAATATTTTGCGGATTATTGAACTCAACGAATTTCGTAACAACCCAAAGCTTCACTTTATATTTTAAGGTTCTTGCCCAATCTTTTAAATCATTGGTAACGCCGTCTATTGGCACACCGATTATTGGGTCGGTTTCTAAAATATCACCGAGTACTTGTCGAACGTTGATTTCCGCAATATTCAATTCGTCAAATTTTTCTTTTGTTGATTGGTCGTTTTTGTATTGCTCAACTGCTAAGTCCACTATTATTCGCCTGGTAATAGTCTGTTGAGATGCCAAAATTTGCTTTGTTATTTGCGGTGCTATATGATTCCAAACGCTATGATGCATTAATTCTGCTTCAACTAAAAACCATTTTCTTTGAGCAATGTCAATAGCGAATCCGTCTGGGATTGTTCCGCCACCGTCTGCAGTTTTGATTTTAGCTTTTGGCAAGTAAAATGAATTTGGGCCAAACAAATATTCATAGTTCTGAAAGATTACTATTTCAAGTTCAGCCTCATTGTCGAAAGGAGACTTAATAAATTTTGTGTCTTTAAATATGAGCATGGTTTAATTTTTAAGGTGTGTCCGCAAGCATGACGCACAACATTATCATTTACGTTATAATACGATACTAAATATAATAAACAATTTTTTAATTCATTCTTTTATAACGATTGCAGTTAGTCACTTTCTACGGCTTTCATTTGCCGGTAAACAAATAACACATTTAATTTCAGTTATACAAATATACTATCACCAATGAAAAGGGTTTTTTGGCTACCAATATTTTATAAAAGGAAATGCACCCTGAATATTTGAAACTTTTAAATTCCTTTTAGGGCTTTTCTTTGCTGGATAAAGTTTTCAAAATCACTCAGTCCCATGCTGCTTAAATTCTGCTCTTTGGTAACCATGGCCTTTTGTGCAGCCAATACACCATAGCGGGTATCTTTAAATCCTTCAATACTATGTGCATCCGGGTCAATAGAGATCATTACGCCTTTTTCAAGGGCATAGTCAATATGCCGCCAGTCAATATCAAGCCTGCTGGGATGGGCATTCAATTCTATCACTACATTGTTGGCAGCGCAGGCATCTATTATCTTTTTATGATCAACCGGGTAACCCTTGCGGCTTAGCAATAACCTGCCAGTCATATGTCCGAGTATAGTTGTATACCGATTCTCAATAGCGGTAATAAGCCGCTGCATAGCTTTTTCTTCGGTCATTTTTAAAATGCTGTGCACAGATGCGATCACGATATCGAAGGTTGACAGTATAGAATTGCTGTAATCCAGGCTGCCATCATATAGAATATCGCTTTCAATACTTTTGAATATTTTGAAGCCAGTAAAACTGTAGTTCAACTCATTGATCATTTGATGCTGTGCATTTATTCTTTCTTCATGCAGCCCTTTTGCATAAAAGGCACTTTTGCTGTGGTCACTTATTACCAGGTATTCAAAGCCCTGGGCTTTTGCTGCGGTTGCCATTTCTTCCAGCGTATTACTGCCATCGCTCCAGTTACTGTGGCAGTGAATAATGCCCTTGATATCCTCCGGCTCAATTGGTTTGGGCATGTTACCGCTTGTAGCCTTATGGATCATTTGGGGGTTCTCCCTGGCACAGGAAGGTAT
Organism: Ferruginibacter sp.; assembly: GCA_046596255.1. Classification (GTDB taxonomy): domain Bacteria; phylum Bacteroidota; class Bacteroidia; order Chitinophagales; family Chitinophagaceae; genus Ferruginibacter. The sequence continues at coordinate 1,423 of JBKJMZ010000195.1, read as the reverse complement.
ATAATGTATACCAGCCTGTTTAAAAATGGGGGAGTCGTCTGTTTTATTGCAGGCAGAAAAATCAATTTCAGGGTATTGTTCCAGGAAGACATTTATAAATTCCGGGCTGCCGGAGTTGGTAAAAATCTGTTTTTGTACCTGGTCTGTACCTGTATATAATCTCAGTTTAAGTCCATTCAGCAGTTTATACAGCAGGCTGCCGGGCTTTTCTTCCAGTAATTCGGGTGGATTGGCGCTCTGGAATTTGGGTTTGATCATTTCATTGGTACTATTAACCACGTATTCCAGTTCTTCAATGATCTCGAGTTGCCGTTTAAAACTACCGGTTAAAAATATATTTTCAGGGGAGAAAAGCTTTTCGAGGTAAGCAGTTATCTGCGGCTCAACGGCCTCAACCTGGGGGTATAGATAACTGCCCTGGTTGCTTTGATAAAATTCGATGGTTTCAATAATACTGAGCTGCGTTTTTTCACCAAAACCTTTATACATTTTCAGGCGGTTCTCTTTGCATGCATATAAAAGTTCGCCAACACTTTCTATTTCCATCTCCTTCCAGATGGTGGATATTTTTTTTGGGCCGATACCTTTTATGTTTAGCATTTCGATAACGCCCATTGGCGTTTTTTGTATCAATTCCTGCAGCATCGGCAATGAACCTGTTTCTAAAATATCAACAATTTTATTTGCGGATGATTCGCCAATGCCTTTTATTTCAAAAATTTTTTCTTTAGGTATCTCCGATAATTGGTATGGTAATTTTTCGATGTTGAAAGCAGCAGAAGCATAGGATTTTGCCTTAAAATTATTTTCTCCGTGGATGTCCATTATTTTGCTCAAAAGGCTGAAAATGTCCGCAATTTGGTAATTATCCATTTTTTAAAATTGTTGCTGTAAATGTATGAAGAATAAAAAACAGGCATAATAAAATTTAATTTTGAGCGAAAATGGCGGCTGATTTTAATACATTTCTGAATTCATTTCACTTTTAAAAATGGGGATCAAAAAATATTTATTTCATCAGTGCTGTTGAAAAATATTAACCAGCACACATGAATAAGGGAGCGCTTTAACCAGTACAAAAAAGAAAAGGAGGAGCGGAAAATATAGGAAACCAATAAAAACAGCGGTTGACCTGAAATTGGCTGTGGGCAATAGTTTTGGACAAAAAAAAAGTCCCGGAATAAACCAGGACTTTAAAGATATTTTGCTTTTTAAAAAGCGAAACTTACTTCTTCTTAGCAGCTTTCTTAGCAGCTTTCTTCTTAGGAGCGGCTTTCTTAGCAGCTTTTTTAGGAGCAGCTTTTTTTGCAGCTTTCTTAGGAGCAGCTTTCTTAGCAGCGGCTTTTTTTGGAGCAGCTTTTTTTGCAGCTTTTTTCTTTGTTGCCATTTTTTAAAATTTAATTGGTTAGTAAATAATACTTAA
>JBKJMZ010000160.1:0-5181 GCA_046596255.1 Ferruginibacter sp. | reverse complement strand
TACACCAGCAGTAACTCCACCAGTATTTGATGTACCACCAGCGCCTCCGCCTCCGCCGCCTTTGTCGTTGCCAGAACAACCAGTTGTACCGGCTGATCCGCCGCCTCCACCGCCACCGCCGAGGAAGCCACCGCCTCCACCACCGCCGCCGGGGATGCTAGCGAAGCTAAAGCAGCAACATGCCTGACCCGCACCGCCATTTCCACCAGTCTCTCCAACACCTGCTACACCTGGTTGACCCAGGAAGCCGCCGCAACCAATACCTGCACCACCAAGGGTTGTGCCTATTGCTCCAAAGCCGCCACCACCATTTGGTGAATCGGCACCATTAACTCCGTTACCATCGCCGTTACCACCTGTACCACCAATAATGCTTGGACTAGCTTCACAACCACCACGGCCACCGCCACCGCCGCCACCAGCTACGATGACACGGTTAGCAGGAGCTGTACCACCCACTCTTACATCACTGGCTCCACCGCCACCACCAGAATTGGCATTACCACCTGTTCCGCCGCCGTTAAATCCGGCTGCAGGCGTGCCACCGGCTCCACCTACAAATATATTTAATACCTGGCCGGGTGTTACCGCCAGGGTACCTGTTGCTCTTGATCCTCTTCCACCAACACCACCGGCAGTTGGCCCGCCAGAACTGTTACCTGTTGCGCCTGTTCCGCCTTCAGCACCTAATGTAGTAATATTTACTGAAGTTACTCCTGCCGGAACTGTCCAGGTTTGCATAGCACCTGTATGATTAAAGGTTACAGAACCTGGAGCTAAAATACTAGAGGTAGGAGTTACTGTTATTGTACCTACTATTGGAGTTGTTCCTGCATTTGTTGCAGTGAATGCCGGTAAGTTTCCGCTTCCACTGGCTCCAAGGCCTATAGCTGTATTATTATTTGTCCAGCTAAAAGTTGCACCCGGAGGTGTACTTGTAAATACTACAGCCGGATGAACTGAACCAGCACAAACTGTATCACTTGGAACAGGATTTACGGTTACAGCACATACTGCAGTACAATTAGGGGCACTTACACCAATTGAATAATCAACTGTTTGTCCACCGGTTACATTGGTAACCAAGAAGTTGATAGTAGCACTGGCAGGAGCATTAAATGACCATGTAATAGTTTGTCCTGCAGTTGCACTAGACCCTGGGTCTCCAAGATAATTTGCACAAAGGTTAGTTAAGTTTACAGGACCATTGTGAGCGGATACAAAACTAAAATTACTACCACTCGCCTGGGTATTTGTATATGTAACAGTTATACATTGAACTGCCGCTGTAGGGTTTGTCCATGTATGTATTCTATGCTGGAAAGCGCCTGCAAGTGGTGCTCCACATGGCCCAGGTACAGCACAGGTAGATGCTACTGCATCTCTGAAAGCCCTGAATCCTATTGGAGCATCGGCAGCTGTGATCTGTCCTACAAACGTAGTACATGCAGCCGCTACTAAATTAAAAGTAACTGTATTATCTGTACTCGTTGAAGCGGTATTTGGATCGTTTGTAACATTTATTGCCACACCTGCCGGAACGGTAGCAATTACAGTACCGCTTGATGTCATTCCGGTTACTGCCACATTATAGGTAGCTCCGCTTCCGGTAACAGTTCCTGTTGTAGCACCGGCTGTTCCGGTTAATACAACATCACCTGTTGCAAAGCCTGTAACTGCCTGGTCAAATACCACCGTAAAATTTATTGGCGATACTGATGTAGGATCAGGCTGGGCCGCAGCCTGGTTTATAGTTACATTTGGTGCAACTGTAGTACCTGGCAGGATAACTGTAACTGTGTCCCTTATCTCAACCCTCACACTTGCAGCATTAAATAAGCTTGAACGCAGGTTTACTACTGCCCTTGTTTCCATTAATATATCATCCACATTCCAACCTATTCCTCCTACACTGTTATCAGAACCAAAGCGCCATCTTAATTTAACATTTGCCTGGTTGGCATATGAGGTCATATTTACTTTTGTTTGTACAAATGCACCACTGTTACCATTCCACGCTGCTCTTCCACCTATTGGATTGCCGCCAGATGAATTAAGCGTTCCGTTATATCCATTTTGGGTGAAGTTACCTGCCCCAATATCGCCCCAGTTTGATCCTCCATCAGTGCTTATTTCTAAAACTCCTCCATCCCAACTGGCTTCTGAATTATACCAATGCCAGAAACTGAGTACAGGCGGAGTTGCACCGATTGCAAAACTGTTTGTTGTAGCTATATTTTGTTCAGAAACTGTAGTTAAATCAACAGTAAAGAATGAATTTGGCGGACTCTTACTTCTTAAATTGTGTGCTACCCAAGGATTTCCTGCAGGAGTAGAAGCTGTTGTCCAGAAACCAGAAATAGTTGTGCTGGGAACTGGCTCGTTTATAATTGATACAGGCGGGAAATAACTTCCTGCCGCAATCTGTACAGTTAGGCCATAGTTTTGAGTTGCATTTAAAGCAACATTCACCGGCCAGCTTACAACCCTTGTTGCAGCAGCATATGTACCACCATTTGTTGCACTAACAAAATTTACATTCAAAGGCAAAGTATCCCTTAATGTATGGTTTGTAATTGCAGCACAGGCGGCTGTTACAGCATGGTTGTAAATTATATTCTGAAGTTCAGGAATACCTGCGGCGCCATTTTGTGTAAAGCCCATAGCCGGTCCGCCACCTACAAAACTAGGTGTCTGGTCATTAATGCTGCTGGTAGAGCCTTCGAGCGCACCAACACCAACACCTCTTCTTGCAAATGCCCTCATAATAGGGCAGAAGTAAATACCGCCGAATAAAACAGTATCTGCACGAAGAATGGCATTTCTGGAACTCACAAAGCCTGGCTGGCATTGCTGTAATCTTAGCCCTTCCATTACTAACTTCAAGGCTACAACATTACCACCAGTACCTGCGGTGTTATATATACTAGGAGTAATTGTTCCTATTTCATTGATCAGCTCCCAGGTCATTTCCCATAGTATGCTACAGAAAACATAACCTACGCCATGCGGAACAGCTTGTCCCGGTAAATTGGCATAAGTAACAGAGTTTACAGTAAAATCGGTACAATACCTGGTAGGCCTGATGCCCTGACCGTTATTAGGTTGGTTCAATGCATAAGTACCAATACCTCTTGGTGAATTGAAACCTGTGTTTAAAGTTGCGGTTGCCCAATCCTGGGTCAGCATTAAGCCCAGATAATCACTCCAACCTTCACCAGCTTGTTCAGCATTACCTAAACAACCTACGCCTCCTGCATTTGAGCGGTTACTTACACCATGGCCATATTCATGAATAATGATTCCATTATCAACATCACCATCCCTGTCAGGAGTGGGAGCTGTCCATAAGTACATCTGCATTCTTGGAAGACTTCCATCTGAAGGGGTACTGAAGTTTGCGTTATTGGAACCTCCACCATCCTGTGCTTCGGCTCTCACCCAGTCAGCGCCTGCACCACCTCTTCCCAGGTTATCATCCTGAAAATTACGTCCGGATTCTGTAAAACCATAGGCGTACAAAACATCATGTATAATGTTATTCCAATAAAATAAATTAGTGATATTAAACTGCTGATTTGGCGGAGTTGTAACAATTGGTTCCAGTGTAAAGTCTGGTACAAAATTAAAATTTAAATCAGGGAAAGCAGTTGTAGAGGTTGCAGCATCAGCAGGAGAGCCTGTATTATCATTCACCCTGTCCTGGTATGCAAATACATTATTACCCCTGGTATGATCATAATCTGTAGCAGCAGCTCCTGTATGCCACCTTAATGTAGTAGCATTTGCTGTACCCGCTGTCCATGTATTTGTACGTATGGCAGGTGTACCACCCGGATGTAAGGGACTCTCTGCCGGAAAGGGTACAACAATATATGAAGCAGTATTAACAAGGCTGGGATCATCGTCTATTTTTTTAAAATCAAATAAAGCCTTGTCATTATTTTTCGAATTCAAAACATTTCCATAATCAAATCCTGGATATTTTATTGAAGGGTTTTCAAAAGGATTACCCCAATGATCGTAGTCTGTATAATTATCCATACCCAGGATACTGTTATCTACAGCGTTCACTCTCACCATCCAGTAGTCAGAAGTTGTCTTCGGTATTATATATACCTGCCACGCTAAATAATATTGTTTAGTTAACTCATTCGGCACCCAGGATAAACGGGCGGTAATATTTTCATGTGAGACACCCATATTACCAAATTCAACAGATCGCCCTTCATCCTTCCGGTTGATAGCGATTGCCATTTGCGAAGCCCTCAGTCCCCTGTCTGACAAAGCAGACTGAACTGCAGACTCTGCAGATATTGTGGGAGAAGCAGAAACAACATTTACTGATTTCTCAATGCTTGGATCAAAAAATCCATCCCTGGAAACAAGTTTGCCATTTCTGAAAGCAAGTACTAAGACCTGGTTATAAACCGGGATTCCTTTATACGTTTGTTGAAGACCAACATAACGGATACCCGTACTTACATCTTCGTAAGTAGTTGCAACAATTGCATTATTAAGTTGCTCGGCTGAAATGCCTATGGCAGCTTTGTTGGCACTAACTGCCTGTAATGCTAAATTGTTTTCTGCCTGATTTATATTTTGTGCATTGGTAAATACCGCACTTAATAAAATCAAAATGATTAAAGGAATAATTTTTCTCATAAAATTAGTTAATGGTTAATTGAAAATTCGAAAACTGGTCTTAAAAGATATTGAGTATAGATGAAAAAGCAAAGTAAGTTTGTAAGTGTACCTGATTATTTACCTGATATATGTATGATACTGTTAGGGGTAGAAAATTCTTCTAATAAAAGTATTTTACCAATTAGGCTATACAATAATACTCAAAAAAATATACAAACCAATTATATTTTTAACAAATTATTTAGAATAGTTACTTATTAGCCAATACCTTATAAAATTACCCATCGGGCTAAAGGGCTGTATCCCTTTATAGCACTGTTTATGCTTTAATATACCCGGTATGGGGGGCGGGTAAGAAGATTTTCTGTAAATTTGCCTGAATAAAAACCCGGGGCTGACCGGTTTTGACAGCATAGATCTTTGTAAGTGTAAGCATGTAGTGCGTTGCGTAATTAGCACTTTAATCAGAATACGAAAACATTAAATGGCAATACTCAGTATGCCATGGCTGCTTAATCGATAGATTAGCACCCA
>JBKJMZ010000107.1:0-21268 GCA_046596255.1 Ferruginibacter sp. | reverse complement strand
TGGTTCAAAACCCTGGTTTCTACTTCATAGAGAGTAGCCAGGTCTCGATCTAACATCACTCTTTCCCCTCGAATCTCATATATCCTGTTTTGGATGGTTTGTATGATTAGCATAACCCTGTTTCTGAACATTGGGGGCAATGTATCAATTAGGTTTTGTTGTTTACCGAGAAAACCTCTGGTTTTTGTGGTGATTTTCTAAAAGGAAGCTTCTGAGGTTGTGGTACTCCTCAAAAAAAAAGTCACAAATTGTGACCTCAAAGAGTTTTATTGTATGATACATGCCTCAGCCATTTACGGGTCCCGGCTCTATTTACTTAAATGCATACTGCGTTCTTTATATAACTGCCTGAAATAAGGATCCTTCAGATCTTTGATAAAACGAATGGCTTCGCCTGTACTTTTCATCTCGGGCCCAAGCTCTTTATTTACGCCCGGGAATTTATTGAAGGAGAAAACCGGTTCTTTTATGGCAAAGCCTGTAAGCTTTTTCTCGAAAGTAAAATCTTTCAGCCGCTTCACACCCATCATGATCTTGGTTGCAATATTTAAATAAGGAATTTGGTATGCCTTAGCGATGAAGGGCGTAGTACGACTTGCTCTTGGATTAGCTTCGATCACAAACACGTTGCCATCTTTAATAGCAAACTGTATATTGATAAGCCCCTGAATTTTTAATGCCCTTGCAATTTTTTCGGCATATTCTTCCATCGTATGCACAATGAGCGGAGAAAGATTGAACTGAGGTAACACCGCATTACTATCCCCACTATGAATACCGGCCGGCTCAATGTGTTCCATCACACCCATCACATGAAAATCTTCACCATCAAAAATGGCATCTATCTCTGCTTCCTGGCAACGGTCTAAAAAATGATCAATTAATATCTTATTGCCGGGTAAGTGTTTTATCAAACTCAGTACCCCTTTTTCCAGGTCTTCGTCATTAATAACGATACGCATTCTTTGTCCACCCAAAACATAACTTGGCCTGATCAAAACCGGGTAGCCCACCTGCTTTGCAACTTCAATAGCTTCATCGGTATTATATGCTGTACCGTAATTTGGATAAGGTATCTCCAGTTCTTTCAACATATCACTGAACCTTCCCCTGTCTTCGGCAATATCCATACTATCGAAAGAAGAGCCGATTATCTTAATTCCTTTTTCATGCAAACGCTTGGCAAGCTTTAAGGCAGTTTGTCCGCCAAGCTGCACAATTACACCATAAGGTTTTTCGTATTCAACGATCTCCCAAAGGTGTTCCCAGAATACGGGTTCAAAATAAAGTTTATCGGCAATATCAAAATCGGTAGATACAGTTTCGGGATTGCAATTCACCATGATTGCTTCGTAACCTGCTTCTTTAATGGCCAGTAATCCGTGTACACAGCAGTAATCAAACTCAATGCCCTGACCGATCCTGTTAGGACCACTACCCAGTACAATAATTTTCTTTTTATTGGTAACAACACTTTCATTACTAACCAGTTTACTTTCGTTAGCCGGTTTGTTTTCGAAGGTAGAATAGAAATAAGGTGTTTTTGCTTCAAACTCTGCACTGCAGGTATCAACCATTTTAAAAACCCGGGTAAGGCCCATGGCTTTTCTTCTTTCATAAATGGCTTCTGCATTTTCTTCTTTCATGATACGAACGATCTGTTCATCACTAAAGCCTAAAAACTTTGCTTCTTTCAAAAGATCATCCGGCAATGTTTTCAGGTCGTACTTTGCTATTTGTTTTTCACAATCACATATTTTTTGGATCTGGTAAATAAACCAGCGATCAATTTTTGTGCTTTCGCAAATACGCTTAACGCTGGCTCCGGCCATCAGCGCATCTTTTATCCTGAATATCCTGTCCCACTTTGGTATCTTAATATATTCTATCAGCTCATCTGCATGCATTAAGCTTTTACCGTAGTATCCTAAACCAACTGCTTCGTTTTCTAAACTCTGACAGGCTTTTTGCACCGCCTCGGCAAAACTTCTGCCTATGCCCATTACTTCGCCAACACTTTTCATTTGAAAACCAAGCGTATCTTTTGCGCCTTTGAATTTGTCAAAATTCCAGCGGGGAATCTTTACAATAACATAATCAAGCGCTGGTTCAAAATAAGCCGATGTTGATTGGGTGATCTGGTTTTTTAATTCATCAAGATTATATCCTATTGCCAGCTTAGCAGCAATTTTTGCAATAGGATAGCCCGTGGCTTTACTGGCTAATGCAGAAGAGCGGCTAACCCGTGGATTAATCTCTACTACAATTATTTCTTCTGTTTGTGGATTGAGCGCAAATTGCACATTACAGCCTCCTGCAAAATTGCCCAGGTCCCTCATTATCCTTATTGCTGTGTTACGCATAAGCTGGTAAGCTGTATCGCTTAAGGTCATAACGGGTGCAACGGTTATAGAGTCTCCGGTGTGAACACCCATGGGATCAAAATTCTCAACCCCACAAATGATCACCACATTATCTGCATTATCTCTTAATATTTCAAGCTCAAATTCTTTCCAACCCAGCACTGCTTTTTCAACCAGTACTTCATGTATAGGGCTGGCGATAAGTCCTGTATTCAATGCTTCGTCAAGTTCATCTTTGCTAAAAACAATACTGCCCCCGGTACCACCTAATGTAAAAGATGGGCGTAACACTAAAGGAAAACCTATCTCCTGTGCAAATTCTTTTCCTTCTAAAAATGAGTTAGCAATCTTAGCCTGGCAAACGGGTATACCCATTTCAATCATCCACTGGCGGAATTTTTCCCGGTCCTCTGCTTTATCAATAGCTTTAATATCTACCCCAATTAACCTTACAGCGTGGGCTTCCCAAATACCCAGCTCATCAACTTCTTTACAAAGATTAAGCGCAGTTTGTCCACCCATGGTCGGGAGCACTGCGTCAATTTTATTTTCTTCCAGGATCTGTTCTATACTTTCCACAGTAAGCGGTAACAGATAAACCCTGTCGGCCATCATTGGGTCTGTCATGATCGTGGCAGGATTACTGTTAATGAGAATGACCTTGATGCCCTCCTCTCTTAGTGATCGTGCAGCCTGTGTGCCCGAATAATCAAATTCGCATGCCTGACCAATGATAATGGGGCCCGAACCGATAATTAAAACTGTTTGTATGGAATTGTCTTTTGGCATAGTAGCGTTGCCGGTGTTGTGGCGTGCAAAAGTACTTGTAAATGATGTAAATAAAAAAACCTGTATGAAAACATACAGGTTTTTTATAAATTTCTGATAAAAATGGGGAATACTATTTATTAATCGGTACCATAATATCCCATGCTCCTTTTTCAAAGAACTCAATCTCTATCATGGAATTACCAAAATTAAATGTGCACCGGAACGGAAATATAACCCCGCGGAATGTGGTAATCTCTTTATTGGTTAAAGCATTGGAAGATTTGCTTACATATTGTCCACGGGTGACCTGGTGAGCCGTCATAATAGTGCTGGTTTGAAATGTACCGCTCGAAAGAGAACCGCCGGTGGCAAGACTTTCAACCGTTACTGCAATGGAAGCCTCATTGTCGCTCATTTTAGCTATCTGCACCCTTCCTATTTCACTTGTAACATTCGTTATCACGTATGGATGCTCATATTCACCCTTAAAATTGTCCTTTCTCCAATATCCCTTTACCACGTTTTCTTTCCCGTTATCAAATTGATGCAGCTCTCCTTTGCCGTCTTTTTCCCCTTTTTTCCAGCTACCATAATAATAGTTGCCATTGCTCCAGGTATACTTGCCTTTTCCTTCGGGTAATCCATTTTTAAATTCACCATCGTAGCTGTTAACGCCAACAGCCTTGCCGTTGCCATTCGCTTTGCCATTTTTGCATTCTCCGGTATAAGTTCCTTTCAGGGAGTCGGGCAAAACCTTGCAACCTTCCTGAGCCCAAACTATATTAACAGCAAATTGTAATAGGGTGATCAATAATAAGTGTTTCATAAATAGTTGTTTTGTGTGAATTAGGGTTTTGGCTTAATAATAGATGTATTTTTATAAATTTTACATACCAACCTTACATCTTTTTTTAAAAGTAATGCTAAACCCCTTATTAAAGCCTATTTTTTTAGTTTTGATCCTGTTAAATTTCCATTTATGCAGGGCGCAGCTTTTCCCCGCAAAAGAATATCCCAAAGGATACTTTGCTTACCCGGTAGAAGCAAAAATTGGGCTGGCTGCTAATTTTGGGGAATTAAGGCCCAACCATTACCATATGGGGCTTGATTGCCGTACCGACCAGGCTCAAAATAAAAAGATACTGGCTGCTGCCGGGGGTTATATCGCTAAGGTGAGAATTGAACCCTGGGGTTTTGGCAGGTCAATTTATATTAACCACCCCAATGGCCTCACAAGCTTGTACGCCCACCTCAATGATTTTTATCCCGAACTTGAGAGCTATGTAAAACAGCAGCAATATGCTTTAAAAAGCTGGGCAGTTAATTTAGATATTCCTGCAAACCTCTTCCCGGTTACTAAAGAAATGTTCATTGCCTATAGTGGTAATACCGGTGGATCACAGGGCCCACATCTTCATTTTGAAATAAGAGATACTAAGACCGACAAATGCTTAAACCCTTTGTTATTCGACTTCCCCATCCCTGATCATGTTGCACCGGATGTTTACAGGTTAGCCGTATATGACCGTAGCAAAAGCACTTATGAACAAACCCCAAAAATCTATGCGCTTAAAAAAGTAAACGGGGTATATGTAACTAAACCTGCTTTGATAATGGCCAATACCAATAAAGTAAGCTTTGGCATTACTGCTTATGACCGTTCTGATGCATCGGGCAACCGAAACGGTATTTATGAAACTGTTTTATTTGATAATGAAACGCCCGTCGTTGGATTCCAGATCGACAGTATCAGTTACGACGAAACCCGTTATTTAAACGCACATATTGATTATACCAGCAGGGCCAGGGGCAAAGGTTATATCCAGCATGTGTCTAAACTCCCGGGCTATAACAACAGTGTTTACAAAAGCTTTGCCGGCGATGGTTCGCTAAATATTGCCGACGACAGCATTCATCATATTAAAATAGAAGTAAGAGATGCAAATGGAAATACTTCCATTGTACAATTTGCTATTCAACGGGCCCTGGGTACTGCCAACAGCACACCCGACCCGACAACTTTTTTTCAGCCGTTTGCCTTTCACCCCGGTTATGTAAATGTTTTGGAGAACAGCAATATCCTTTTTTATTTACCGGCCAGCGCCATGTTCGATTCTGTAAATTTTCAGTTTAAGGAAATACCGGCTGCCGGTGGTTTCAACATTTACCAGCTACATAACACAACTGTGCCATTCATAGGATATTTTTCCATAACCATTAAAGCCCCAACAGCATGGCCCAATAAAATGGTGATGCACCGGACTGGGAACGGAAAACACGATTATGCAAAAGCAGTACCTGTTACCATGGGTAAAGAAACGGGCTGGTACCGGGCGTCATTCAGGGAGTTTGGTAATTTTCATTTGATGATTGATACGGTGCCCCCTGCTATCACTCCTATTGGTTTTAAAAATGGCATGAACAGCAGCAAACAAAGCCGTATTGTTTTTGTTGTTAAGGATAATACCGAAGAGTTGAAGTTAACGGCAACACTTGATGGTAACTGGTTACGTTTCAGCAATGATAAAGGCAGCAGGTTCATTTATAATTTTGATGAGCTATGCCCGCCGGGTGAACACGAATTGAAAATTATTGCGGAAGACCAGGTAGGAAATGTGGCTGAGAAAGTTTACAGGTTTACAAGATAAAACAACTGTTAATTGGTTAATTCGTTAATCCGTTAATTGGGTGGAGTTTACGAATTTAAGAGATCAACAACTTGCATACTGCTTTACGGATTAACCGAATAACTAATTAACGGATTAACGACCATCATGACACATTTAACAGAAGGCCAAAAAGCGCCGGCATTCAAAGGGAGGGATCAAAACGGGCAGCTTGTTTCGCTGGCAGATCTCAAAGGCAAAAAAATAGTTTTATTCTTTTATCCCGAAGACGATACCCCTACCTGTACGGTTCAGGCCTGTAACCTGAGGGATAATTTTGGTTTGTTAAAAAAGAATGGATTTGAAGTATTGGGCGTAAGTCCTGATGAAGAAAAAAAACATAAAAAATTTGAAGCCAAATACAACCTGCCTTTTACCCTGATCGCAGATGCTGATCATAAAATAATTGATCGCTACGGGGTTTGGGGAGAGAAACAACTATACGGCAGGAATTATATGGGCCTGCATCGGACCACATTTTTAATTGATGATAAAGGGATCATCCGCAAAATATTCCTTAAACCAAAAAGCAAGCAACACACTGAAGAGATCTTACATGCCTGGGCAACAATTAAATCATAAAGACTTTATCATTAAAGAAAATTCCTGGCTTGCAAAATTAGCAGCAAAAAAATTGCGTACCCCTTCAGTTGCCATGGTTTTGGGCAAGACCATACATCTGTACAATACCGCCAAAGCAGATTTTTTAAATAACGAAAGGTGGCTGAAGCATGAGCTTTGCCACATCAAACAATTTAAAGAACATGGCTATTTTATTTTTATTGTGAAATACCTTTGGGAAAGTTTAAGAAAAGGATATTACCAAAACCGCTTTGAAGTGGAAGCAAGAAAAGCCGAAGATCTATAATACCCATTCTACATCTCCAAAATCAAATTCCCTTTCAATAGCATCTACGGTAACTAACCTGCCTAGCTGCGAAACTTCTTTGATAACGGTTTCAAACTTTGCTCCTTCTCTTTTTAGGATTACGGGCTTATTTTTTTTGTAAAGATGCTCATTATACTGTTCCATTACAGAGGCTGTACCACTGATCCCACTTAAATTTTTCATAAGCAATGCATGCAGTTTTTTGGCCAGCTCCATATGATCAAGATCCTTTCCAGTGATTTGCTTTAAGGAAACCGGGTTTACCAGGTTCTCATCAAAACCAGTTTGATTAATATTGATACCAATACCTACCACGGCCCATTTCCATTTTTTTCCATGGATTATATTTTCAATTAAAATCCCCCCTGCCTTTCTGTCACGCCAAAACAGATCGTTTGGCCATTTTATTTTTGTTTCATCGCCTGCATAGGCTTTAACAAATTCAAAACAGGTTACCGCAACTGCTGCACTCAAATGAAATTGATTAGTAATCTGTAATTTACCAGGCTGCAAAACCAGGCTCATAGCAATATTCTTACCTTTTTCTGTGCTCCAGTTTTTCCCCCGTTGTCCTTTGCCTGCAGTTTGCTCATTGGCAAACCAGGCCATTCCATGTTTTGCCAATCCCGTATGGATAGCTCCCATGGCATAGTTATTGGTGCTGTCAACCGTGTCTAACACAGTAAAATCAGGCGTTGAACTCATTATAATTCAAATGGCAAAGAAGTGTTACTTTTGCCATTATTTGCAAGCTACAAGCTACAGGCAAAAAAACAATAACAAATCCTGATTTGGCGATTATTTCCAATCCAGGTGAAAACTAAAAATTTCAGCAGATTTGGACAATTTAAAAGCATTAAACACCCGCAAAAAAAGCAGTGTTGTACGAATAACAAGAAACAGCAAGATCTTCAAAACCATCATTCATGCTATTCAGGAGAAAAAAGGCGAGAATCTTATAAGCCTTGATCTCCGGAAAATTCCGGAAGCGGTTGCAGATTTTTTTATAATTTGTGAGGCTGGCAATACAACCCAGTTGAGGGCTATTGCCGATTTTATAGAAACAGATGTAAAAGAAAAATGCGGAGAATCAGCTTACAAGCATGAAGGCCGACAGGGACAGCAATGGATTCTTATAGATTATGTGAACGTTGTTGTACACGTTATGATGCCCGACCCCAGGAAATTTTACCAGCTTGAAGAAATGTGGAGCGATGCCCCCGTGATGGAACATAACGATTAACTAAATCATTTGAAATAATAATAAAACTTAAACGTCTATTATTAAAACTATTAATAGCGTAGGTCAGTATACATATAACAGCATAAAAAACATGAACCAACAAGACAGCAAAAGGAAATTCAATCCTGATAATATCCCTCCTAAAGGAGATGATAAGAAAAAACCCAGGTTCAATATCTATTGGGTTTATGGTATCATTTTCCTTACCATCATTGGCTGGAATTTTTTCCGTACAGTAAATAGCGCCGGCATTGAAACAGACCAGCAGAAATTCTATTCCATGGTATTGCAGGGTGATGTTACCAAAATGAAGACCATCCGCAACAAAAAGATCGTTCGTATTTTTGTCAATAAAGACAGCCTTGCCGCTAAATCCGCACTTTACAAACCGTTACTAAATACAAAAGCAGAAGATAAGAATTACGAGGCTGCGGTATCTGTAAAAGCAGACCAGCCCCAATTATTCTTCAGCATTGTTGATGATAAGACCTTTGCCACGCAGATGGCAGAGTTCTATAAAAACAATTCAACGGTAAAACAGATACCTGACCAGCCCGATGAAGAAGGCGAAATTTTTGGACAGATCATCAGCACTTTATTGCCTATTCTGCTTATCGTTCTATTATTTGTAATGATGATGCGTAAGGTAGGTGGGCCGGGCGGCGGGGGTGCAGGTGGTGGTATTTTCAGCATTGGCAAATCCAAAGCAACACTCTTTGAAAAAGGCACCCGGGTAAATATAAATTTTGGTGATGTTGCCGGCCTTGATGAAGCAAAAGTGGAAGTGATGGAGATCGTTGACTTTTTAAAAAATCCCAAAAAATATACTGCCTTGGGTGGTAAAATTCCAAAAGGAGCTTTATTGGTTGGCCCTCCGGGTACCGGTAAAACCCTGCTTGCAAAAGCTGTTGCAGGAGAAGCTCAGGTTCCGTTCTTTAGTTTAAGTGGTAGTGATTTTGTTGAGATGTTTGTAGGCGTTGGTGCAAGCCGTGTACGTGACCTGTTCAAACAGGCAAGAGAAAAAGCACCTTGTATAATTTTTATTGATGAGATAGATGCGATAGGAAGAGCCCGTGGTAAAAATATGATGATGAGTAATGATGAACGTGAAAATACATTGAATCAATTACTGGTAGAGATGGATGGTTTTGGAACTGACCTTGGCATTATTATTTTAGCAGCAACCAACAGGCCTGATGTATTGGATAGCGCCTTGTTACGTCCAGGCCGTTTTGATAGACAGATATCCATTGACCGTCCTGATATGGTTGGAAGGGAAGCTATTTTTAAAGTGCATCTTGGCCCTATAAAAATTTCTGAAACATTAGATATACATAAACTGGCTGAACAAACACCGGGTTTTGCCGGTGCGGATATTGCCAATGTTTGTAATGAAGCGGCTTTAATCGCTGCACGTAAAGGAAAAACCGCTGTTGACATGAGTGATTTCCAGGATGCCATTGATAGGGTTATTGGTGGTCTGGAGAAAAGAAATAAAATAATATCTCCGGAGGAAAAAGAAATAATTGCATATCACGAAGCCGGCCATGCAATTTGTGGCTGGTACCTGGAGCATGCTTATCCTTTATTAAAAGTTACTGTAGTACCCAGAGGTACGGCTGCATTGGGTTATGCTCAATACACACCTAAAGAACAATATTTATACAATACCGATCAGTTGATGGACCAGATCTGCATGACTTTGGGAGGAAGAGCAAGTGAAGATATTTTCTTCGGCAAAATCAGTACCGGTGCCAGTAATGATCTGCAGCAGATAACCAAGATCGCTTACAGCATGATCACCGTTTATGGAATGAATGATAAGATAGGTAATATCAGCTATTACGATCCCAACCAGGAGAATGTATTTACAAAACCATTTAGTGAAGAGACTGGTAAAATGATTGATGAGGAGGTTCGTAAACTAATTGATAATGCTTATCAAATTACAAAAAAACTTTTGACAGAGAAAAAAGGCGATGTGGAGAAACTCGCTAAGGAATTATTAAAGAAAGAAGTGTTGTTTAAAAGCGATGTGGAAGCTTTGATTGGCAAAAGACCTTACGAAGAAAAAAAGGTTTTGGAAATTGTAGTTGATGAAAAAGAAGCCTTAAATCAGGAGCCGTCTACTGAACTTCCCGAGCAATTAAAAACACCACCGGCAATATAAAGCTGTCAGGGTGAGCCTGTCGAACTCGGGTTGTTATACTGAACCCGCCTTCGACAAGCTCCCCGAAATAATCGGGACCGGCAGGCTTGACACTTCAATATTAAAAAATTGCCAGATTAAAGTTTTCAGCAGGCACATTGATAAAAGTTTCATCATGGCTGTATCACCGGCAAAGGAAAATATTTTAAAAAAAATAA
Organism: Ferruginibacter sp.; assembly: GCA_046596255.1. GTDB lineage: Bacteria > Bacteroidota > Bacteroidia > Chitinophagales > Chitinophagaceae > Ferruginibacter. Next base: position 10,969 of record JBKJMZ010000107.1, on the reverse strand, counting down.
GGCAGGCACTGAGTCACCCGGTGCCTTTGCCTTTTCCGCAAAGCGAAGGAACCAATTCCGTTTTTCATCCGGCAACCGACAGCCTTGATGTGGTCTTTGCGCAGGAGTTTATAAACATGCAGGGGAAGTTTGCATTTTGTATAAACGAAGACGACATGCTGCAGCAATTGCAACAACTTATCGCAGATAAACAATGGACAAAAATTTATTGCAATACTGATAAATGGAATGCTCAATTCAGCAATACCATTAACCTCCCGGGTTGCGATGCTTCAATAACCGATTGTGAATTCCTGGTAGCCCGTACAGGCACCATTGTAATGAGTGCTGCACAGCAAAGCGGCCGTACGGTAAGTGTTTATGCTCCCATACATATCTGCATTGCCTATACCAACCAGTTGGTGTACGATGTGAAAGACGCTTTGCAATCATTAAAAGAAAAATACGCCGGCAATATTCCATCACTCATCACTTTTGCAACGGGCCCTAGCCGAACAGCCGATATTGAAAAGACCCTGGTAACAGGTGTACATGGCCCTAAAGAAGTGTATTGCTTCCTGGTTGAAGCTCCATAATTAAATTGTATATTTGATTCATGAATTCATCAAGAACATACAGAATAGTATTGCGTAAGGAGCCTGAAGGAACCTATACCGCAATAGTACCTGCATTGCCAGGATGTATCACCTGGGGTGAAACAGTTGAACATACTTTAGAAATGGCTACTGAAGCTATCAAAGGTTATATTGCCGTTTTGCAGGAGGAAGGGGAGCCTGTACCAGACGATAATGAAACACTGGAGTACTCGTTGCAATTGACTGCATAAAGCTATTAAAGCATTAATCTTAAAGTAAGCGCTTAAAAAAGTGAAACAATAAAGTAAGTACTTTTGCTTTCATGAATCAAAGTCCCCAGCATTTAATAAAAGTTTTGGAATCAAAAGGCTATCTTTTGAAAAGGATTACCGGAAGCCATCATATTTTTTTTTCATCCAGAATTAAGAAAATCACTTGTTGTTCCGGTACATGGCAAAAAGGATATACCAAATGGCACATTCTTAAGCATTATTAAACAGGCCGGTATTTCAAAAGAAGAAATATAGTATGAGTAACGAAAATTATAACCTGTTTGTATACGGATCGCTGCGTAGTGGATTTCGTAATCCTGTATATGAATACCTCACCAAATATTTTCATTTAATAGGTGAAGCGGTGGTTAAAGGCAAGCTATACGACCAGGGAGAATACCCGGTTGCATTTCCCACAACAGAAGAAAAATTTATTTCCGGTGAGTTGTATGGTATCAATAACTCATTGGAATTCTCATGGGCAATAGGCCAACTTGATGATTATGAAGGTCTGAATGGAGAACCTGGTGAACCCATTCTATATAAGCGTGAAGAAGTGGTTGCTTATCAAAAAGGCGACCCACATAAGGCATGGATATATTGGTTTAATGGAGATGTAGCTGGTAAGCCGGAGATCGAATCAGGCGACCTGTTGCAGTACCTCCAGCAAAAAAACAAACCCTGATGACATGGAAGTAGCCGGCAATAAAAAAATATACTTCCTTTCCGATTTTCACCTGGGAGCGCCCAATGCTGCAGATAGCCTGGTGAGAGAAAAAAAGATCATTCAATTTCTCAATGAAATAAAAGAAGACGCTGCACAAATTTTTATTGTGGGCGATCTTTTCGACTTCTGGTATGAATATAAAAAAGTAGTGCCCAAAGGTTATGTACGTATCCTCGGCAAGCTCGCCGAATTAACCGATTCGGGTATTCCTGTTCATTTTTTTGTGGGCAATCATGATATGTGGATGAAGGATTATTTTCAGAAAGAACTGAATATCCCCGTTTATTTTGAACCAGCGCTTTTTGAATTTAACGGTAAAAAAATTTTAGTAGGTCATGGTGATGGGCTGGGGCCAGGTGATCAAGGTTATAAATTTATCAAAAAATTATTCCGTAATAAGGCCAGCAACTGGTTGTTTGGTATTATGCCCCCATACATAGGCATGGGTATTGCACATTACTTTAGCCGGAAAAGCCGTGCACAAACCGGGCAGACCAATGAAATATTTTTAGGCGAAGACAAGGAGTGGCTGATTATGCATTGCAGGGAAGTGCTGCAAACAACGCATTACGATTACCTGGTATTTGGCCATCGCCACCTGCCCATTGATTTTAAACTGAATGAAAAAAGCAGGTACATTAATTTAGGCGACTGGATAAAATATTTCAGCTACGCTGTTTTTGATGGAGAGAACTTAGAATTGAAGTATTACGAAAAAGCCCCCTCTATCTCCCCCTAGGGGGAGGAAACGTAGAAGATCGACAAGAAGATGGAATTTTTACTAAATGATTAAAGATTGAAAATAATAAGATCCATATTACCTTTTCTGTGCCTCAGTGTTTCTATGGCATCGTATTCACAAAGTGATTCTACCTTTCAATTCATCCGGTCGGTCAGCGGCAATATCACGTACTTCAATGTAGATAACCTGGATAATATTTACCTGATCATTGATAATAACCAGTTAAAAAAATTGGATGCAAAGGGAGATTCCGTGGCCGTTTTCAATGATGTAAAAAAATATGGCAACCCATCTTATTTAGATATCAACAATCCTTTAAAATTATTACTGTACTATAAGAATTATTCAACTGTTGTTGTGCTCGACAGATTACTCACCTTACGCAACAGCATCAATTTCCGCAAACAGAATATCTTTTATGTAAACAATGTAACCCTGTCATACGATAACAATATCTGGATATTTGATGAAGAAGATTACAAACTGAAGAAGATAGATGAAGAAGGAAAAGTACTGCAGGCTTCAACCGACTGGCGCATGCTCTTTGATACCGTGCCGGCTCCTGTAAAGATCACGGACAGGAACAATTTTGTTTATCTCTATGATCCTGAAAAAGGATTTTACATTTTTGATTATTACGGTGCTTTTAAAAACAGGCTCGCTTTCTTAAACTGGTCAAATGTAGAAGTGAATGAGAATACCATGTATGGTTTCAGCAATAATAAATTATACAGCTATCAATTAAAATCCCTGCAACTCAAAGAATACAAGTTGCCGGAGTTTTTTGGGAAATTTATTTCCATCAGGGCCATGAATGGAAAACTGTACCTGCTTAAAGAGAATGGTCTTGAAATTTACCAGATCAAATAAGGCTATCATTTATTCAGGATCGCAGCAAGCTCCTTATCCCATTTACCGGTCTTACCATATTCCACCACACGATCTATCTCCTTTCCATCCTTCATTACAATAATGGTAGGCACCAGCGTAATGTTAAAGGCCCTGGCTATATTTCCCAAAGAGGTCTTTTCCCGGTTAACGCCAAACATGGTTATTGCATCATCAGGAAAACCACTTGCTTCCTGCAGCTTAAAAAACTTAGGAAGTATAAACTGGGTGTCTTCGCACCAGGTTCCACCAAAAACCACGATCTGGTATTTGCCTTTTGCTTTTTCAAATGCATTTAGCGTGGCTGTATCAGGCTTGTAAGATCCCTGGCTTGGGCTATACCATTTAAAAGCGGTATCGTTCTGTACCTGGTATTTAGTGATCAATCCTCTTATTATTTTCGCTTCGGGGTGCTTGGGATCCTGGCTGGTCTCATATTGTGCCTGAGCAAATACATTGACCATAGCACCAATAATGAACAGGATAAGTAATAACGATCTTTTCATAACCTATAATTTATCAGGGATAATTTTTCAGGAATAAATATCGTATCAAAAAAACAAGTAGAATAAATTATTATGTTAACGGGTGGTTATAGGGTATTACCTAATTCTGATTAAATTTCTTCCTATTTAGTTCTGAACCACATAGAAGCATAGGAACATAAGAAAAAAACATAGACTTCTGATTCACTATTGTTTTCTATGTGCCTATGTGGTTCAAAAAAATTAAGGAACTACTTACAAATCAGCTTTAAGTTCATTTAAGAAACCTTTTAATTTTTTTAAAGATTCGATCAAAGCAAATTTTTCATCTGCCCTCTTATTCTGCTTTAAAAAATCCTTGGCGCCTTCCAGGGTATATTTTCTTTCACGAAGTAGGTGATAAATGAGTTTGAGATTCTTGATGTCCTCCGGCCTGAACAGCCTGTCTCCCTTACCATTTTTCCTTGGCTTTAATATATCAAATTCATTCTCCCAGAAACGAATGAGGGATTGATTTACTTTGAACATATCAGCTACAAGGCCAATGGCATAATATTTTTTTTGAAACAGGATCTCATCTTCCGGTATCTCTATCAGGTCGGCACCTGATTCTTTTTCTTTTAAACTCACCCTACCCCGGGTTAGTTTTTTATTATCCCCCTTAGTTTTTATTTTTTCGGGCTTTGGCTTTTCGGGTATAACAGTTTTGGATTCCGGTTTTTGGGTAACCGGCACATCATCAAATGAAAAAGCGATCTGTTGTAAGGCCATAATTAAAATTAGTCAAAACTTTTGGCACTGCCCGTTGCAGCAATTTTTAATACCAGGTCGTATTGCTGGGCATTCAGGTCATTAAAGAAGAAATAAACCGGGTCAACCGGACTGCCGTTGATATGCACTTCATAATGCAGGTGAGGGCCTGTACTGGCACCGGTATTACCAACCCAACCAATTACCTCCCCTCGTTTCACGGCTTGCCCCGGCCTCACTTTTATCCTTACCATATGCATATATTCCGTTTCATATCCATATCCATGATTTATGATCACATGGTTGCCGGTTCCTGTTCCACCCCCTGCGGTGGTCACCCTGCCATCACCTGTTGCATAAATAGGTGTTCCCTGCGGCGCTGTAAAATCCATACCGGGGTGCATTTTAACAATACCATAAATGGGGTGAATACGCATCCCAAAACCACTGGCGATGCGGTTGAGCTGCTTATTACTTACAGGCTGTATGGCAGGTATACTGGCCAGCTTGGTCTCCTGGCTATTGATGAGTTTCTCAATGCCATTATAACTTTCAAACTGGTAAGCAATACGGGCTGTTATATTATTGAGGGTCTTGGCGATCTCGTTACCCAGCTCATCGTCTTTAAGCAGGTTTACTTTTGCGATCTCCTTTTTTCTTTCAATAGCCTGTGTTCGGGCACTGTCTGCTAAAGGGTTGGCTTCAAAAATGGAACGGTAAACCTCGTTATCCCTTTTCTCCAGGTCGGCCATCTGTTGCTGTAAGGTCTTTGTTTTGGCTGCCAGTGTATTGTAATTGTCCCTGATCAGTTCATATTTCAGTTCGGCCTCCTTATCTTTTGCCTTGGGAAAAAAATTGGTGTATGCCCAAATGATCAATGCAGAGGTAACCAGGGCCGCAGAAATAAAACCAATCACACGTAATAATATAACCCTGAGTGGGGTAACCAGCTTCTCATAACGAAGTGTATGGGTGTTATAGTAGTATTTTATTTTCTTCATTGTCCTCTTAAAGGAAAGAATTCATGCTTGATTTTATTGTGATCCCGTAATACCGGGGGCAGTTTCGCTTTACATTACATATCCCCCTTGTGGAGAGGGTTGGGCTGAGGCTTCATTTCATTTTGTTTACCTTTACCGTTGTTGAACAAGCGCTTACAAATATAGGCCCATAAACAACAAAAATCAACCCATTTAAACATTTGGTATATGATGACGAGTGCTGAGATAAGACAACAATATCTTGACTTTTTTAGATCGAAGGAACATGTCATTGTTCCTTCGGCGCCTATCGTAGTAAAAAATGATCCTACCCTGCTGTTCACCAATGCTGGTATGAACCAGTTCAAAGATTATTTTTTGGGTAATAAAACAGCACCCAATAACCGGGTAGCAGATACACAAAAATGTTTACGGGTTAGCGGCAAGCATAACGACCTTGAAGAAGTTGGTGTTGATACCTATCACCACACCATGTTTGAAATGTTAGGTAACTGGAGTTTTGGGGACCCTGCCTACCAACAGGCAGGTTATTTTAAAAAAGAAGCCATAGCCTGGAGCTGGGAACTGCTTACCGATGTTTATAAACTGGAGAAGGACAAATTATACGTTACCATTTTTGAAGGTGATGATAAAGAAGGCCTGCCAAGAGATGAAGATGCCTTCAACGAATGGAAAAAATATATTGCCGAAGACCGAATTTTACTCGGCAATAAAAAAGATAATTTTTGGGAGATGGGTGATACCGGCCCCTGTGGCCCGTGCACCGAAATACATGTGGATTGCAGAACGGATGAAGAAAGAAAAGCTGTTGATGGAAAAACATTGGTAAATAATGATCACCCGCAGGTTATAGAAATATGGAACAATGTATTCATACAGTTTAACCGAAAAAAAGATGGCAGCCTGGAAGAATTACCTGCAAGACATGTTGATACAGGAATGGGATTTGAAAGATTGGTTCGGGTGATCCAACAAAAACAAAGTAATTATGATACGGATGTTTTTACCGGCACCATTGCTGCCATTGAAAAAATAACAGCCCCCCCAACCCCCCAAGGGGGGAATTTGGCTTATGCTAATTTACTACCTGATTCTAAACCGGCAGTGGCTTATAGAGTAATAGCAGACCATATACGTGCTATTGCATTTGCCATTGCAGATGGACAGCTGCCTTCCAACACAGGCGCAGGCTATGTTATACGTCGCATACTCCGAAGGGCAGTCCGTTATTATTATTCTTACCTGGATTATAAGCAACCCCTGCTGCACCAGTTGTTGCCGGTAATTGCTTTACAGTTTGAAAATGTATTTCCCGAATTGAATAAGCAGCTTGATTTTGTGAGCAAGGTTGTTAAGGAAGAAGAAGATGCTTTTTTAAGAACAGTAGATAATGGTTTATCTATGCTAGACCAGGCATCTACAAATATATCCGGCGAGCAGGCATTTAAGCTTTACGATACTTTTGGTTTCCCGCTTGATCTTACAAAATTGGTTGCAACTGAAAAAGGTTTAACAGTTGATGAACCTGGCTTTGAAGCTGAAATGAAAAAACAAAAAGACCGCAGCCGCTCTGCTGCTGTTTTAGATACGGAGGATTGGATCACGGTAAATGATATTCCTTCTTCAAAATTTGTTGGTTATGATTCTTTACAGTCAACATCAAAGATCGTTAAGTATAGGAAAGTAACTGGCAAAGGAAAAGCGCTCTACCAGCTTATCTTAGACCAAACGCCCTTTTATGCCGAAAGCGGCGGACAGGTTGGAGACACAGGTCAATTAAAAATGAAAAATGAAGAATTAAGAATTACAGATACAAAAAAAGAAAACGACCTCATCATTCATTTTGCAGAATCTGTTCCCGCAGATATGAATGGAGAAGTAACAGCCATTGTTGATGCAGTAAGAAGAAAGGATATCACGGTGCACCACAGCGTTACCCATTTAATGCATGCAGCCTTGCGTTCGGTATTGGGCAAACACGTGGCACAAAAAGGCAGTCTTGTAAATGCAGAACATTTGCGATTCGATTTTAGCCATTTTACAAAAGTTACCGAGGAAGAAGTTGAAGCCGTTGAAAAAATGGTGAATGAAAAAATAAGGGCTAACATTCCTGTTGTAATAAAAGAGATGAACAAGGACGAAGCCATTGCTTTAGGTGCCATGGCTTTGTTCGGAGAAAAATATGGAGATGCGGTTAGAGTTGTAATGATGGACCTAAACTATTCTATAGAATTATGTGGTGGAACGCATGTGGGCAGCACGGGAGAATTGGGCCTTTTTAAAATAAGCAGCGAGAGTGCCGTAGCAGCAGGCGTACGCCGTATTGAAGCCATTTGCGGCAAGGCTTCAGAAGCTTATGTAAATAATTTAACAGCAGCTATCAATGATATCAGCGGGCTTTTAAAGAACCCTGCAGACTTAAGTAAAGCTGTTATAAATCTCCAGTCTGAGAACACAGCTTTAAAAAAACATATTGAGGCATTGGAAGCCAGGCAACTGGTGATCATCCGTAATGAGCTCTTACAAAAAGATGAGATCATTAATAATGTAACTTTTGTGGGTGAGATCATTGAAGTGAGCAGTGCAGATGCTTTAAAGAAGTTATGTTTTGAACTTAAGCATAAACTGCACGATCATGTTGCAGTGCTTTGTGCTAATATAGATGGTAAACCTTTTGTTGCCATCGGCATCAGTGATACTGTTGTGGCAGCAAAAAATTTAGATGCCGGTAAAATAATAAAAGAACATGTGGCGCCTTTAATAAAAGGCGGTGGCGGCGGACAAAAGAACCTGGCAACTGCTGGTGGGCAGGAGGTGAGTGGATTGAAAGCAGTGATAGAAAAAGTAAGATCATTATTAGGCTAAGAGAAAAAAGAGATATGCCCTCTTTCTTTCTTTTGTGCTCTTTGCAAAACCATTCTTTCATGCATGTTATTTTTGAAACACCCAGATTATTACTTCTCCAGAGCACATATAGAGAATACCGCTTCCATAAAAGTGTTGGAGAAAATAGGGATGAAATTTATTGGCGAGGGTTTTGTAGACGATTGTACAGTTAAAACCTATATAAAGGGAAATATAAATTAATTGCGGTCTGTTGTTCTTTTATTTTAGCCACTAATTATTTATTGCTTTGTCTTTATTCGTGTTGCTTCGTGTAATTCGTGGCAATCATTTTTGTGGGCAAATTTAAAAATAATTGTTAAACCAACGAAAATAATCTGCGAAATATTTCGTAAATCAAAATAAGTCCTTAGATTTGTTCTACTAAACATTTCGTATATAAAATTTAAGTCATGAAAAAAATCGTTTTTACCGCTGCTATCATAGCTTTTGCAGCATGTACAACTACCCTTACCGCCCAGGATGATAAGATGGAAAAAGAGAGCAGGGTTGAAAAAGAAAAAAAACAAAGCCAGGAGATCATCATCCGAAAAAAAGGAGAAAAAGATACCAGGATCACAGTAGAGATCAAAGGAGATAAAGTAACCATTAACGGAAAGCCCTTATCCGAATTCAAAGATGATGAGGTTACCATTAATAAAAGAAATATCATTGTTAGAGATAGCAGGGGCGCCACCAGATTTAAAATGGCCGCCGAAGATTTTGAAGGCATGACATTCTTCAACGGCGATCATGATGGATCAGGTGCATTCCTGGGTGTAACAACCAAAGTAATTAATGACGGGGTAGATAATGCAAAAGAAACCGGAGGCGCAGAAGTAACTAATGTTACCAAGGGCAGCGCTGCAGAAAAAGCAGGGTTAAAGAATGGTGATGTTATCACAAAAGTAAATGATAAGAAAGTTGAGAATCCTGAATCATTATCAGCAGTGATCGGTTCTTTTAAAGCCAAAGATGAAGTGACCGTTTATTATACCCGTGAAGGAAAGGGTGGTTCTGCCAAAGCTACTTTAGGGGAGCGGGCAAAGTCAATGACCTATTCTTTCAGCGGACCCGATGGCAATACAAGATCGTTTACAGTACCCGATGTTCAGATGTGGCAGGAAAGAGGCGATGCATCGCCAAGGATCTTTACGCCGGGTACTCATGGTGGAGATAATTATGAATTCTTAACTGATGGTCATTTCCGCAGGCAAAAACTGGGCTTAAAGATCCAGGACACAGATGAGGGCAATGGCGTGAAAGTTTTAGATGTAGATAAAGATTCGCCTGCAGAAAAAGCCGGATTAAAAAAAGACGATGTTGTTATAGAAATTGCTGGCAAAAAAGTTACCAATACAGATGAGGTACGTGATCAGCTACACGAGAACATAGAAAAATCCTATACTATCAAAGCCACCCGTAACGGCACACCAATGAGCTTTGATATCAAGTTTCAGAAAAAATTAAAGACTGCGAATTTATAGCAAAGGTTATTTGACCACATATGGGTAATCGGCATAAGCAATGAATATGCATTCGAAGACGTCCCGTAGTTTACGGGGCCTCTTTTAGGCTAAAAGGACAAAGAAAAGGCTGTAAAAGATCATACTTCTTTTGCACATTCTTATTACATCATCTCCCCCTTCAGCTTATTTTCTCTTTTATCCTCTTTACCTATTGCCTATTGCTTATTGCCTATTCTTATTGCCCATTGTCAATTACCTTTGCCCCGTGATACAAAATGAAAAATACGAAACTGTCATAGGCCTGGAGGTACATGCACAATTGCTTACCCAAAGCAAATTATTTTGTGGCGACAGTGCTGCTTTCAGTGCAGATCCCAATACAAATATCAGCCCCGTTACACTCGCACACCCCGGTACTTTGCCTATGATGAATACAAAAGCTATTGAATATGCTGTAAGATTGGGGCTGGCCTTAAATTGTGAAATTGAACAGTATAATTATTTTGTCCGCAAGAATTATTTCTACCCCGATCTTCCAAAAGGCTACCAGGTATCACAACACACTACGCCCATTTGTAAAAATGGATATGTTCCTATAAAACTGGGAGATACTGAAAGGCAAATTCGCCTGAACAGGATACATATGGAAGAAGATGCAGGTAAAAGCCTGCACGATGTTGATGAAAATTATACCTGCATTGACCTTAACCGTGCAGGCGTACCGCTGCTTGAAATTGTGAGTGAGCCTGATTTGCACAGCAGCGATGAAGCATTTGCTTACATTACTGAGTTACGTAAACTCGTTACCTGGCTGGGTATATGTGATGGCAATATGGAAGAAGGAAGCCTGCGTTGCGATGCAAATATTTCCATTCGCCTGAAAGGTGAAACAACACTGGGTACAAGGGTAGAAGTAAAGAACCTGAACAGCATACGGAATGTAAAAAGAGCAATTGATATTGAAGTAACCCGGCTTATTGAACTGGCAGAAAATAAGCAACCGATCATACAGGAAACGAGGAGCTATGATGCGGATAATAATATCAGCTTTTCATTAAGATCGAAGGAGGATGCAGACGATTACCGTTATTTTCCTGAACCCGACCTTTCGCCATTTCACATAACAGATAAGTACCTGGCTGAAATTAAAAATACATTACCGGAATTACCCGGCCAG
>JBKJMZ010000029.1:0-17532 GCA_046596255.1 Ferruginibacter sp. | reverse complement strand
CTTAATATGCCAATACATTTATCAATTTCCCGGATGTACTGGCTGATGTTCTTTTCAAATTCTTTTTTATCGGCTTCATCCATTTTTCGGGTAACAGCTTTTAACACCATTACTTTCTGCCGAAGCTCGTTGATGATCTCTTCATCTTTTTGTTTAGCGCCCTGTAATGTTTTAATGAGTTCGGCCTGACGGCTGTTCTCTTTTTGTAATAGCTGGTAATTTTTCAGGAGCAGCTGAAGCTTATCATTGATGCGTTTAATATTGTTTTCTAAATCACTCATAATTTTTGCCGGAAACATATCCACCCGAAAATATTTTTACTACTAATTAGACAAGTGAACACGAATTTATATGTTTTGTATTCGTGTAAATTAGTATTATTCGTGGCTACACAAATCCACGAAGTGAATTTAAAAACCTATTTCCTGATCTCAGCATTTAATTCCTTCTCATAAGCTGTTATGAGCTTACTCATCATAGCATCAATTTCCTTATCGGTCATTGTTTTCTCTTCATCCAAAAAACTAAAGTTAATTGCCATTGATCTTTTACCCGCCCCTATCTTATCGCTTTCAAATATATCAAACAAACTGATGGATTTCAATTTATTTATCCTTGCAGCAAGCGTAGCTTTTTCCACAGCTTCAAAAGGAAGTGCCTTATCAACGATAATTGCCAGGTCGCGGCTTACAGCAGGATATTTACTTATTTCCTTATACTGGATATTTATTTTCCGGTTTAGCTTAAGTAGTTTGTCCCAGTTAAGGTCGGCATAAAAAACGGGTTGCCTAATATCAAAGCGCTCCATCTTGCTTTTATGCAGCGTGCCAATTACTGCTACCGGCTCATTCTTTATAAGTGCCTGCACAGCATTAGACAGATCGGCATTGGTTGCCGGGACATAAGAATCGATCTTCAAACCCAATACCGCAATAACCTTTTCAAACACGGCTTTTATGAAATAAAGATCAGCCTTTTCTGCTTTTGTTTTCCAACCATCGATGGTTTTATTGCCGGTGATATAAATGGCCAGGTGATTATCTTCTACATATTTCCCGGCTTCCGTAACCATATATGTTTTACCAAATTCAAAGAACTTAAGGTCGCTATTTTTGCGGTTGAAGTTATAGGCAATGGATGAAAGTCCGGTTTCCATCATCGCCGGCCTCAGCACATTTAATTCCTCACTTAAATTATTGATCATCTTCACCGTTACCTGTAAAACGGCATCGCTGTAATATGCCGAATTGGTTATTGAGTTGGTGAAGATTTCCCGAAAGCCGGAACCTGCCAGGTATTCCGCCACTTTTTCAGTGTAGGCAACTTCATGAGTAAGCGTTTCAACTGACGGGGCAATAGTTATCATATTTGGTATCTCTACATTATCCAGCCCATCTATCCTCATGATCTCTTCTACAATATCGGCTGCTATGCTGATATCCGGCTTGCTGAAAGGAACAGTAAAACGCATTTCATCAGCACCTTCTTTAATCAGTTCAAATCCAAGACTGTGTAATATATTTTTTATGGTATCTCCATGATAATTCTTACCACTCAGTTTTTTCAGGTAATGATATTTAAGCGATACTTCTGTTTTTGCTTTTGGATTTGGATACACATCAATGATGTCACTGGCAATTTTTCCACCTGCAATTTCTTTGATGAGCGACGCCGCTCTTTTTAAAACATTTACGGTATTGCTGATATCAACACCTTTTTCAAAACGTGTTGCTGCATCTGTACGCAGTCCATGACGTAATGATGTTTTGCGTATTGTTGTTGGATCAAACCAGGCACTTTCTAAAAAAATATTTTTTGTAGCTGCTGTTACGCCGCTGTGCATACCTCCATACACTCCACCAATACACATAGGCGCTTCGCTGCCCGCCTGTCCGGTAGCTAGGTTACAGATCATCAGGTCCTCACCTGAAAGCTTTCTTACTTTTTCATCCAAGGTAATAAAGGCAGTTCCTTCCGGTACATTCTTTACAATGATTTTTTTACCTTTAATCGCATCTGCATCAAATGCATGCAAAGGCTGGCCGGTTTCATGCAAAATAAAATTGGTGATGTCTACTATATTATTGATCGGTCGCAGGCCAATGCTTTTTAATTTCTGTTGCAGCCAATCAGGACTTTCGGCAATGGTAACTCCTTCAATACTTACACCCGAATACCTCTGGCAGGCTTCTGTGTTTTCAATAACCACTTCCATTTGTAAACTCTGGTTATCTGGTTTAAAATTGTTCTTAAAAGGTGATCTTACCTGTGTTTCTTTTTTATTGTGATGGGTAAGGTAGGCGCATACATCCCTTGCAACCCCCAGGTGGCTCATGGCATCAATACGGTTTGGTGTAAGCCCTATCTCGAAAATATGGTCATCGGTAAGATTGAAAAAGTTGGTAAGTAAAGTTCCGGCAACAGTATCGTGTGGCAGCACCATAATACCGGCATGGCTTTCACCTAAACCGATCTCGTCTTCGGCGCAGATCATTCCATGGCTTTCTACCCCACGGATCTTTACCTTCTTCATGGTGATAGGTTCACCATTGAACGGGTATATAGTGGTACCAATGGGAGCCACTACTACTTTTTGTCCTGCAGCAACATTGTGTGCCCCACAAACGATCTGCAGGTATTCGCCGGTGCCGATATTTACCGTCGTCAACTTCAATTTATCTGCATCTGGGTGTTTTTCGCAGGTTAAAACCTCGCCAATATACAATCCCTGCAGGCCACCTTTAACAGCTTCAAATTTTTGCAGACTTTCTACTTCCAGACCTATAGAAGTAAGTATTTTACCCAGTTTTTCAGGTTCTATTATTTCGGGCAGGTAATCGCCAAGCCAGTTGTAACTAATGATCATCAGCGTATTTCTTTTTGGTATTGATTGACAAAGATAGTTATTGGGCAATTAGGAGTTAAATTTTGAAAATTGTCTTTTAAAAGCAGTTTTTAGAAACTACAAATTCAATTCAAAAAAAACAAACTAAAAAAATCTGTTTAACGTGCAGAAAAAAAGAAATGGGCAATGCAACCCTGTTAATAAATTGTAACGTAATAGGGCTGTATTTGAATAAAGTATGTTAATAAGCATGTGTGTAACCCGTTAAAAACATACCTTTGGATGTGAACTCGTAGTGGATAATCAATATGCGAAAACCGGAAACCAAGGATGTTAATAAACTACAACATTTTGCCTTTACCTTAGCCGCCCTGATGATATTAACCCAAACAAGAACAGGAATTATAGAACATGGAACTTACTAACTTTAATAAAGATAAAAAGCTGCGCCGCAAAGGGCCGGTAGACCTTGGAAACATGATGTATGGCAAAGTTCCACCCCAGGCAAAGGAACTTGAGGAGGCCGTACTAGGGGCAATAATGCTTGAAAAAAGTGCCTTTGATACCGTTGTAGAGATATTAAAACCTGAATGTTTTTATGTAGATGCCAATCAACGTATTTACAAAGCCATGCAGGGCCTCGCCATTAAAAGCTTACCTATCGACCTGTTAACAGTTGTGGAAGAGTTGAAATTCCGGGAGGAGTTGGAAGTTGTGGGTGGCCCCTATTATGTTACCCGCCTTACCAATGCAGTTGTTTCCTCAGCCAATATTGAAGCACACTCCAGGATCGTTTTGCAAAAATTCATTCAGCGTGAGCTTATCCGCATCAGCGGGGAGATCATCGGCGATGCTTATGAAGACAGCACTGATGTGTTTGATATGCTTGATGAAGCAGAGAGCAAACTTTTTGAGATAACCAATAATCACCTTCGTAAGAATTTCGACAGTATTGATACGGTGTTGGTTAAAACCATACAGCGCATAGAAGATATGCGTAACCGACAGGAAGACATTACCGGTGTGCCTACAGGCTTCCCTTCCCTGGATAGAATTACCTATGGATGGCAATCCACTGATCTTATCGTCCTTGCAGCAAGGCCATCAGTTGGTAAAACTGCTTTTGCGTTGAACCTGGCAAGAAGTGCCGCGTTACATCCTACCAAACCTACCGCTGTGGGCTTTTTCAGTCTGGAGATGAGCAGCTCACAACTGGTACAAAGAATCTTAAGTGCCGAAAGCGAAATTTGGCTTGAGAAGATAGCCCGTGGTAAACTTGAAGAACATGAGATGAAACAATTGTATAAAAATGGTATTGAGCGCTTATCCAAAGCTCCCATTTTTATTGATGATACTGCAGCGCTGAATATTTTTGAACTAAGGGCCAAGTGCCGCCGTTTAAAGAATAAGCACAATGTGGGGTTGATCATTGTCGACTATTTACAGTTGATGAGTGGGGCCGGTGAGAACCGAAATGGTAACAGGGAGCAGGAGATCAGCCGTATATCACGTGACCTGAAAGGGTTAGCTAAAGAATTGCAGGTACCGATCATTGCTTTATCGCAGTTAAGCCGTGAGGTGGAGAAAAGAAAAGAGGGTGCAAAGATCCCGCAGTTAAGTGACCTTAGAGAATCTGGTGCTATTGAGCAGGATGCTGATATGGTAATGTTCCTGTATCGTCCCGAGTATTATGATATAACCAGTAATGAAATGGGCGAAAGCAATAAAGGTGAAACCTATGTAAAAATAGCCAAGCACCGTAATGGTAGTTTAGATACAGTTAAACTGAAAGCATTACTCCATATCCAGAAATTTATAGAAGAAGAAGGCGGTGGTGATTTTGCAAGTGGCCAGCCTGGTGGTAACTGGAAACCTGTAAAGGGTGATGATGGTGCAAAATTGTACATCCAGAAAGGAAGCAAGATGAATGATGGGGAGTTTGATGAGGATGCACCATTTTAGGCCCCTCCTTGAACTTCGTTCGTTCCTTTGCAAGGAACCCCGCGAAGGGGAGGGACACGTAGAAGATATTAGTGAAGACCATTTTTTATAATTTATTGTGGAATGAAGAATTAAATTTGATTTTTCGTTCCTTTTTTTATTTATGGCATTACCTTTTTTTTATAAAGAAGACCTGATTGCATCAAGCACGGTTGCAATGCTGGATGAATCCAGCAGCAAGCATATTGTTCAGGTGTTGAGGATGAAGAACGGGGAACAGTTGCAGTTAACCAATGGTAAAGGAGATTTTTTTACTGCTGAGATAACCGACAATAACAGGAAAAGATGCTTAACCAAAATTCTGCAAACTACAAACAACAAACCACCAACCACAAACATTACCATCGCCATTTCACTAATTAAAAATGCCAGCCGCTTTGAATGGTTTTTGGAAAAAGCAACCGAGATAGGCGTATCAGAAATTATACCGCTTATTTGCGAAAGAACAGAAAAATCTGCTTTTAAATTTGACAGGATAAAAAGTATTTTGGTAAGTGCCATGTTGCAATCGCAACAAACATGGTTGCCTGTATTGCATGAACCCATAAAATTTAATCAGGTTGTTGCATCCGCTATACAACAACAAAAATTTATTGCACACTGTATTGATGATGCGAAAAGGAATTTGGCCGACCTGAATAATGAGTCTTTATCTACCAAGATCATTTTAATTGGCCCCGAAGGTGATTTTACAAAAGAGGAAATTGATCTTGCCATTCAGCATCATTTTATCACGGTTGCATTGGGAAATACAAGATTAAGAACTGAAACAGCGGGGGTGGTTGCAGCTACTCTTTTAACTATTTACTAAACAAATATTTTTAATCATAGTTAATTTGTTTTTGTAAATTAACCGGAGATTTAACCTGATACATTTTCAACTTAAAACAATTACTTTCTCTTTTTACTTCTTACCGCTATTATTATGCTGTTCCCTGATTGCATATCCACAACATAAGGAGAGTGGCCTTACCGTAACAATGTTATAGTCTTGCCCAGGATTGAACCATTTTGAGGGCAAAAATTTTATTCCTTATTCGTAGCGCAGCGGGTTTTAGATAATTCTTTTGATAGTGATGGTAAACAAACTACCATCATTGGAGGTTATATTGATCAAATTTATGCTTTGGCTATACAGGCCGATGGAAAAATTGTCACGGCCGGCTCAACTGGGGATGGCTATGCTGATATCTTCGCTCTTGCCCGTTATACGGTTTCAGGGTCATTAGATGTTAGTTTTGACGGAGACGGATCACTTACAACTATTATAAACTCGGCAGATTGTACTGCTTACTCAGTCGCTATTCAAACAGATGGTAAGATCGTAGCAGGTGGTTACAGCATGTCTGCTGCAAATTTCAGGGATTTTGCACTTGCTCGTTATACAAGCACAGGAGTTTTAGATAATACTTTTGACGGTGATGGAACAGCGATTTTAGATTTTGGAGGAGACGAATCAGCGTATGGAATGGTATTGTCCGGCTATCGTATTTATATGGCCGGCTTTATATTCATGTCTTCTCAGGAGGGATATGATTTTGCCGTTGCCGCCTTTCATAATGACGGTATCCCTTTACCGCTATCTTTACTTTCTTTTACTGCAAATAAATTCGGCAATAGCGTTCAGTTCAACTGGCAAACCACTTCAGAACAAAATACCGCTTCGTTTATTACAGAGAGAAGTGTTGACGGCAGGTTTTTTTCCTCGATCGGCAATGTACCTGCTGCAGGAAACAGTTCATCTCTCCGCACTTATGCTTTTACAGATAGTAAACCGGTTGCAGGAATAAATTTTTATCGGTTAAAAATGATTGATACCAACGGCAATTTTTCTTACAGTAAAACAGTAATGGTACGGTTTACCGGAGTTACCCGGTTACAGGTATTCCCTAACCCGGTAACTGATGTACGCAATATACAGGCTACAGGCAATGAAATTGCTACTGTTCAAATTACAGACGCAGCGGGAAGGTTAATGAAACAGCAAAAGGCAGCGCTTACCGGAAATACTTTCCTTTCCGTTGATGTAACATCATTACCCAAGGGTACCTATTATTTGATTTTGCAAAGCGGCAGCAGGAAAGAAGTTGCTGAGTTTATTAAGTAAGAGCAAAAATATAAAGTCAAAGTTATATTGATGAGAAAATAAAAATTTTAAAATAGTTAAGAATATTTACAGATTGCTATCACACACATTAGAATGACAAATTAATTTGGTGGAAGAGGATGGCTAATGTAAAAGCTGTGTTAAACAACCTGTTTGGAAATAATTCCCGAACCCACCGATTCCTTTTAAAATTTAAACATGGCGTAGCGTAAGTGTTTCTCCCTATTCATATTCCTGGTCGGGAGGTGGAGTTAGCTGGAGTGGTCAAAACATTAGTGTATGCCCAACTGCAACTACAACTTATAGCCTTACTGTTACTGATGTTAATGGCTGCAATGGAACCGATGAGGTGACTGTTTTTGTAAAAGATGTAAGATGCAGAATATATGTTTATCCTATTCCAGCAAATTATTTGATCACTGTGCGGAATAACAATAATAAAAACCTTGGCACTGTAATTATTTATGCTGTTTCAGGGAAATTGGTTAATCAAAAGCTTACCGGCAATGCACAAATGATTATTGATGTGCAGCATTTTTATCCGGGTGTTTATTATATAAGGTCCGATCAGTTTTCTGCAGCAATAAAATTTGTGAAGGAATAGGAAATTATGTTTTTACAATTTACGGAGAAGCTTGGGAAGGCTTCGCCTTTTTTATTTTTTTAATGCGCTTCATCGCCAACATTTTCTTCATCTTTCCTAAGTACAGGCTCATTCAATTCAACCACCCGGTTTGTATGCATCCGTTTGCGCATAACCATATTCAGCATTTACACAACAAACGAAAATACCTTGCCGAAATAAATTTAATTTTTCAGGTTTGGTTCTTGTGCAGCGTTGGTTAACCTTGTTAAAAAGGGGAGAACCGGTATTGCCGTTGATTATGTTATTATAAAACTTTTTTTGGCAATTTATCTTCTCCCTCTACATAATGTTCGTGCGTGGCAACCGGTTTATTATTTTTGTTCATACGCATTTGCAAAATACTTACCAGCATTGAAAAAGTCATTGAAAAATAAATATACCCTTTAGGAATTTCGATGCCAAACCCTTCGCTAACCAGGGCAAAGCCTATCAGTAATAAAAATGAAAGCGCCAGTATTTTAAATGTGGGATGTTTGTTTACAAAATTACTTATTGGCTCTGCTGCTACTAACATCATTAGCACAGTAACAATAATAGCAACATACATGATCCATATTTCCTTCACCATTCCAATCGCTGTTATAATAGAATCAATAGAAAAAACAAGGTCCATAATTAAAATCTGAAAAATTACCTGGGCAAATGTAACTGCTTTAATATTTTTAGTTTTGTCGCCCTGCTCTCCTTCCATTTTATGGTAAATTTCTGAAGAACTTTTATATAATAAAAACAGGCCTCCTAAAATCAAAATCAAATCCTTAATGGATATACCCTGATTAAAAAGAGTAAATAAATCATTATCTAATTTCAAAATAAATGCCAACATGGCTAATAATGCCAGCCGCAATACCATCGCCAGCAGCAGGCCAATGAACCTTGCCTTTCTCTGTTGCGCTACCGGTAATTTATTTGCTAAAATGGATATGAAAATTACATTGTCAATTCCTAAAACAATTTCTAAAGCTATTAGTGTTAACAGTGAAACTATGATTTGATAATCCATTACATGGTTTTTTAAAAAAAAGATTATTTTTTGTGGTTCCGCAAACTTAATCCTTAATTCGTTTTATTTTGAAATTGTTTTACAAATATTTTTTACAATACCAGGGCCTTCATAAATAAACCCTGTCCAAACCTGTACCAAAGCAGCGCCGGCATCTATTTTTTCTTTAGCATCGGCACCAGTAAATATGCCCCCGCTTGCAATGATTGGTATTAGCCCGTTTGTTTGGGTGTAAATATAGCTTACAATTTCTGTGCTTCTTTTTTTTACAGGTAAACCACTCAAGCCCCCTGCCCCGATCCTTGCCAGTTCTGTGGAATTGGTTACCAGGTCTTCCCGGCTGATCGTTGTGTTGGAAGCAACAAGCCCGTCCAGTTTTATTTCCTGGGCCAGACCGATAACGTCGTCAAGCTGTTCATTGCTGAGGTCTGGTGCTATTTTTAAAAGAATTGGTTTAGGCACTGAGCCTGTCGAAGTGTGAAGTTTAGTGTTTAGTTGTTGCAAATTTGTAAGGATCTTATGCAAAGCACTTTTCTCTTGTAATTCCCTTAAGCCCGGGGTATTGGGGCTACTTACATTCACCACAAAATAATCTACATAATCGTGCAGGGCTGTAAAACAGGTTTCATAATCTTTCCAGGCATCCTCATTGGGTGTTATTTTGTTCTTACCGATGTTGCCACCAATCACAATTTTGACTTTTGACTTTTGATTTCTAACTTTTTTAAGTCTTTCAACAATAACTTCCACACCATCATTATTAAAACCCATCCGGTTAATAAGTGCTTTATCTTTTGGCAAACGAAACAAACGGGGTTTATCATTTCCTGCCTGCGGCAATGGAGTAACGGTTCCTATCTCCACAAAACCAAAACCCAGGGCTGCCAGTTCATTTAAATATTTAGCATTTTTATCAAAGCCAGCTCCTAATCCCACTTTATTAGGAAATTGAATATGGAATACGGAATATGGAATATTATTACCTGATTGAGAGATAAATTTATTTGCAATCAGCTTTTTTATACCCGGAATTCTACAGAGCAATTTCAATCCATTCATCGAAAAATAGTGAACCCATTCGGGTTCAAATAAAAACAGGAAGGAACGTAAAAGCTTATACATACCTATCCTGCTTTTTTTATGAGGGTTGCTAATTCTTTTTCGGTAATAGATTCTTTTTCAGCTTTGTCAAATAAATCTAATAAAATAATTAATTTATGATGGATTTTTACATAAGTAATAACTCTTGCATCCCAACTTTTGCCTTTATTTTTGGAGGATATTGTCATTCTTATTTTATAACAATCTTTACCCAAGGGAATGCCTGCAACCGGATTTTTTAATAATTCGGTTTTTAATAATTGTAAATCTTTGATAAGTGAAGGGTATTTTTTAAAAAGTTTTTTAACAGACTTGTCAAAAATTTCTGAAGTTCGGATTATGAATTCAGAGTTCATTAATTAACTGATCTAAAGTTTTTAATTTTATTTTACCCTGTTCCGCCAGTTTTGCCTGTTTTAATGCAGATAAAAAATCTTTGGCTTGTTTCTTCTTTTTGGGAGTTAATCCTAAAAGCGGGTCTCTTAAAACCTGTATGAACTTAACTTCTTCCAGGCTCTCAATTACTTTTTTAGCCTTTTTATCTTTAATTTTTATGGTGATTAACTCTTCCATTTTAAAGTTTTTACAAAAGTACATTTTTTAGTTTCATTTATTTACCTTTGGTATAAAGTTGCATAAACAACCAAATTCAGTTAGTTGTTTGTTGTTGGTGGTTTGTTGTTAGTTGATTTCATTGCTACAGCGTGCCCAACCACAAACCACAAACTACAAACCACAAACATTCAACATGCAGGAAGCATACATAGTTGCAGGATTCAGAACCGCCATTACCAAAAGTAAAAAGGGTGGGTTCAGGTTTACAAGGCCCGATGACCTGGCTGTAGATGTTATTAAAGGCTTGCTGGCAACAGTACCCCAACTGGATATAAAACGAGTGGATGATGTTATTGTAGGCAATGCTGTACCTGAAGCTGAGCAAGGCTTACAGGTGGGCAGGATGATCTCTGCAAGAGCAGTGGGCATTCATGCGCCGGGCATTACCATAAACAGGTATTGTGCCAGCGGGCTGGAGAGTATTGCGATAGCTACTGCCAAAATAAGGACCGGCATGGCGGAATGCATCATTGCAGGCGGTACCGAAAGCATGAGCCTGGTGCCTACTGCAGGTTGGAAAGTTGTTCCATCTTACGCTATTGCAGAAACTGAGCCCGATTATTATTTAGGTATGGGCCTTACTGCCGAAGCAGTTGCCAAAGAATACCATATAAGCCGGGAAGACCAGGATACTTTCAGTTATAACAGCCATTTAAAAGCAGGTAATGCCATCAGTGAAGGATATTTCAATTCCGGTATTTTACCAATTACTGTAAATGAGGTTTATTTAGATGCAAAAGGTAAAAAACAAAAACGTGATTATATAGTTGATACTGATGAAGGTGTAAGGGCAGATACTACCCCCGAAGGGCTGGCTAAATTAAAGCCTGCTTTTGCATTGGGTGGATCGGTAACTGCCGGCAATTCTTCTCAAACCAGCGACGGCGCTGCATTTGTAATTGTGATGAGTGAAAGAATGATCAATGAACTGGGCCTGAAGCCAATAGCCCGTTTGGTGAATTGTGCCAGTGCAGGTGTGCACCCACGCATCATGGGTGTTGGCCCGGTTGAAGCCGTACCTAAAGTTTTAAAACAGGCGGGTATGACGCTTTCGCAGATTGACCTGGTGGAATTGAATGAAGCATTTGCTTCACAGGCTTTGGCGGTGATCAGAACCTTGGAACTGAATCCTGAAATTGTAAATATAAATGGCGGTGCCATTGCATTGGGCCATCCCCTTGGCTGTACTGGCTGCAAACTCACTATCCAGCTTACCAACGATATGAAAAGACTCAATAAAAAATACGGCATTGTAACCGCCTGTGTAGGTGGCGGCCAGGGCATTGCAGGAATAATTGAGAACATCCAATAATAACTTTATCTTTAAGCTGCATAATACATAATACAAGACAGCGTTTTACCCAGACAGGGAATCCATAAATTAATCTCATCCCTAATTAAACTATACTCGATTTAATCAGTCGTAACTATTTATATTAACATAGTCACCAAAACAATTGCTATGGACAGAAGAGACTTTCTTACAGCAGGTAAAACTAAAAAGAAGGCACCTGCTAAATCACGAACTGGCCAAATAGTATCTCCGGCACGTACCTTAAGTGGTATCAATCCCTACACAGGTATCTGGGGAACTAATGAAGTTATTCATCTTTTAAAGCGAGCCATGTTTGGAGCTAAGAAAGCCGATGTGGATTATTTTGCTTCCCGTACTATGAACCAGGCCGTGGATGAATTGCTTAACCCCACAGCACCAGACCCGGTACCACCGGTTAAAGAATATACTACTTCCACTCAGCCAGGCACACCCGATGCAAATATTGCACAGGGAACTACCTGGGTTAATGATATTAATAATGATGGTACAGTACAAGCCCAGCGAAGGGCATCATACAAAAAATGGTGGACGGGGGTGATGATCAATCAGGACAGGAGTATAAGAGAAAAAATGACCTTTCTATGGGTAGATAATTTTGGAAATGAAGCAAATGAAGTGGGTAATGCTAATTGGGTTTATATGCAACATGCTCTTATAAGACAAAATGTGCTGGGTAATTATAAACAAATGGTGAATGCGATCACTAAAGATTATGCCATGCTTCGTTATCTGAATGGTTACCTGAATGTAGCATCTGCACCTGATGAAAACTATGGAAGGGAATTATTAGAATTGTTTACTTTGGGTAAAGGCCCGGGCTCGCAATACACAGAAACTGATGTAAAAGAAGCAGCCAAAGTACTTACAGGCTGGAGGGTAAACGGAACCAACTATACTACTTTTTTTGACCCTAACCGCCATTCAACTGTCAATAAAACATTCTCCTCTTTTTTCAATAATACTGTTATCACAAGACCTAACGGGCCAACTGCAGGACAATTAGAACTAAACGATTTACTAAACATGATTTTTGCCCAGAACGAAGTGGCAAAACATATTGTTCGTAAATTCTATCGCTGGTTTGTTTATTACGAAATTGATGCTGCCACCGAAGCAAATGTGATCACTCCATTAGCTGATATTTTCCGCAGTAATAATTATGAGATTAAACCGGTATTGAGCGCATTATTTAAAAGCGAACATTTTTATGATGTGCTGAACCAGGGTTGTATCATAAAAACACCTGTTGATATTGTAGTAGGCTCCATGAGAGAATATAATGTTAGTATGCCTCCTGCATCCGATTGGAATACCAGTTATGGACATTGGAATACTTTGTACTCATTTATGTTCATTACCGGAATAAACCTGCACGACCCTCCTAATGTGGCCGGTATGCCTGCCTATTACCAGGAGCCTTTATTTCATGAGATATGGATAACCTCTGATTCTTTACCAAAAAGAAATCAGTTTACAGACATTATGACGGCAACGGGTTATTTAAGAAATGGATTCAGAATGCAGTTTGATTTTGTGGCTTATGCCAAAACACTTACAAATCCCGGCAATCCAAATGACCTGGTAAGTGAAGCGTTAAAATATTTATACCGGATGAATTTGTCTCCACAGATCAAGCAGCAGATGAAAACGCAGATGCTGCTAAGCGGCCAGCAGTACGATTATTACTGGACCAATGCGTGGAGTGCTTATATTGCCAGCCCTACGGTAGCAAATTTTAATATTGTAAATATCAGGCTCAGGGATCTCTTCAGGTATTTGATGAATTTGAGCGAATACCAGTTGAGTTGATACGTAGTGGCGAGTGGTGAATCGTGCGTTAACTTTTCACTGATCACGAAAAATACTTATTCTGTTATAAATTTTTTTATATGAAACGTAGAGAATTTTTAGGAAAATCTGCTGCCTTTACAGTACCTGCTTTAATTAGCGGCTATGCAGTAAAAGCATTAAACGAAGACTCGCCTTTAGTTCGGGCATTAATGGGCGGCACAACGGATACCGACCATGTGCTTGTTATTATACAATTATCCGGCGGCAATGATGGCTTAAATATGGTAATTCCCCTAAGTACATACAATTTGTATAATGCTGCACGTACAAATATTGCCATTCCCCAAAACAGGATCTTACCTTTAAATGGATATAGCAATTCCGGGCTTCACCCCAGTATGACCGGCTTACAAACCATGTATAATGAATCCAAATTGAAAATTGTACAGGCTGTTGGTTATCCACAACCCAATTTTTCTCACTTCAGGGCAACTGATATCTGGATGACATCAAGTAACAGCAACCAGGAAGTATATACAGGTTGGGCTGGCAGGTACTTAAATTATGAATATCCTAATTTTCCAACAGGTTACCCCAATTCCAATACTCCTGATCCGCTGGCTATACAGATTGGTTCAACAGCCAGTTTAACAACCCAGGGGCCCAGTATAAACATGGCCATGAGCATTACCAGTGCTACATCTTTTTATCAATTAATAAATGGAACAAACGATCCCGTTCCCGGAACAAAAGCCGGTAAAGAATTAAGTTATATACGCTCGGTTGCAAAACAAACGCAGCAATACGGCACTACAATTACAACTGCAGCAAACAGGGTAACCCAACAAAGTACTTATCCTGCAAATAACAGCCTGGCCGATCAGTTAAAAATTGTTGCCCGTTTAATTAAAGGTGGTTTAAAAACAAGAGTTTATATGGTAAGTTTTGGAGGTTTTGATACACATAGCCTTCAAACAACAGCTACAGATACAACTGTAGGCGCCCATGCAACCTTACTTGGCCGTGTTAGTGCTGCAATAAAAGCTTTCCAGGATGACCTACTGTATTTAGAAATTGAAGACAGGGTTGTAGGTATGACATTCAGTGAATTTGGACGAAGGGTTAAAAGCAACAGCAGTGTTGGCACTGACCATGGTTCGGCAGCACCTTTATTTGTTTTTGGTAAACCCGTTGATGCTGGTGTACTGGGCGAGAATCCAACCATACAGCCGGTTGCTACAGTAAATGATAATGTGCCTATGCAATATGATTTCAGAAGTATTTATTCAACGCTCCTGGAAAAATGGTTCTGTCTTCCGAAAGCAACTGTTCAGGGTTTATTTCCACCAAATATTAACGGCCAATTGCAAGATCTGCCCTTGATAAAAGGAAATACCTGCAAGGCTCCTGCGCCACCTCCAAATCCATCTGGCAGTACTTTAATTACCAATTCGCCAAATCCTTTTACCAATAAAACAACAATTGAATTTTATACAGATGGCGGGCATACTTTATTGCAGGTTATGGATACAGCCGGCCGGTTAATTGTTAATTTGCTGGAAACAGATTTTCCCGCTGCATCAAGGCAAACTATTGTTTTTGATGGCTCTCATCTGCCGACCGGCGTTTATTATGCCCGTTTTCAAAATGGCACCACACAACAGGTGCGGCCAATGCTTAAAGTGAGGTAAAAATATTTTATGATAGAGTTTAAACAAAAACCTTCGAAAATTATTATTCGCCGGTTTTTTATGTATAAGTTATTTCGCTTTAGTCTGTAATCCTGTGGCCGGCATTAACCCAGTCAACTATTTTTTGTTTATCAATTGCAGTTAACGGAGCATTGGGTGGGGCCGGCATAAAAGAAGGGAACCCGTCAACAGCTCTTATTTTTATCCTGTCCCACGAGTTTACAATATCATTATCTCCATCAAAATTTTTACCCCCGGTTATAGAGCCGTTTAAATGGCAGGGCCCGCAATAACCTTTAATGATGGTTCTTACTGCGTAAAATTTAGGGCCATACCCATTAATGGTTACTGTTGCAGTACCAATGCAATTATTTGCATTTTTAACGCTAAGGGTATAATTGCCTGCTGCCAGGCCAAAAAAGTTTGTGGATGCCTGGTAAGGAACGCCGGTGATACTGTATGTAAAACCTGAACCGATCGGAGAATTTACAGTAATAGTTCCAATGGACTGGCCGGTTATAGTATGGGTTACACCGCCAATAGGGGTAATGGTAACTCCCAAACAAGAATCAACAGGTGGTGGCGGTGCTACTGTAGTATCGGATTTTGAACAGCCCGAAAAAAATGCTGCAATTATTATTGCTGAATAAACAATGTTTCTTTTCATGCAGTTTAATTGTACCCTAAATTTAGTTTTTAAAAACCATAAAGGTTAGAATTTGACAGGTATTTTTTTCTCCGCCTTTGAGGAGCTTATATGTATGATACACGGAAAAAGGTTTTTGCTGCTTTTAAATTAAACAGTTTGCTGAAAAGCATTTGTATTTACGAATGTGAACTATTGCTAACACTTTAATATATTGATTGCAAGACGGAATAATGCAACAGGTGAAAATAATGAAGTGATTAATGGGATATTATTTGTGCATTTTATTCCACCCTGATATTATCTATATTAAAGTTTACATTTGAATAAAAATTAGGCTGTATGCCACCGCCTATAGATGTAACCCGAATAATCAATTTTCCCTTATCTGGCAAAGAAGGAAGTGTTACTCTTTCATTTAATTGTTGAGTAGAAGGTGTAGAGGAAGCGGCATAGGTTTTACTCCATAAAGTTACAGTGCCGTTTGAAGTGAATAAAATTTCAACTTTCCCACTTCCTCCGGAACCGATATTTGTGCCGACTTCACTATAATCAAAAATCATTGTGTTGGAACGGTTAAAATTAACAAATTCCTGAGAAGTTTCCTCCGTTAACATGCCGGAGGTTCTCAAATCTCCTCCTACCGCTATATACCAACTACCTTTAGATGGCAAAAAACCTGTTCCTCCGAGCCTCTTGCAGCTATAACTACCACTACCATGATATTGAGTAGTCCAGTTAGCTGCTGCAACAGCATATGACTTGGATTGTTCTTCAAAATTCGGGTTTTGGGGACCCTGAAATTCAACTGCTGATGTCTTTTTGCAGCCGGTAAAAGTTAAAATACCAAAAAAGATTATTACACCCCGCAAAAATAATAGTGTAATAAGCGATACAAATTTTCTTTTTTTCATAATATTTATATTTATTCGTGAATTGAATTATATTGCTGTGCTTTCTCTTATTAATTACTACTTGTTTTTAAAAACCTCATTTACCATTTTTTGTGCAGCAGACTTTACAAATTTTTCAATTTCAGTTTGTGGTATCAATCTTGTTTCTGATATTATAACATTACCCTGTTCAATAAAAGGGGATGAACATGTATTTACACTGCTTACGTTAATGTTGTAGTTACACGGATAATCGGTGCAGGGCGTATAATTATAAGTGAACGATCCGATAAAATCATTTTCTTTTACTTTGATAAGCCTGAATTCTAATTTCAATCCGTAAATATTAAAATAATTGGTACAGTTAATCCTGCTTTCTATATTTCCTTTCCTTTTGCTTTGAGAATAAAAAGTAAAAGAATTCATTGGGTATTTTACATATTGAATACTGCTTAATTCCAGTATCAGGTCGGTTTCGGTTAATTCTTTTATCCTGGAATAATCATTAACGCTTTTATCTCCTAACACTTTTTCAAACAGCGCCCTGTCCCTTACAGTAAAACCTCCTTTCAATAATTCCTTCTCAATAACATTATATACATTTATGTCGTTGAGGTTATTGGTGCCATCATTGTTTTTTGCTGTCTTCACATTCTTATCTTCTTCCAGCACTTCCCGGCTGGCATTGGGTACTCTTAATACAATGGTTGGGTTTGTTGCATTTTTTAAAAACTCCAGTTTACCGGAATTCTTTACTGTTTCATCTTTTTCGGGACTAAGTTTAAAAACACCATTGTACTTGGTATCGGCAACAACATGTTTGCCTGAACTGCTTGCCATTGCGATGACAAAAAAAA
>JBKJMZ010000176.1:0-13381 GCA_046596255.1 Ferruginibacter sp. | reverse complement strand
AAAAGAAGAGCCTTACATGATTATATTGCAGGTTCTGTAGTAGTAAAAATATGAATACACAATCTGCATACGATAACTGGTCATCTCAGTATGATACGAATCTCAACAGAACACGTGACCTGGAAGCTATTGCATTGCAGCAAACATTAGCCTACATTGAATTTGAAAATTGCCTGGAGATCGGCTGCGGCACGGGTAAGAACACAACCTGGCTGATCACTAAAGCCAAACATATCACAGCCGTGGATCTCTCCGAAGAGATGCTTGCCAAAGCAAAAGAAAAGATCAACTCACCTATAGTGAATTTTATACAGGCTGATATTTTAGAGGAATGGAATTTTGCAACTAAAAAATATGAGCTGGTAAGTTTTAGCCTGGTGCTTGAACATATTGAGGACCTAGAAGCCGTTTTTATAAAAGTTTCAAAAGTAATTTCACCCGGTGGATATATGTATATAGGCGAACTGCATCCCTTTAAACAATACAGTGGCAGCAAAGCCAGGTTTACAAACGAAGCTGGTGAGGAGGTTGTAAGCTGTTTCGACCACCATATCACAGATTTTGTGCAAGCTGCAAAAAATAACGGCTTTGAGATCATTGACATCAATGAATATTTTGATGATGACAACCGTAAAACAATTCCACGAATACTTACCTTGCTGATGAGAAAGCCTTAACCAGGTAGATTTTATCTGGATCAACCCCTACTGTATTTTGGATTACCTTTAATGAACAGCAGAACCTCACTATGAACACAGCTATAAATAAACTATTCATTTCCGCGTTTATATTATTACTCTTTTCCTGTAACCCTGCTTCTCCAAAATTAGATGCCATTAAAAAGAACCAGGAAGGAGTAAGCTATATGAATGCAGGAAATTATGAAATGGCATTGAAGGCTTTTGAAGAGGCCATCACAGATCCACAACTTTCACAACCGTCACGCGGTACCGTTTACCGCAACCTGGCCCTCACCTATAATCAACTGGATAATACAGATTCTTCCATTCATTATTCAACACTGGCTGCAAAATCCTTTACCAAAAACAGCTATGATTACCTGGTGAATATGGCTGATGTAGACCTGCTTACCGGAAGAACAACCCAGGCGATTGAAAGGCTTTTAAGGGCAGCAAGGATCGACCCCAATGAAATAGCAGTGAACAATGCATTGGGGCTTATATATATGGGCGAATACGATGAAACTAATATGGACCTTGATAAGGCCCTTGTGTTTAATAAAAAAGCATACGAAGTAGCACAGGACAGGGTTACAGAAGATGTACTTGCACGTAATTATTACCGGCTGGAAGATTATGATAATGCAGAATTACATTTTGACCGGCTCTTTGAAAATTACCCCGGTATGATCAGCTACCCGTATTATGCGGCCATGATAAAACATAAATTAAAGAAGACAAAAGAGGCGGATATTTTATTTGAGAAAGTAATTACCATGGATAGTACTTACAAAGAAGCCATTGATATCTTCAAAGTATCTAATTGACCATTACCGGTGCCTGCTCTGTATGTACTTTTCATACACAATGGCACTCATGGGCTTTTCAAACACTTTACTCTCCACCCAACTGATAATATCCAGGTATGAGAAAACCCTGGTCTCGTACCTATTCTTTTCAAACTGCTTTATATTCTCCAGCAGTTTTTTTAAACCGGGTTTTAATTTTGCAGCAGATTCATATACATTGTTGCGCAAAAATTTAAACATCTCCTCTTCCACCACGGTAAGGTTTTCCATACGTGACATAAAACGGAATACGGATTTGATCAACGATTCAATGATCGCATCATTGCCAAGCTCAAAATGCGCCATGAGGTGCAGCAGGCGGGCATAGCATTGCAGGTCAATTCGCATATCAACAGGGCCATTGATGATCTTCTGCAACTGGTCAATGGAGTCCTCATAATTACCATTGCCGAAATAAAGCAAGGCAGTTTTATATTGAATTACCAGCACCCTGTGTCTGTCGATATACATTTGAAATTCATCAAGTCCCTTTTCAATTGCAGGCACCAGTTTTATGCCTTCACCAAATGTTCCCTTCATCAGGTGCTGGTTGATCCTGGCACTGGTTAAATACACAAATGCCTGCATGCGGAAATTATCATGCTGGTTTGCCGGCTTTGATAGCGTAAATCTTTCAAATCTTGATAAATAATTATCGAACTGCTTAAAATTTCGCAAGTCGAAATTGGCAGTTAACAGGTTGTGCATGCCTTTAATGTAATGCCCGGTTTCCACGGTAATCATCATTGGTTCCCTGTTAAAAAGATCTACCCATTTTTTACTGTAGCGGTAGTACATCAAAAAATCCTGGCGGATAAAAGCATACCAGCAATAACTCTGGTAGAGATAGAGCAACTGGTAAAAACCTTTGATGCGCCTGCTGTCTATCTGCAGGTTCTGCTTAAAGAAATCCCTTACCCCCTTTTCGTCTTTTGCATTACGGGCATGGCCATGCTTTACATACCATTGGTATAACTGCAATGCCAGGTTTGACAGTGCCGTTATCTCATTCCGTTGTGCGTTCACTTCGTTGGCCTCGGCAGTTAATTTGTCTGCAGCTCCTTCCCCACTCCTGGTGATATGCAGTGTTTCAATTTTCTTCTCCAGCGATATTACCTGTATCAAAAAACTTTCCTGGTGGTAATGCCTGGCCAGGCCCTTTGCCTTATCCAATATCTTTAAACTCTGCAGGTATAAGCCTTTATTGTAAAGGATACGGGCATGATCAAGCTGTTCGTGCAATTGCAGGTCAATACTGTCGGTGCTTTTTAAAAGCCGCAGGCTTGCAAGTAATTCTTTATATAGATGCGCTTTCAGGTTGGCGTACTGAGGCTTCTCAATACCGGGCAGTTTCTTCAGTATCGCCTTTTCATCATACTCCTTACCTTTATCTATCGCATCAAATAGCTGGATGATTTTGAGGTCTTTCCTTGATGAACTTCTTTTGATATAGAGCTTAAAATGCCGCTTCTCGGCTTTTTCAAGCGACTTGATAAGTTGAAACAATATGTCGGTAGTTCTGTTGGACATCATAAACCCATTTTATCAAAAGCCTTTACTGTAAAGGATTTTAGAATATAAAAACTGCGTTAACATAATAAAATTAACGGTAAGTTGATTAGCAACATAAGGATACTCCTCTTATGTTTGTATCACAAAGATGGTTAGTTCATACAGCAGCAATCGTTAAAAGGAACAATCAATCGTTAGAAGGCCAACTGGCCGTACTGATCCTGTCAGCAAAAAAAAACAATAAAAATTTTCATATAGCAAGCAATCGTTAAAAAGTCACTCCGTTTCTACGGAGTGGCAATTTATGTGCAATTATAGGTAATAATCCGTGAATATTGAATAGCGAACAAGGAATATTGAACGAGGAAGTAAAAGCTAACTTCGAAATTCAAAATTCCTTGTTCAATATTCGATATTTATTTATTTTTTCAACTGCTTCAATATCTCTTCTACAGCCCTATCCAGCTGTGGATCTATTCCATTCAGTTTATCTTCAAAACTATTGATCACTTTAATATCCGGCGACACACCCGACATTTCCAGGTCTTTACCATCAAGTGTATATGTGCCCCAGCCCGGCATACGTACACTAGAGCCATCCACCAACCCAACACCACCGGTAAAGATGATCCACCGGTATGTTTCATTTCCGATGATGGTACCCAGCTTTAATGCTTTAAATCCGGCTGCTGTCATTTCTGCATCGCTCAGCGACTGTTCATTGATCAACAAAACAATGGGCTTATCACTCGGTGAAAAGTTAGATTGCCTGGTAAGGGCTCCTTCCCTGTACTTCCAGTTGAGGTAAGAGCGCTGC
The DNA here is from genome assembly GCA_046596255.1 of Ferruginibacter sp. Lineage (GTDB taxonomy): Bacteria > Bacteroidota > Bacteroidia > Chitinophagales > Chitinophagaceae > Ferruginibacter. The sequence goes on along the minus strand of JBKJMZ010000176.1, from coordinate 9,524 downwards.
TGTAAGAATTTCAATACTTCATCATGCACATTTCCACCGGTGTTATACCGCAGGTCAAATATCAGTGCATCTTTATTATTCAGCTCCTGCGTCATGTCAATGATGAACTGGTCAAGTTCTCCCTGGCCCATGTTCTTCATATAGCCGTAGGCAATCCTCCCTTTACTCTTTTCATTAACACGCTTCTGGTTATTATCTATCCATTCATCGTAAAGGTTATTGAACAAAGTAGCCTGTGGATGAACTTTTACATTTACCATCTGGTTATTGCGGTTGAAAGTAAGCTTTAGCTCCTTATCCCTCGATGGCATTGTGAAATAATAATCCCGGTCCCTGTTCAGGTCAACCTCTTCATCATTTACTTTTACCAGTATATCACCTGGTTTAATATCCACAGCATTTTTATTTGCTGCTGATCTTCTCACAATATGTTTAACCCTATACGGATTGTCTTCTTCAAATATAATCCCTGTTTCCATGGTCTGGTTTTGCAGTGCAATGGTCTCATCATCTCCCGCAGTACCAAAACCCTGGTGAGAAGAATTCAGTTCGCCAAGCATATCATTCAGCATTACCCTGATATCACCCCTTGTATTAATATAAGGCAGGAACTGTTTATAATGATCCCTCGTCTTCTTCCAGTTTAATCCGTGGAAATTCTCATCATAAAAATTCTCCTCTACCTGTGCCCATGTTTCATAGAACATCTGGTCAAATTCTTCCGATAGGTTCCTGCGAAAAGTATAGCTGATATTGATCGGATCAACCTTATTTCCTTCCAGGTTGAGTTTATTAATATTGCCGGCAAACAGTACATACAGCTTATCACTCACTTCTACCACATCAAATCCAAAGCTATTATCTGTACCGGCGATCTTTTCTGTCTTATGCTGTTCAAATGGTTCTATGATCGTTTTCCATAAAGCATTTTTTGCTTCGCCATGGTTGCTGCTGTACAGGACGGTTGTTTTATCGCCTTTCTGGTAAACCGATTGCAGGGACTGGGCCCCCAATGCAGGGCTGATCATTTCAAATCTTTCACTGATAAGATCCAGGTCTATGCTTATCGGTTTTATAGAATCAGCCGCCGGTGCTTTTTTAGTTGTGTCTTTAGTATCTTTCTTTTCTTCTTTAAAAAGCTCGTTGAATTTATCCATCCGGTATGGCTCATCTATATTTTCCAGCGGCACGCGGTAAACCCTTGCAGCCTGCATCCCAAATGGATAAGATGGCTTAAGCCTTTGAGAAGTGAAGAAGATATATTTTCCATCCGGCGACCAGAGCGGCCCTGCTTCTGTTACAGCAGTATTGGTAAGGTTTATTGTTTTATTGTCCTTGATATGATGAACGAGGATATCCTGCTCAAAATTGCGGAATGCTGTAAAGTATACATACTCCCCATTTGGTGAAAAACCAGGGTCGCTGTTCTGGAAACCCCATATTTCATCTTTTACAATGGTTCTGCTTTGCAGGGTCTTCAGGTCAAGCAGTTTTACTTCATCCCTTCCTGATAAATAAACAGCCTGTGTTCTTTTTTTATTCATCACCATAGCCCGGCTGTTCTTTGGCGTGGCTGTAAGTTGCTTAAGCGTGCCATTGCCATCAGCAGGTATGGTATATAGATTGGTATACCCGTCAAGTGTCTGGTTGATGAGTAAGGTCTTGTTATCGCTCATCCATTTTACTTCGTTAACCCTTTCTGCCGACCGGCGGTTCACCTGCTGGATGAATTTGCCTTCTACATCGCTTACAAATAATTCGCCCCTGGATATAAAGGCCATTTTTTTACCATCGGGCGAAATATCAAAAGCCGAGATCTTTCCCTTAACATCAAAATCTTTTTCTTTAGGTAATGTATTGTTTCGGATCATCGAAATATTCAGTTTGCTTTCATTACCTGATCTTACATCATAAATCCAGAGCTGGTAATCCCTTTCAAAAACTACTTTTCCGCCATTTGCATTTACCTGTGGTGATTTAATTGAAGAAGAGAACCTGGTCAACCCCTTTTTCTTCCCGTTATCCCAGGTATATAAATTGTATTCTCCATTGACCTCATCAGAAATAAAGTAAATATTCCCATTCCTGTCGATGGTGGCTGCAAAATCTTTTCCCTGCCAGTCGGTATATTTTTTATGTTGCTTTGTTTTTATGTTATAAGATTGAATATCGGGGTTGAATGCACCCTTGTATCTTTTACGATGTACCTGGTTCAAACTTTCCCAGGTATCGTTGAAGAATATTTCACCCGAGGTTGGGTGCTCTGTTAAATTATGATCGAACTGGAAAAAATAATTTCCAAACACCCTTTGTGCATTGCCACCGGCTGCACTTACTTTATATCCTGCAACCTGGCCCATACGCCCGCTGTTGAAGTATATGTTTTTTGAATCCCAGCTCCAGCTGGTTACATCATCATTACTGCTATGATGGGTTACCTGTTTTACATCACCGCCATTTACCGGCATTACAAATACATCAGCATTACCATACTGGCGACCGGTAAAAGCGATCCACCTTCCATCGGGTGAAACCCTGGGTGAAGTCTCATAACCCTGCATAGCAGTTAATCTTACTGCCGGGCCGCTTGCTACACTGGCTTTCCAGAGATCACCTTCAAAGCTGAAAATAACTGTTTGTCCGTCGGGTGTAAGGGTGGGGTTTGAGAGGAAATAGGATGCATTATCCTGTGCAGATAATAGAACCGTTATAAATAAAAATTGGATAGTGATACAAATAGATCTCATTATAAAATGGTTTTGGCTGTGAATATACAGCTAAGCCATTTTATAGCAAATACCGTTTATAGAAAAGGTATTTATTATACTTTTTTACCAAATACCTTTTTAAGTATATCAGTAACCTGTGCTGCAGGGTCTTTACGTATCTTCTGTTCTTCCAGGCCGATGTTATAGAACAAGCCGGCCAAAGCCCTGTCTGTTACGAATGCCGTAAGATCGGTATTGACCTTGCTGCTGGAGAATTTATTATAGGTTGTAAAAAGATCTTCCCAATAACGGGTAGCATCAACCTTTACCAGTGATGCTTCAATCACGGGTCGGAATTTTTCGGTAAGTTCTTTCGTGGTCATGGATTTTAAAAAATCCGTTGCCGCAAAATCGCCACCGCGTAATATCTGCAGGCCGTCTTTAATACTCATGCCCCTGATAGCATCCCAGAAGATATTACCAATACCGCCGGCCGCATCTTCTGCAGCACGGTTCATAGAGAGTACGGCTTTATCAACTACGCTGCCCATTCCAAAATTGCGCAGGGTCTTCTCCATTTTCTTTGCCTCTTCGGGCATTAATATCTTTATAGCAGCATCCCTAAAAAACCCATCCATCTTGCTCAGGCGCTTGCTGCTGCTGTCGGTACCAACACGTAAAGCATCTTTTAAACCACTGATGATCTCTTCATTACTAGGGTTAAGATTACCGGTTGAAGCGGGTGTTTTTACAGCGTTGGAAACCTTATCAAATAAACCTTTAACGCCCTGGGCAGGCAAGGTTTTTACAGCAATGAGGATAAGGGCACAGAGTATTATTTTTTTCATAGATCTTGCTATTGCATTAAAAGCAAATATAAATGCTATGGTGCTAAGAAAGGGTTAAAAAAACGTCACTTATTTAAAGAAAATGTCAGCCTTCCTGTCCCGATTTATTTCGGGGAGCTTGTCGAAGGTGGGTTATAGATTATTATTCCGGGTTCGAAAAGCCTGTCTGCGGACAAAGGCAGGCTCACCCTGACAGACTTGTGAAATTGATCTTTAACCCAGTCAATGAGAAGTTTTTATTGCCTAAATTTGCTCAATTAAAATATGCATATGAAAAAATATATTCTTTTACTGATCATCAGTGTATCCCTGTTCTTTAAAGGTTTTGCCGAAGAAGGCATGTGGTTGCCGCAATTGTTACAGACCCTCAATGAAAAACAAATGAAAAGCATGGGCATGAAAATAAATGCCAGCGATATTTACAGTATCAGTAAAGGAAGTTTAAAGGATGCCATTGTAAGTTTTGGTGGTTTTTGTACTGCCGAAGTCATCTCCGATAAAGGATTGCTGCTAACCAATCACCATTGTGGATTTGATGCTATCCAAAATCATTCATCGGTACAGAATAATTATATCCGCGATGGTTTTTGGGCATACAACCACGGGCAGGAATTACAGAACCCCGGCCTGTTCGCCACTTTCATCATCCGCATTGATGATGTTACTTCAACGGTGTTGAATGGGGTGACCAATAACATGACCGAAAAAGAAAGGCAAAGCACTATTGATAAAAATCTTGCCGCGTTAAGGACCAGTGCAAAAAGAGAGACATACCAGGATGTATTAATCCGCCCCTTCTTTGAGGCTAATAAATATTTTTTATTTGTAACGGAGACTTACAGGGACATTCGGCTTGTTGGCGCGCCTCCTTCTTCTATCGGCAATTTTGGAAAAGATACCGACAACTGGATGTGGCCACGCCATACCGGCGATTTTTCGATGTTTCGCATTTATGCAGATAAGAATAACAAACCTGCAGCTTATTCCACTGATAATGTTCCTTACAAGCCTAAGCGTGCGCTGAATATTTCTTTGGATGGCGTTAAGGAAGGCGATTTCACCATGGTATTTGGTTTTCCGGGGCGTACGCAGGAATACTTGCACAGCAGCGCTATTGAGCAGGTGGTAAAAGTGAGCGATCCTGCAAAGATCGCCATCCGAACAAAAGCATTGGCTGTTATTGATGGCTATATGCGTAAGGATGAAGGCATAAAAATTCAGTATGCTGCTAAATATGCCAGCATCTCCAATGCCTGGAAAAAATGGCAGGGTGAGATCCTTGGATTAACAAAAACAAATGCAGTTGCAAAAAGACAGGAACTTGAATCCAGTTTTGAAAAAATTGTTTTGAGCCGTCCTGAATATAATATTGCGTATGCCGATCTGCTTAAAAAATTAAAGCAGGCTTATGCAGATTTTGAACCCTATGGTTATGCCCGTGATTATTATAGCGAGATCATACCTAAAGTAGAACTATGGGGAATTTCATCCGATATGAATTCTTTGATCACCGCTTATAGTAAAGATGAGCCTAGCTATAATAAGCGTAAAACAGAAGTGCTGGCAAAGCTTGAAGAAACCTTTAAAGAATATAATGCAGAGGTTGACCAGCATTTATTTGAAGTATTAATGGAAATGTATATTAAGGACCAAAAGGCTGAATATATTTCTCCGGCTTTTAAAAACATGCTTGCTGAAAAAGGAAATTCCTATAAAACACTTGGTACTACGGTTTATACCGAAACAACTTTTACTTCGCTGGATAAAATTAAAAAGCTTTTGGAGAAGTCGCCTGCTGAAGCAGTGAATGCTATTAAAGCAGATGTTGCGGCACAATTGCAGAACGATATTGCAAAAACATATTCAACTAACGTGGCTCCTACATTAAATTCAATGCAGGTAAATATTAACCAGTTACAGCGCACGTATATGCAGGCACAGATGGATGTGTTTACCAAGAAAACATTCTATCCTGATGCAAACAGTACCCTGCGTGTTACCTATGGCAATGTAAAAGGTTACCAACCCCGGGATGGCGTTAAGTTTGACTATTACAGCTATATGGATGGCGTGATGGAAAAATATGTGCCCGGAGATTATGAATTCGATCTTCCTAAAAAAATGATCGACCTGTATAATAAAAAAGATTTTGGCCGATGGGGCGTAAATGGCCGGCAGCCTGTTTGTTTTATTGCAGCCAATCATACAACAGGTGGTAACTCGGGTAGCCCTGCACTGGATGCTTATGGCAACCTGGTGGGTTTAAACTTTGACCGGGTATGGGAAGGAACAATGAGTGATATTAATTACGATCCTTCCATCTGCCGCAATATTATGGTGGATATCCGGTATGTTATGTTCGTGGTGGATAAATATGCAGAAGCGAAGAATTTGATAGCAGAAATGAAGTTTGTGAGCAGGAAAGGGAAAACGAATTAAATATTAAGAATTAAAAATTAAAAAAAATTACCAGTCTACGTGAGGCTGGTAACTTTAAAATTAAATTTTGGTTGTAAAAACTACATACGCACATTTTTACAGGCTCTCAGCCTATATTTCCATTATGATGAATGGAACGTCGTTACTGTCATCCTGAGCGATAGTGAAGGATCTCCCTATTTTGAAAAGAGATGCTTCGTGCCTCAGCATGACAGACCTCACTGACTTTAGTTTTCATTTTACAATTTCTGCCCTTTGCTATTGAAAGCACGGGGCAAATAAATTCAATTTATGCAAATAGCAATATTAGGCGCCGGTATGGTAGGCCGTGCCATAGCCCTCGACCTGGCCCCAAAATATAATGTAACTTCTTTTGATGTAAGCGGCCATGCGTTGAAGATACTTACGCAAAAGAACTATGCAATAAAAACCATAGAGACTGACCTGGCTGACTACGCTAATTATGAACCCATGCTGAAGGGCTTTGATTACGTGATCTCGGCCGTGCCGGGCTTTATGGGCTTTCTTACGCTTGAAGCCATCATCAATGCAAAAAAGGATGTAGTTGATATTTCCTTCTTCCCAGAGAATGCCCTGGACCTGCATGGCCTCGCTAAAGCAAATCAGGTTACTGCCATTGTGGATTGCGGCGTGGCACCGGGCATGAGTAATCTCATCCTGGGTTATTACAATGAGCGTATGCAAATAACCGATTTTGAGTGTCTGGTGGGTGGATTACCAAAAAAAAGAACTTATCCTTTTGAGTACAAGGCACCATTCTCCCCCATTGATGTTCTGGAAGAATACAGCAGGCCGGCAAGGTATGTGGAGAATGGCTATATCGTTACCAAACCTGCATTGAGTGATGCTGAGTTGATCGACTTTGAACATGTGGGTACGCTTGAATCTTTCAATACAGATGGCCTGCGTTCTATTATAATTACTATGGGACATATTCCCAACATGAAAGAAAAGACCCTGCGCTACCCTGGTCATATTGACCTGATGAAGGGATTGATAAAAGCAGGTTTCCTAAATACTGCACCCGTCAATTTTAAAGGACTGCAGATCTCTCCCATGGAATTCACATCCTCCCTTTTATTTGACCAGTGGAAGCTGGGGGAAACAGAAGCTGAATTTACATTGATGCAGATAAAGATCAGCGATGCAGAAAGAACGATCTGTTACGATTTGTATGATGAATATGATCCCATCACTCAAACCTCATCGATGGGCCGCACTACGGGCTACACCTGCACGGCTGCATTGAATATGCTGATAGAAAAGAAATTTACCGACAAAGGTGTTTTTCCACCCGAACTTGTTGGTAAGCGTGAAGGCTGCTTTAATTATATCCTGGAATATTTAAAAGAAAGGAATATTCATTACCGGAAAACAGAGATCAACCGCGTACTTAACTAAATATTTGCATTCTTAAGGCAGGTAAAGTTCACTGCTAAAAAACAGTTTGTTACTTTTGTCCATATTTTTAAAAACTTATTATGAGAAATTATTCGACAATACTGGTATTGATCATACTGGCTGCATGTAATGGCAATGATGCAAAGGTTGTTGAGGATGATAGTATTAAACCGATACCAACACCATTAATACCCTATACTATTGTAGCTGCGTATCCTCATGATACCAGCGCCTATACCCAGGGGCTTGAATTTTATAAGGGCAAATTATATGAAGGCACCGGAGATTATGAATCTTCCTCTTTAAGAGTTACAGACTATAAGACCGGCAAGGTTGTAAAAAAACATATGATGGGAACTAAAACCATCTTTGGAGAAGGCATTACCATCTTTAAGAACAAGATCTACCAGCTAACCTGGGAAAACAATATTGTATATGTGTATGATGTAAGCAATATTGAAAAGCCGGTGAAAACCTTTAACTGGCCTTACATAGGCTGGGGCATTACCAATAACGGCACCGATCTTATCATCAGCGATGGTACGGCAAAATTATACTTTGTAAATGCTGATGATTTCACGTTAAAGAGCACCATCAGTGTAACTGAAAATGGTACAGCAGTTTACGAGTTAAATGAATTGGAATTTATTGATGGATTTGTATTTGCCAATATCTATCAAACAGAAAAAATTGTAAAGATCGATCCGGCTAGTGGATTTGTTGTAGGTAAAATGGATTTTGCAGGAATACAAAATAAGTATTTTGCTGATAAGGTCATCACCGACAGGACAGATTATTTTAACGGCATTGCTTATGATTCTGCATCAAAGAAAATAGTAGTTACCGGCAAGCGCTGGCCGAAGTTGTTTGAGTTGAAGTTGAATTAATTTGAAAACCGATGCTGGATACTTGATACTGGATGCTGGATTTAAAGTTGGATAGATGCATAGCTACTTACTGATAACATAGATCACCGAACTGCATTTCCTAATATCTCCCAATGCTTTCAAATTTGACATTAAGCCATTGAAAAATGCTTTGAGGATATTCCCTTTTCCGTTTTGATATTGCTCACTCAGCATACTCACATAAAAACTATCGAACCACATGGGCTTAACTGCTTTAAGTTTTAAACCATGCTGCGACAATAGATTCTCCATGCTTTGAGGAGAGAAATGATAAAGGTGGCGTGGCACATCATAAGCAGCCCAGTGTGTTCCATAATTTTCAGCATCCTTTGAAGTATAGTTAGGCACTGCAATGAACAGTTTGCCGCTGGGTGCAAGCAGGGTTTCTATTTGTTTGATATAAGCATGCAGCTCATGCACATGCTCAAGCACATGCCACATGGTAATGGCATTAAATGATCCTTTGTCCAGTTCAAATAATTGCTGTGATTCCTGTGGATGAATATGGTACAGTTCAGCAGCTTTGTTACGGGCAATAGCATCGGGTTCTAATCCTGTTATACTCCAGCCGCCCTCTTTCATGGTATTTAGAAAAGCACCGGTACCACAGCCAATATCCAGTATGGAACCTTGCTTCATGCCTGTTTCATTAATTACCAAACTTCTTTTTGATACCAGTGTTCTTTTACGAACCATATGGTACAGGCTGTTGATAAGGCCCTTCTTTGTATCGCTGTGCGAAATATAATTATCCGATGCATAATAAGCGCCGATCGCATCCTGCGCCGGTACATCCTGTGTGAACCTTGCCGTACAATCATTACAATGCCAGATGGAAAATTGTTGCTGGGAAACAGTATGGTCCTTTGCTGAAAGTTGTTGTTGTATAGAACTACTGTTACAAACCGGGCAGCTGGTATAATGGATCATGAAGGAATTAGATTTTTATAGCATTTCCAAAAGCAGATGCATTATTCGACATTTTGAAATAAAGCAGAATAAAGGTTAAAGCAACTAACCCTAGTACAATGGCCCATATCCACCAGTTATCCCTCCTTATCTCTTCTTTTGGTGCCAGCATCCCGGTCATTACCGTATTGGTGATCTCTTTATCGCCAACTAAAATATGGTGTTCTTTATTGGGATGAATTACCCTTTCTGCAAATACCGGTTGTACAAAAGATCCCGGTAAGGCCTGC
>JBKJMZ010000161.1:0-10398 GCA_046596255.1 Ferruginibacter sp. | reverse complement strand
CAATAGGCAAAAGGCAATAGGCAATAGGCAATAGGCAATAGGCAAAAGGCAATAGGCAAAAGGCAAAAGGCAATAGGCAATTTTTAAAAAGTAGAAAATTATTTATAAATGAATATTTAATAAATAAAATTAAAGCTCCTCCCTCTCCTTAAGGAGCGGGTTGGGGCGATGTAACAATGAGCGATGAATTAAAAGACATATTAGGTAACCTGAACAAAGATATTGAGCAGCACAAGCTGCTTGACTATCTTAATAAAAACCTATCGGCTGCCGAAGCACACGAAGTGGAAAAGCAGATGGCCCAAGATGAATTTATGAATGATGCCGTAGAAGGGCTGGAACATTTTAAAAATAAAAAAGAACTTTTACTGGTGGTAGACCAACTGAACAGCGATCTTAAAAAACAAACACTTAAGAAAAAATTAAAAAAAGATAAACGCAAACTTAAAGATCAACCCTTGCTTTATATCACCATTGGCATAATACTGCTGCTTGCGATAATCAGTTTTGTTTTAATTAAAAAATACCTTGGGGAATGATCCCCTAATATATTCCCCTTTTCCGCGTTATATCCGTTATCCGAATTTTGAGGCATAAAATTTGATGAATCCCGTATGGGCAACAAAATCATCAAAATAGCCGTCTTATATACTGAAAAACTGATTTTATGAACCCTGATTTTTGTTGGGCCTTCCCTGTATTATGAAAATTATAATATCAATACTGCTGCTTATTGTATTTACCCATACAATAACCAAAGCGCAAACTGTAGATTTCAATTATACTACAGCCAATGGACTTTATTGTAACCCTCAATTAGTATCCTTTACACAAAATTGTTCACCTGCTCCATCCAACTTTATCTGGAATTTTGGCAATGGGCAAACAGGTACAGGTCCCACGCCGAGTGTTACTTACAGCAACCCGGGTACTTATACGGTCAAACTCACGGCTGTTTATCCCAACACCGCAATAAGCACCAGCAAAACAATTGTTATAAACCAAACGCCGGTAATTTCTTTAACAGCCAACAAAAATTATTTATGCCAGCCGGGCAATGTGATCTTTACCGCGCCTGGCAGCAGTTTTATTACAAGTTATGAATGGAATTTTGGGGATGGCACCCCCGTTGTTACTACAGCAAACAACAGCATCAGCCATGCATATTCAACTTATAATACCTTTACTGCAACTGTAAAAGCCATTACTGCAAATGGCTGTTCGGCATCGGCAACTTATAATATAAATGTTGCCAAATTTCCTATTACCGGTTCTGTAACACCATCTGATGGTTGTATTCCTTCCAACAGTGTATTAAGCGTTACAGCAAACCTTCCCGCCGGTGATGCCACGCAAAATTTTTTGTGGAACTTTGGTGATGGATCACCAACAGTGAACACATCCACAAACAGCATTAACCATGTATACAATATCACAACCACAATCAGCACTGCAAATGTAACCATTACAACAGCGCAGGGTTGTACCAACCAATTTACATTTAATCCCTTTGCTTTTGGCACACCTCCATTTGGTACTGATGCAAGAACAGTAAGTGGCCGCAGCACTTTCTGCGGATCGGAAACGATCCAGTTTTATGGAAAAGCTACCAACGCAACTTTATACAAATGGGATTTTGGAGATGGAACCAATGCATCAGTAACAGATACTTTTGTTTCACACAAATACAGGTCGCTTGGAAATAAGCGTGTAATCCTTACACCTTTCTTCAATGGCTGCGCTGGCGTAAAAGACACTATTGACGTTTTCATCCAGGGTGTGATAGCTAATTTTTCCCTCAGTAATACCTGTACTAATAAAAATACTTATTTATTTACTAATCTTTCCCTGGGCAATGTTGATCATTTTGAATGGATATTCTCTGATGCTCCCTCCATTATTGATTCGACCAATTATAATATCACCCATACATTTCTACCAACAGGTGTTTTTAATGCATACCTGTTGCTGATCGACAGTATTACGGGTTGCAGGGATAGTTTGACAAGGCCCATAGTTACAGCGCAACCGGTACTTACCAGGAGCAACACGCCGGTGTGTAAAGACAGCATGATCGTTTACCGGGTACTCAACAGTTACCCATTTAGCAATGCCTATACGTATGAATTCCATATCAATGGAATGATACTGGATAATGGCCCCGGCACCGACCGCATTCATTATCCCAGTGTGCGTGGTGATTGGACAGAATTTGTGGTGATTAAAGATACAATTCCGGGAACCTGTAATGATACCTTATACCTGCCCACCCAAACAAGGGTGCGTGGACCCGTAGCAGATTTCAGTGCACCTCCAAGGATCTGTGCTGATACCACTTTAACCATTACCAACACTTCTTATCCATTTTTTGCAGGTGATACCATAAACCAATGGTATTGGGATTTTGCTGACAATACTTTTGATAGTACGCAAAATCCGCCTCCACATTCATTCCGCACATTAGGCATATTTGGAGTTACATTAACTGTTACAGATATTAATGGCTGCAAAAATAAAACTATACAATACATTCATAATGCCCCAGTCCCGGGTATTAGTGTATTTCCACGCGTTGATACCCTTTGCCTGGGAAGCAGTGCGCAACTTATTGCTTTTACTGTCGACAGCATCACCTGGAGTCCAACAACTAATATTGATTGCCTTGATTGTGATACGGTGAATGTGAACCCGGTAGTAACAACTTCCTATATTGCAACGGCAATAAATGGATTTGGCTGTAAAAATGAAGATACGGCTTTGGTAAAAGTATTTGCACCAATCAACCTGGTAGTTTATCCCGCAGATACAACCATCTGCCCGGGACAAACCATACAATACAATACCAATACCGCAGGAAATATCTTATGGTCACCATCCACTTTTCTTAATAATAATAGAATAAGAGATCCGATAGCACGACCAACCACTGCTATAACCTATACTGTAACGATTAAAGATTCGGTAGGTTGTTTTACAGATACTGCTTATGCGGTAGTGAATATGTTTCCTACACCTACAGTGAATGCGGGGCCTGATTTAATACTTCCCTACAATAACAGTTTTACGTTAAGCCCGGCATACAGCAATAATATAATGGCATATAACTGGACGCCGGCAATAAACCTCAACTGCACTACCTGTCCTGCACCCGGTGGTATTGCATTAACATCGCAGGAGTATAGAATTGAAGTAACGAGTACCAATGGCTGCAAAGCAGCTGACAGCATCCGGGTATTTATCAACTGCCTCGATGCAAACCTGTTGATGCCAAATGCATTTACACCCAACAACGATGGAAGAAATGACTACTTCTATCCCATTACAAGAGGCTATCGCAGCGTAAAATATTTTGTGATCTTCAACCGCTATGGCCAAAAGGTTTTTGAAAGAAGGAATTTTGTACCAAATAATTCTACACTGGGTTGGGATGGCAGGTTAAAAGATACTAAACAAGGCAGTACAGAAGCATTCACCTGGTTTATGGAAGCAGAATGCGACCTGGGTAAACTGTTGAATACAAAAGGCACCGTACTGTTGATAAGGTAAAATGATTCTCTGAGTTTAATGATAGACAGATCCTGCTAACTGGGGCTAATACGTAGAATGAGGGACAAAGTTTTTATTCTGCGTATTAGTCTAAGGGATTAAAACAGGTTAGGGGTTTTAGTCATGGATAATGCTATTTATAAAATGTCGATTTTTAATCAATTAGGCAAGCCCAGTAATTATTTGCAAGAATGGAAAACTGCTAAGAATCTCCGCCCAAATTTGGCGAAGGAGTTGATGAAGGTGGTTCATCTTTGTCCTTTGGAGGACGAATTGAAGGGTAGTGAAAGTCTAAAGCATTTGGAGCATAACTGTCTCTAATTCGTTCTAATGTCAACTTTTTAAACCCGCTACTTACAGCTATTTCATGTATAAGCAAAACCAATGTTTCTAAATGTTGTTCATTTTTAAATTTAGAAGGGGCTAATTGAGATAAATATGTGTGGTAAAGAACAATAACCTTTTCATTATTTATAAATATTACGTCTATTGCATTCAGTATTTTAATCCATTCTAATTCATGCGCCCCTACATTCCTGTACATCATTAAATTTTGAAGTACGTATCTTTTTTCTCTTCTTAGTTCAATCTTATATTGAAATCTAAATGCAATAAAAGCCCCTAAAAGTGCTGATATAAGTGGGATGCAAATTTTATATAGAATGTCGTTTAATCCCATAGCGTAATATTTAAACAGCTAATTTACCAATAATGCGTAACAATATTACTTTGGTTTTTTAGCCGATGGTTTGGGAGTGATAAGTTCTTTTACAAGGTCTTCAAACGATCCGTTGATGGTTAGTTTTTCCTCGTATTTATTGGCTCTTTTTTTAGCCGTTTTGGGTGGAGTTTTTTTTATTGCTTTTGCCATTGTTACCAAAGTTAAAGATATTTCCACTGATAGCCGCCAGTACTCTTTTTAATGCCTCTTACTACTCTTGATATGTGTTCCTTTTTAATGCCGGTTACTTTGGATGCCTCAACGATTGTGGGATATTGAGCAAGAATTTTACCATCTTGTAATTGTGCTACGGCTCTTTTAATTCCCTGCTTCATTATCATTTGCGTTGGTAATTCAGGGGCTATTAAACCCTCATTTGAAAAACCATTATCCTTTGTTAGTTCTTTGTAGGATAGTGTGCCGTTAACCTGCTTTAGTGTTAATTCAAGTCTATCCCCATCCTTTACTTTTCTTGTATTGTACCTGTATTGGGTTTGTACACAATAGCGGGATAGATGCTTAGGGCTAACCTTGTGGTATATGCCTATTATAGACCTTTTAAGCAAACTAAATGCACCCTCTATACCATTTGTATGGATTATGCCGTTCCTTACATATTCGTGGGTTGCATGGTTAACTACTTCAAGGGCTGCATATTCATTTTGTAAGCCTGAATAATATCCGGCACTATCTGTGATAAGACATGATGCCTTATCAATGTTATCCCTTACTATTGGTTTAATATTATGGGCTGTATCTGATTTACCACTCACAACTAACCTTAAATTTCCGTCCCTTTCCAGCATACCCATAACCATCATTTTATTTGATTCAGTACCACCAATGGGAGTTCTTAATGCTGCACGTTTCTTATTGTGCATATTCTTAACCTTACCGCTCACATACACCTCGTCAACCTCAACGATATTGCTTAATAAACTACTTCCCTTTTCTTTTAATGATTCCCTTATTCTATGGAGCATGAACCATGCAGTTTTTTGAGTTACCACTAAATCCTTTCCTAACTGAATAGAACTAATTCCTTTCTTATGGCTAATGATTAAATACATGGCAGGGAACCAGGTTGATAATGGAATATTTGAAGCATGGAATATGCTACCTACTGTAACACTATATTTTTTGTAACACTCATTATTACCACACTTGTAACGCTTGCCGCCCTCAATGATGTAATGCTTACCACTACCACAATACGGGCATACTGGTTTGCCATCCCACCTTTGCTTTGCTAAATACTCTCTACATACATCTTCATTACTGAATTTAGCCATCAACTCTTTTAGATTAGTTACCATAACTTTTGATTTAGCATGTGAAGATATATCTTGTCCAACATACTACCTAATATTTTAAAACATTTTTAAAAAAATATTTTTTTATCTTTGTAATATATCTACCTGCTTAAAACTAAACTGTGTGCCGAAAATCTACGAATACATAGGGTTTATACTCTTCTTTTATTCTAATGAACACCTGCCAATCCACTGTCATATAAAAAAACAACAAAGAGAAGTTAAAGCTGTTATTAAATACATAGATGGCAAGCCTTTTGTTACCTTTATGAAGGTTAGAAGTAAAACAAAACTAAATGACCATGAATTAAAGGATATAGCGGAATTTATATTGAATAAACACAAACAAATTGTCAATAAATGGACAGATTTTTTCGTTAAAGGGAAAAGTCCAGCAGTTGAAAAGATAAATAAAAAAATAAAATAATGTATAGTACTGTAAACTTAGAAGTGATGAATGCTACCTATTTAGATGGGTACAGGCTATCTATTGCATTTAATAACGGTAAAAATAAAGTAGTAGATTTCTCTGATTTTATTACCCATACTCATAAACAAGCCCTTACAAAATATAAAGACCTTTCCAACTTTAAAAAATTTAAGGTTGAAGATGGTAATGTTGTTTGGGGGCGAGATTGGGATTTAATTTTCCCAGTTCACCAACTTTATAAAGGTAAAATAGAGTAAGCGGCATTGATGCCGCTTTTTTTATTAGCTTAGTAGAAACTAAGCTGCTATGGAATTTAACCCTAACAACGACTACCTCCAAGTAGGACAAAATAATCCTGAAACAATGTATACTTATCATGCCTCCATCACAAGAGGTGTGCTAATAAATCAAGTCATTTTATTGGAACGACTAATGGACAGTTATATCTGTGAATATTTTTGTCATTCTTATGACAAAGCCGGTGAATTAATGGATACCATTATGAGTACAAAACGGGTGACTTTTGATGCAAAATCACAAGTTTTTAGAACTATACTGGACAAGGTTTACAGAAGTAGAAAAAAAGAAAACACAAAATTGGCGGCTGATTTCAAATTTATAGGAGAGGAAAGGAATAAATTAGCCCATTATTTTTTAGATATTAGTAAAGAGGCTGTTGATAGGTTTAAGGATGAGAAAAACAGTAGTTTTACCCTGTTAAAATTTGAAAAAATAAGAAGTCCTGAAATATTTGATTTTACAAGAATTAAATTGATAGGCGATACTCTTGAAAATTATAGCGATTATCTGGTAAAGATATTAGAAGAACAAAGGGTAAGGAATAAAACCTTACATAAACACAAATAGTTACCCACCTCGTTTTTATACCTGATGCATCAAATATAACGGTCAACAATGGGAAACTTTCTTTAATATATTGAAAATAAGGGACAATCTTTTGGTTACCATTGTCCCTTATTGTATGTGGTTTCCCTGACTGGCGGGGTTTTCTATTTTTATAACCACAGATAAGGAAGGTTTTTTTTAACCACCGATAACGCAGATTTATTTTCACAGATTAACACAGATTTTTTTACCACGGTTAATGCTGGTCTTTATCACAATTCAACTCAGCACTCATTCTGTTTTAATCTGTGGTTTAATGCTTCCCGGTGTTTTTAAAATTATTGAACTACAATTTTTTATAACCACAGATAACCCAGATTATTTTTCACAGATTAACACAGATTTTTTTCACATTTTATCGCGCAGATCTTATTCACAAACAATACAGAGATCAATCCGTGGTCATCTGTGCCAAAATCTGAGTTAATCTGTGGTTTAATATTTAATCCTCTATTGAACTACAAAGCGAAGCGATCTTGTTTTAATTTCATTGGCATACACAGCAAGCAGGTAGCTCCCTTTGGCAAGATCCGTTACATTAACCGGTAAGCTGTTGAAACCCGCAATAAGGTCAGCCGTTTGTTTATGCAAAACTCTTCCCTGCATATCACTGATCAGTATTTGAATTTGTATTTTTGCAGCCGCACTTATTTTTAAATTGAACGACCCGTTCACCACCGGGTTTGGTGCAATGCTCATCACCTCAATACCCTTGGCAGCATTTATTAAACTCACGATACTGCTGTAAAATATTTTACCGCCATCGTCTGCTATTTTTATGCGGTAATAATTCACACCCGCAGCAGGGTTGTTATCAACAAAACTAAAAGGCTGCTCACAACGCAGGGCAGTGGCATCTTCTGTATATACAGCCTGGTAATTTCTGCCATCGGTACTTCTTTCAATTACCATATTAACTGTTGCCGTGCTGTTGCAGGTAAGTTTCCATTTTAATACATGAACAGCATTTTGTTTAAGCCCGGTAAAATAATTTACAGCAACTGATTGAGCGGATGGCAGGATCGCACCCAAATTGCCCAGCACCAGCGGAGCTTCGATGTTATTGCCCAACGTACTTACTGTTGTTGCAACCTGGTAAGTTCCGGCGGGCACTAAACCGGTTTGAATAACATTCCACACACCCGTGTACTGCCCCAATTCTAAATTAGCTGTATAATTAAATCCGGCATTGCCATCACCGGCATAATAAAAGAAATTGGTATTAACCGTTCCCGGTGTGCCACTTGGTGTAACAAACCAGGTGCGGTTCACTGCCTTTAAAGGCCCTACTATAGCGGGGTTAATACCGATCTCTACCCTTGCACCATAATTAAATCCTCCTCCATTAAAAATAGCCATAGGATTAATAGTTGTAGTATTGGCTCCTACGGGGAAAATTCTCGGCGTAGCACCCGCAATATTATTAAGCACCAGTTTTCCGCTGCCGTTAGTAACTACATGCGATGTTGATGAACCCCCACTTATATTTCCCGTCATTGTTAAATTAAAACTGCCAAGGGTTATCAATGCATTTGATGCTAGTAAAGCAATATTGCCTGTTACTGATTTACCAGATACCATTGTTATAGTTGTAGATGAACCAATATCCATTCCATTTGCAGTTGGCAGGGTTAGCAAACCTGTACCACCCAGGCTGGCGGTAGTTCCGTTAATTATAAATTTCCCGGAACCTGACCCATTGATATTACCGGTTCCAATTATTCCGTTACGAAATATTTTTGTACCTGTACCATCTATATTAATACTATTAAAAGCTTCAAACACCCCATTAAATGTTGTTGTTCCGGCAGAACCAACATTTAAATTGGTAGCCGATCTAAAAACCGGAATAGTATTGGCGCCTACGTTTGGAAAATAAGTAACGCCATTTGTACTGTAAACCACATATAATTCCAGCACAGCCGCATCCTGGTAAATATAATTTGATGCATTAATACCCGTAGCTATACCAGTCATACCGCCTGCCGACACCCTTAAAATTCCCCCTGTATTAATATTTGCTGTGGCAGTTGCTACAGCAAATACCGGTGGGTTACCGGAAGAAGCTAAAGTAAATGTTCCTCCATTTTTCACTATCATATCATCACCCGATCCATTATTAATAGTAAGTGTTCCTGCCAGGTGCGACAGTACTCCACCGTTCTCAATCACCACCTGGTCCATATCCTGGTTATTACTTACATTAACGGAATGCGAATTTCTTATGCTTATGGTATTGGCAGTGCTGTTTGGCCAGCTGGATGCAGGAAACCAGTTTACATTATCCACAGAGGATTCCCATACCAAAATATTATTCCACTCTCCACTGGCTTTAGTTTGAAAATAGTCAGTAGGGCCTGATGCTTTGCTGTACTGTACGAATAAAAGCAGCACGGTAAATAATAGAAATGCTTTTTTCATAAACCGGTTTAATTTTACAGGAAGCTATTAAAAAAATTGTGCCCAAGCCGGAACTATCCGCATATAACCGGATTAACATGCCTGCCCACGCCCTGGATTTCGTGTCTTCACGAACCAGCCGCATAAAAAAGTCCCGCCAAATGGCAGGACTTTTTATAAGGAGGTAGTTGGTATATATTATTGAACCACAAAACGCAGCACCCGTGTTTTTCCATCTGCGGTATTGCCAAACAACTGGTATGTACCTGCTGTAAGCTGCCTTACATTAACCGGGATAACATTAAAGCCTGCAATGGTATTTGCCAATTGCTTCATCATCACCCTGCCCTGCATATCTATCACCACCAGTTCCATCTGTGTTTTTTCTGCAGTACTTATTTTTAAATTAAAGGTACCATTAACAATTGGGTTAGGCGCAATGTTCATTACATCTATTCCTTTGCTTGCATTTATTAAGCTTACAATGCTGCTGTAAGTTATCTTACCATCCACATCGGTCATTTTAAGGCGGTAGTAGTTTACGCCTTTGGCAGGTGCATTGTCTGAATGGTCAAACGGCTGCTGGCATCTTACTGCTGTTGCAAATATGTTGTAAATGCTGTTGTAAGTACGGCCATCAGTACTGCGTTCCAGCTCAATAGTTGCGCTTGGTGTGCTGATACAGGTAACTTTCCAGTTCAATAAATGATTGCCGTTTTGTTTGGTACCGTTGAAGTAATTAATGGTGATGGGAAGAGGGTTTTGGCCCAATACTGTACTTCCTAAAGAGAATGGACCGAAAAGTGTTGCTCCCTGCCAACTGATCGAACCTGCAACCGTATTACTGCCAACGGTTACCGCAGGCGTTAATGCCATTGAATTCCACTCATCCGGAACATCATCAAAACGTGCGATGGTCAATGAACTTGTATTGGTTATATAAGAACCTGCCTGTCCGCATGGATTATTTGTATTCCAGTAAGCCGTAACGTCCAAAGAGGTTGGTGTAGCTATACCTTTTAATAAAGTCCAGTAATCACAACCACTAACGCGGATCAGAGCCGGTGCAGTTACAGGACCTA
>JBKJMZ010000124.1:0-5604 GCA_046596255.1 Ferruginibacter sp. | reverse complement strand
CTCTAACTGATACTCTGCCAAAAAACCACAGAACACAGCAAGGAACAGCATTAAAAATTCCCAGAAATATGATTTCCAGTTTTTCTTATAATGAGGTGCAGCAGGGTCGTGGGCGTGGTGATGTACTTCCATTTCTTGTTCAGTTATGAGTTTTGGGTTTTGTGTTATGGGTTGTTCAGTCCCGCTTAAAGGCGGGATTGCACTTTGATCAACTTCGGCAATAGGTTCAGCAGATGAATTTGTTTCATCTGCCGGTTCTTTATTTACCGATTGCTCTTGTGGAATTTCTTCTGCTGGTATGTTTTTTTCTTCGCTCATATTATTCCAGGTGATATTCTTTTCGTAATGCTTCCTGAAGTTTGCTATTCAGACTGCTATAAATCCGATATTGAGAATCTCCGGTTCCTTTTAAAATAATTTTATAGATGCTGGTAGTATTCGTTGTTTTTTTTCTGTCAAAAATTTCAGGTTTATCAAAATGGAACTGTACATCCCCACCGGTTTTTTCATATTCTTTTAAAAAGGTGACAAAAAATTCATTTGACCGGGCAACAATACTTTCGTACCATTTCGTATCAATATATTGTACCAGGAATGGCCATATATTTTCACGGTAAAAAACTTCTTCAAATGCATTCCTTTTACGCAGGTTTGCAATGGATATAGACAGATCGCCTGTGAGTTTTTGCAACTCCCTGCTTTTGAAATACCGTAGTGAACCTGAATTTTTTAATTGTTCCAATATAGCATCCCCTGGTTCAAAAAAAGAAGGACTGAAGGTATAATATCCATACAACAATTCAATGGTGAAGGTATTGGTGCAATCGGTAAGGCTGCTGTCCTGAAAATAATTTTGCAGGTACTTTAATGCCGTGTATTTTCTCATCCGGAAATTCTGTATAGTTTTTAAAGCAGCAGAATCATTTTTGAGTTCATTATAAAAACTGGCGGCAAGTTCCTTTGCCCGGTCTCTTTCTATTTTATGTTCCAGTTGATACTCTGCAAGAAATCCGCAGAACACCGCCAGGAATAGCATTAAAAATTCCCAGAAATATTCTTTCCATGTTTTCTTTCCGTGAGCGGGGTGGGTGTGATGATGTACTTCAATTTCTTCAGTTTGTGGTTTGGGGTTTGTCGTTTGTGGTTGTTCAGTCCCGCTTAAATGCGAGATTTCACTTTGCTCAACTTGGGCAAAAGGTTCAGCAGATGAAACTATTTCATCTGTCGGTTCGTTGTTTACCTGTTGCTGCTGCGGAATTTCTTCCGGGGGTATATTTTTTTCTTCGCTCATATTATTTCAGGCTTTTATTAAATGCAGTTTCAAGTTCAGCAGCAGTTGTGTTCAATAACGATTCATTTACCTGGCATAATAATGTATCCGGCTTTGTTGGGTCAGCCCGTCCTGTTACTCCATTTACTTTCAGCGACTCAATAAATGCTGCTGCCGGCATTCCATTTATTTTTATTCTGAAAGTATTGCTTCCCAAATCAACACGCTGTACCTGGAAACGGCTGTTATTTTTTATGCGGTTGATAAATTCTTCAGCAATTTTCACTGCTTTTGCAAAACGGTCTTCAAATCCTTCGGCATAATAAGCTGCCACTGCAGCAAATGTCCAGGATTGGTGCAATCCCGATCCAAACATCCGCCGCTCATGGTATAAGGGTTCAATAAATTCTTTGTCGCCGGCCAGTATGGCGCCAGATGCTGCATTAAAATATTTATATAGCGAAATATACACGGTATCAAATAAGGAAGCATAGTCTTTTACTGAAACACCCGTATAAGCGGTGGCCAAAAAAATTCTTGCTCCATCTAAATGCGTTTTTATGCCGTTGGATTTAGCATAGGTGCATATCTTTTTCATTTCGGCATAATCAAACAGTTCCCCCGATTTTCTTCTAACCGGCGATTCAATAGATATTACTCCCACTTTAGTTGCAACCCGTCCGGTAGCAGTTTTTTTAACAATGGCTTTCACGTCTTCCAGTGTAAAACCGGCCCTGCCTGCTCCCAAAGGAATTAAATTAAGATTGCTCAACACTTCGCAGGCATCACCCGTATCATTGTATACATGGCTTTCTTCCTGCACCAACACACGGTTATTGGTTTGGGCAAGGTTGCGAATGGCAAGCTGGTTTGCCAGGGTACCCGTAGGCATAAAAATGGCAGCTTCTTTTCCCAATAATACCGCCATTTTTTTCTCCAGGCCTTCCACACATCCACCCCGTGAATAGTTATCTGCAACCAGTTTATCATTTGCTGTTAATTGCTGTAATAACTGTGCATAAGCAGCCGGCGAAAGATCAATCCCATCACCGATTAAAGAAACAGGTACTTTTGGTTCGGGTATTTTTTTTAATGCTGCTGAAGCAATTAATGATACAGCAGGTATAAGCGCTCCAGTTGATGACAATTTCAAAAAATTTCTGCGTTTCATCATTATTTTTTTAGTTGAGGCGATATTTATTTTTTAAATAAGAGATCAGATCTTTCGCAGTTTTTTTCATGTTTTCGAGCAATAATATTTTTGATCGCCTTGAACCATTCATCTGTAACGTATGAAATCCCATTTCTTTCAGCAGTTCTGCATCATAGGTTCTAAGTTGGGGGTTATTATTACTCCTTAAAATTTCCCCACTGTTATCTTCCTGGTTTCTTAAGATTTCCGGGTCTAAAATTTTTGCCGCTACCTGTTTATAATTATCAAACTCGTGGTTATAATTATCTTCCAGTAGGCGTATTTTGGAAAACTGGTTATAATAACTCATAATCTTATTTGAGGCTTCCAGATTACTAATAAGGCGGAAACCGCCGGAATTCCTCAGCTGGTCAAATGTGCGGCTGTTGTTAGCAAAAGGGTCTGCTCTGGGGCCCATCCTTGCCACATAGTATAGTTGGTCTCCATTTTGTTTTGCCTGCAGTGGGCTATTCAGTAAATAAATTAACGTATCAAGTTTTGCTATTCCACCGTGTTCCCAGCTAACCATTGCATCCAATGTATTTGCATCATCCAATAAATCTGCACTCAAAGATTTTATATACTGTATTTCCCGGTCTCTTTCAATTTTATGCTCTAATTGATATTCTGCCAAAAAACCGCAGAACACAGCAAGAAAAAGCATTAAAAATTCCCAGAAATAATTTTTCCAGTTTTTCTTTCCGTGACCTTCGTGGGGGTGGTGATGTACTTCCATATCTTTTATGTCTGATGCAGGATTTATGATTTCTGATGTTTCTGAGGCAGGAGCAATGGGTTCAACAATTGAAGAACTATTCAACTGTTGTTCTTGTTGGGGGCTGTCGTCTGCTGGCGATGAGCTTTGTTTTTCTTCTTCCATTATTTTTTCCGTGTTTTATTCGAAATTAATTTTTTAGCATTTTTACTGCTCACTACTTTTTTTCCTGTTTTTGCTTCTATAGCTTTTCTTGTATTGCCTGCAATGATGCCACCTTGCTTTGCAATCATTTTATTTTCAGTAAGATTTTTTGGTTTTTTCTCTGTACTTATTTCTTTAGTGGTGGCTTCGGCAAGCATGTTCAATACCAATTCTAAATTGGTTATGTTATCTCTTAAATTTTCTTTCTTTAAATTTTTATGCTGTTTGTATTGCTTTACGGTTTTACCACTCCATGCCTGGGTAATAATGTCTGTGAGGGTAGCAAACTCTTGTCCTTTCTTAACACCACGACTTTCCCATTCGTCAGTCAATTCTTTTCTTACCTCTATACTTTTTAATCGTTGGTTAATCCAATCTTTGCTGTAACCAAGCTTTGTATAATTTTCCATGGCACGGTCAATACTTTTTTCAGGGTCCTGACTTTCTTCTATTCTTTCGTAGCCAGTTTTAGCCAGCCATTGTTTAAAAGGTTCAGCTTTAGGTGATGGAATAGATTGAATGAGGCGAAAGAGTTGTTCGGTATCAGCTACATCTGTATTATAAAATTTCCCGTCTGATGATTCCATTTTCAGTTGGTTACAATTTGTAACCGACTGATTACCCTCCTTTGCCAGCCTGTGTTTCAGCACCTTCCAATAATTATTGGGGTTAGGACTATCAGTTAAAACTGCTATTATATCTACAACAGAAAAAAACCATTTCTCTGTATCTGCATCCCAATGACTGCGAATTTTTTTACTCTCAAAAAGTTTGATATTGCTCATAGGATATTTATTTGAGGTGATGTTCTTTTTTTAATAACATCATCAGTTTTTCAGCATTCTTTAATGCTATGGTCAATCTTTCAACCAGTCTTTTAATATTAAAAGACCTCACCTGGCAAAAACTTGCATATTGTATAAAATCTTCTTTTTTTCTGGATAATAACGGATAGGATGTTTGTTTAAACGAATCTACTTTGCTGCTGCTAACAGTTAGACTCATTATTTCATCTATGTACCATGAATCAAATATCCGGTTCCTTGCTTTAATCGCCTCATTGAGTGTAGTTAACTGCGGGTCACTACTGTTACTAATATCTCTTGTTACCTGGTCGTATGCAGCGATAGCATACACCACATTTTGTTTTTTAAAATAACGAAGGCCACCTGAACTTACTAATTGTTGCAGCGTAGCGTTCTGAAGTGGTGCTGCAATGTTTCTTGTTCCAAACCTTCCATAATAATACCAGGTGCCGGATGGAATATAGTCAATGGCCTTTGTATGCACCAGTAACCGGAAACTATCAACTTTAGGGATAACAAAATTAGTTTCTCGTATCAAATCATGTAGTATAGTCGTATCAGCTTTCAGGTCTTCGTATAAAGTTTTAGAATATTGTTTCTCCCTGTCTCTCTCTATTTTATGCTCCAACTGGTATTCAGCTAAAAATCCACAAAACACAGCGAGGAACAACATTAAAAATTCCCAGAAATATGATTTCCAGTTTTTCTTTCCATGGTTGGAGTGAGTGTGATGATGTACTTCCATATCTTCAGTTACAGGTTTGTAGTTTGTGGACCCGATAGTTAACGGGATTTCGCTTTGCTCAATTTGTGGTTGTTCAACTTCGAAAGTTGTTTCAGTAGCAGGTACAATGGGTTCATCAGTTGAAGGGATGTTCAACGGTTGCTCACTGTTTGGCTGCTTTACTTCTTCTTCGTTGCTGAAGGGTTTGTTTTCTTCCATAATTTTTTCTTAACCTTTTCTACGATCGAAGCTTACCATCAGCAGCCTCCATTTTCAAAGCGTTACAATTTGTAACGGTTTCATTTTCCTCGTCTTTCATCCGCTTTTTTAATACCCGCCAGTATACCTGCGGGTTCGGACTCCCGGTTAATACTTCAATTATATCCACAACAGAGAAATACTATTTCTCTTCTTCCTCAATCCAATGGCTGCGGATTTTTTTGTGTTCAAAAAGTTTAATATTACTCATACATGATTTATTTGAGATGATATTCTTTTTTGATAAGTGCAATCAAGTTTACTGCATCGTTATTTCTGATTGAAGCCACATTATTATTTAGTGATAATGCGCCATACCCCACCAGGTAACACTTTTCAAAGCCTCTGCAAGCTGTTCACGGGAGTTAATTTCCTGGAATTCGGGAAGTAACTGCTGGCTTAAATAATCATTCACTTTACCTAACTGCTCTGAAG
>JBKJMZ010000140.1:0-19936 GCA_046596255.1 Ferruginibacter sp. | reverse complement strand
AGAAGATACCGAACGCTTCAGTTTTAATACTGCCGTAAGTACTTTCATGATCTGCGTAAATGAACTCGCTGATCTTAAATGCCATAAAAAAGAAATTTTACAGCCGTTATTAATTTTACTTGCGCCCTATGCACCACATATTGCTGAAGAATTATTTCAGCAACTAAACGCTGCAAAAGTCCCCTCCCCGCGAGGTTTAGGGGAGGTCTGGTCCTCCATATTAGATGCAATTTATCCAACTTACAACCCTGCCTTACTGGTTGAGCGTACCAAAGAATATCCTGTTTCCATAAATGGTAAACTCCGTACTAATATAAAACTGGCGCTCGACCTGGAACAACCCCAGGTAGAAGAACTGGTGCTGCAAAACGAGATCGTACAAAAGTGGTTAGAAGGCAAAGCTCCTAAGAAGATCATCTTTGTAAAGAATAAGATGATCAACGTGGTAATATAAAACAACATCATCTTCGCTCTGATCTTCAAGTTCCCTCTCCTTCAGGTGAGGGGTTGGGGTCGCTTTTATCTTCCAGTTCCCTCTCCCCAGGAGTTCCTTGCAAAGGAACGAGCGATAGCTCTTGGGGTAAGGCCGGTCTTTTTTCCTATCTTCATACCATGATAAGCGAACTGGAAAATGCACTCAAAAAAAATAAAGGAGATTTTCATCCTGTTGTGGATTTTGATCCTGCAAAAGACAAATTATTTCATTTTGATTTTACCGACAGTAATACAGAATTAAGCCCGGAAGAAATTTCCGATACAGCTCTTTTCTCAGACTACGTTAACCGCACTTTAAAAAAGCACAAAGCCAGGTATGGCATTGGTGGCTATAAAGAAAATCGTACTCTTTACCGCAGGAGTGAACTATTTGATGGTGATGAAGCAAGGTCTCTTCACCTGGGTGTAGATATTTGGGGACCTGCAGGTACAGCTGTTTATGCAGCTTTAGGTGGAATGGTACACAGTTTTGCATTCAATGATCATATAGGAGATTATGGTGCTACAATTATTTTGTTGCACCAGTTAGAGACAATTTCTTTTCATACACTTTATGGCCATGTAGGCCTGGCTGATATTGCAAAACTCACTGAAGGAGCCTATATTAATCGGGGACAGGTGATCGGCCATTTTGGTGAGCCTGCCGAGAATGGCCACTGGCCCCCGCACCTGCATTTCCAGGTAATTAAAGATCTGTTCCTGATGAATGGCGATTTTCCCGGGGTTTGTAAATTATCGGAGAGCAAGTCTTACCTGGCCAATTCTCCGGATGCAGACCTTATTTTGAATATGATGAAATATGTTGAGTAGGGTTGGGGCGCTAACCTTTGGGAAGCAAAGTTGCGACCTGACCCCTGCTTCATAGACCCAATGGTTCAGTCCGCTTCAGCGTTCGGACCCTTGGCACTAAGAGCAACCTGGACCGTTATTCATTGATCAACTGGTTCATGATCAGGCCGCTTCAACTTTTCGGCTCATAATCATATTGGTATTGAACATTATCATATAATTATTGTTTAATTAGAGCTTAGGAACCCCTTAAAAGAGTACCTTTATCGCCGGAAAAAATAAAAATGGACATTAAAGCAGGAGTTTTACTAAACGAGATCAACAATCCCGACGACTTAAAAAAGTTAAGTCGCGAGCAGTTACACCAGGTGTGCGACGAATTACGTCAGTATATCATTGACGTGGTGAGTGTGTACGGTGGCCATTTTGGGGCCAGCTTGGGTGTTGTTGAATTAAGTGTTGCACTGCATTATGTTTTCAATACGCCATACGATCAATTGGTATGGGATGTGGGTCATCAGGCCTACGGCCATAAGATATTGACTGGCCGCAGAGAGAATTTTCCTACTAATAGAAAATATAATGGCCTTAGTGGCTTCCCCAAGCGCAGCGAAAGCGAATACGATACTTTTGGCGTAGGCCACTCATCAACATCTATATCTGCCGCATTGGGTATGGCCATGGCTTCGCATTACAAAGGCGAAAATGACAGGCAGCATGTTGCCATTATCGGTGATGGCGCTATGACAGCCGGGCTTGCATTTGAAGCCATGAACCATGCTGGCATTGAAAAAAGCAATGTGCTAATCATCCTGAATGATAACTGCATGAGCATTGATCCCAATGTGGGCGCATTAAAAGAATACTTAACAGACATAACCACTTCTCATACTTACAATGATCTGAGAGATACCGTGTGGAAGGCATTAGGAAAACTGCCCGTTGGAAAAAATTTCAGCAGGGAAATGGCTAGTAAGATGGAAGCCAGCCTTAAAGGCATGGTAAGCAAAAGCAGTAATTTATTTGAAGCCCTTCAACTGCGGTATTTTGGTCCTATTGACGGGCATAATATTACCAAACTGGTTGATACTTTAAAAGACCTGAAAGATATACCCGGTCCAAAGATACTGCACATTAAAACTGTAAAAGGAAAAGGATATGATCTTGCGGAGAAGGATCAAACCAAGTGGCATGCGCCCGGTTTATTTGATAAAGTGACCGGTGAGATACAGAAGAAAAAATTTGATATTCCGCAACCGCCAAAATACCAGGATGTATTTGGACATACTATTATTGAGCTGGCTGAAAAAAATAAAAAGATATTTGGTATCACGCCTGCCATGCCAAGTGGTTCTTCATTAAAATTCATGATGGAGCAAATGCCCGACCGGGCTTTTGATGTGGGTATTTGCGAGCAGCATGCCGTAACGGTAAGCGCCGGTATGGCTACACAGGGCATGAAAGTGTTCTGCAACATTTACTCCTCTTTTATGCAGCGGGCCTATGATATGGTGATACATGATGTTGCCATTCAAAAACTGCCGGTAATATTTTGTTTAGACAGGGCAGGGCTGGTGGGCGAAGATGGTCCTACGCACCACGGGTGTTATGATATTGCTTATATGCGCTGCATACCCAACATGATCGTGAGCGCACCTATGAATGAATCTGAATTGCGGAACCTTATGTACTCCGCACAGCTTGATTCAAATACATTGCCTTTTGTTATCCGTTATCCACGTGGAGAAGGTGTTATGCCAGAATGGAAAACCGAGATGAAAGAAATAAAGATAGGTACCGGCAGAAAACTAAAAGATGGAAAAGATATTGCCATTCTAACATTTGGTCACCCGGGTAATTTTGCTGCTTCAGCAATAAGGGATGTAAAGGCAGAAGGTATTAACCCCGCGCATTATGATATGCGTTTTGCAAAGCCATTGGATGAAGCAATGCTACATGAGGTGTTCACCAACTACAATAAAATAATTACCATTGAGGATGGAACGATTGTTGGCGGTTTTGGATCGGCAGTTTTAGAATTCATGAACGAACATGGCTATAAATCTGATGTAAAGATTATGGGGATACCCGACCGGTTGGTAGAGCATGGTACACCCAAGCAATTGTATGATGAGATCGGTATTGATGCAAATGGCATTGCAGCCGTATTGAGAGTTATGAGCCGTATGGATGTGAAGCAATTAGTGAAATAATATCTTGAAAAATTTTTCTCAGATTGCAGCCGTTATATTCCTGGCTGCTATTTTATTTTCCTGTAAAAAGCACGATAAAATTGAAGTAAGACTTGTTGGGGAAGTCGGCTATGGAAGATCTTTTGCCAACATATAGTTTATGTATGATGAAAAGGAGATGGATAGATATATTGCTAGGGTGGAAAAAACCAATCCCATTATTGATGCTATTCACCCCAGCCAGTCTCTTGATCACACAATTTGAAAGAATTGGACTGGTAAAGAATAATGAATTTCTTCAGTCAGTATTTAAGCTTGAGTTAAAACCAATAACCACATTCACAGATAATCAGCACCAGGTTTTTAAGCTCGAATTCTTTAATGAGAATTCAAGCGGTAAGGTTCATTTCAAAATTGCCTCTCCCTCGTCATCAATTGATATGAATACCCATGCAAATCCGTTACAGAATTTGGATTATGCTTTCCTGGACATAATACCCGGTGGTAATAAAGAACTTGTTTACCTGGATGAATATTATATCATTAACGGTTTCAATTTTGTGCTGAAAGTATGAGATCAAAACGCATAATCAATAACTGTCAAGGCTAAATTTGTTTTTGATTTTTTTAACAGGCCCCCAAATAATTTTATGGAAACGCTGCCGTTAAGCATCTACACCCAATAAAATTTTCATGAAACTCGCCCCGCGTACAATTGCATTAGCAACTGTTCTATCATTTACTGTATCAGCCTTTGGATATTTATACTTCTATGAACCAAAAACAACGCTATTCCCCAATTTCAAAACCCGTTCAGTCAATTTAAAAGCAAAAGTGGATGATAATACGGAGGTCTTAACCCGATTGTATCAAAAATCTACGGCTGCCACCCATTATAACAAAGCGTATGGATTTAATACACAACATTGTTTCTTAATGGATATGCGTATCGGTTCAGGGAAGAACCGCTTTTTTGTTTACAACATGCAAAAGGATTCAGTTGAAATTGCAGGACTTGTTACTCATGGCGGCGGATCAGATAATGGTTTTGAAGATCTGACCTTTTCCAATACACCTAACAGCCATTGTACTTCACTTGGTAAATATAAAATTGGCAAGTCATATAATGGCAAATTCGGATTGGCATACAAGTTATATGGTTTAGAAAAGACTAACAGCAAAGCTTTTGATCGTTTTGTGGTTTTGCATGCACATGAGTGTGTGCCTAATGCTGAAGTTGGGCCTTCACCCATTTGTGTAAGCCAGGGATGTCCCACCGTTTCCCCCGTATTTTTACGCAAACTAAAATCGTTTATCGATACATCACCAGCGCCCATTTTACTCTGGATATATTATTGAGATCATTTTTTTTAACTCAAAACCAAGCTGACGAGGATGTTTTTTTACTTTTAACCTTTTGGAAAGCAATTTTTGCGTTGCCTCGGCGTTTTAATTTCATGCTTACAACATCCTGTTTAAATATCCTCCGCAAAAACCTCTTTCTGTTCATTGGTCTATTCATGACCATTTCAGCCTTTGGTTTTAATGCGGGCACTCCCGGCTTCCGGCCTTACCCGGTTATCAAAATCTATACATTTTTAGAAAAAAGGGATATCAGCAAACCTGAAACCATCTCCCGTTTATACGAAAAAGCTTTACAGGCAAGAACGTATGTAAGTGATAAAGGGTTTAATGAAAAATACTGCTTCTTTATTGATATGCGCATTCCTTCAGGTAAAAACCGTTTTTTTGTTTATAATCTCGAAACGAATTCAGTTGAAATTGCAGGACTGGTATCTCATGGCAAGGGTTCTGAAAAGGGGCCGGATGCCTTGACTTTTTCAAATTCGCCCAATAGCTTATCTACTTCTTTAGGTAAATATAAATTAGGCCGATCTTACCAGGGCATGTTTGGGTTATCATATAAGTTATACGGATTGGATAAAACCAACAGTAAAGCATTTGAACGCAATGTTGTACTTCATTCCTATACCGGCGTACCAAAACAGGAAGTATATCCGGCTCCTATTTGTGTCAGCGAAGGTTGTCCGGCTATTGCGCCCGATTTCCTTATCCAGGTAAAAACTTATATGGATGCATCTGATGCACCGATATTATTGTGGATCTATTATTGATATCAGCTCATTGGTATCTCAATGGCCAATAATTCTGCATCTTCCAAAGCTGTTACTGTAAAATCTGAAGTTTCAGAAATTCCCAAAGCATCTCTTTTATTCAATACCTCCCCATCAACGGTTACTGTGCCGTTAATTACAACAAGAAATACACCGTTGCTTTCAAAGGCAGTGGAATAATTTAATTCTTTGCCGGCCTCAAGATTGGTCAATGCAAAACGGGCATCCTGGTTTATCCATAGAGCATTATCTTTTTCAATTGGAGAAACTACCGTTTGCCAGTTATTTGCCCTTTCAGCTATGTCAAAGCTTTTCTGATCATATCTCGGTTTTATATTCCTTTCTTTTGGGAATATCCAAACCTGGAAAAGTGTTACCGGTTCAGTGGAAGACGCATTTGCTTCGGAATGCTGTACACCAGTTCCTGCACTCATTATCTGTATATCTCCTGCCTGTATAACGCCTTCGCCCCCGGTGCTATCCTTGTGTTTAAGGGCGCCGGTAAAAGGAATTGTTACAATCTCCATATTATCATGAGGATGCGTAGGAAAAGATCCTCCACCTCCAATAAAGTCATCATTCAAAACACGTAACAGTCCAAAATGAACCTTTGCAGGATCATGGTACTGCGCAAAACTGAAATAGTAATTGGGTTTTAACCAGCCATAATCGGCGGTGCCCCTGTCTGCTGCCTTAAATAATATTTTTTTCATTGTCTTTGTTTTAAATTCAATGTTCAAACATCAAATATAATGCCATTTGAGCACACTGCCAAACTGGCTATCGTAACTATAAAAAAAATCCCCGTCATTTGACGGGGACCGGTTTCAATTAAGTATGAGCGGTTCTTCGCCTGGTAATAATCCCTGAACTTCCTCCTCCCGTCTATCATTCCATTCCACAATAAAATTATTACGGCCTTCACCGGTAAGTAAGCTCATATACCTCAGTTGTACAAGCTCAAGTAAAGAAAGAAAAAGAAATATTGCATGAATACGGTTCTCACATATCTCAAATATCTTTTCAAAGGAAACGGTCTTTTCAGTACCGCAAACATTTAGCATGTATTCCCTGCTTTCCTCCATGGTATAGATATACCTTACCACGGTATGCACGGGTTTAAAATTACGCTCCTGTAATTTTAAGATCACTTTTTCAAAAGCTTTCATCAGTTTGAACAGCGTTACCGTTTGTATCTCTGTTCCTTCACCGGCTTCTTCTCCAATTTGAGAGATCTCTTTCTGGAGGTTGCCGCGCTTAACCATCAGCATCCTTAAAGCTTCCATCTCCGCCATTTTGGTAGCGGCTTCCTTGAATTTTTTGTATTCCAGGATCTTATTGATCAATTCCTGGCGGGGATCGATCTCATTCCCATCTGCATCAATTTCCTTACGGGGCAACAGCATTTTTGCTTTGATCCGCATTAAAGTGCTGATGAATAAGATGAATTCACTGCTGAGCTCAATATTGAGTTTTTCGGTATTATGTATAAAATCCAAAAAATCGTTAGTGATCCTGGTGATGGGAATATTATAAATATCCAGTTCATCCCTTTCAATAAAAAAAAGGAGCAGGTCAAAAGGCCCTTCAAACTGGTCTAACTTGATCTGGTATGATGTTGTATTCACTTCTGGTAATTAATTATGTAATAAGTTACTTATAAAACAGTGGCAAATGTATTGATAAGTTGAGAGAGTTATGCGCCAATACCGCAGGCCTTGGATAAATGTGGAAAAACAGGGATTAGCCTTTAATTTCAGCATGGGTGGCCGGACATTTATTAAATTTAAGGTCAGCAGGTAATTTTCCGGGATCATTTCTTATTGAAATTATAAGCAAAGCCAATTCCCATCAGTTGTAACCATTGGGGAGCCGGGCCCTTAGCCGGGTCCACATTTTTTGTATCGTCATCATAGATCATATCCAGGTTAAAAGAGAAGTTGATATACTTTGTAATCTTTGCCGTTAACACATTCGTCCAGTATACATCAATATTCTGCGGGTCTTTTTTATAATTAGAGAAAAGATCCAGCCTGGTCTTGTAAATAAAATTAGCGCCAAGTTTTTTTGTATAGTTGGCCGATAGAAATGCACCCAGTTCATTCTTTACATTTTTTCCTGAATCCAGTCCAAAAAATGGTGCAAGCCGGTCATCCACAACTATTACCCATCGTTCGGTTAGTGGTGAAATGAACAAAGAAAAATTATCATTGGGCTTATAATCAAAACCTAGTGATAATAGAACAAAAGCAGGTGCAAATGATTTTGAAATAATATAAGAGGTATCTGTTCCGGCAGCTGTTTTTGCATAAGCATACCCTTTGGCAAACTGGGTACGCAGGTTGAACAAAGCTGCTGCATTCCATTTTGGTGCTATGGCGTACCCATACTTTGATAAGAGGTCGATGCGGTCACTTGCCTTACGTGAGCCTAAGCTTGTTGTATTCACAATGCCATAGGCCAGGTCCAGGCTATTATCCCAGGAATGTTTATTCTTTTTATAGAATGCAAAAACATTCAGATAGGAGTTTAGGGAAAAGGAAAATTTGTCGCCACCGGCCGACCAATTATTCTGTGTTCCTTGGTTTATATTCAGGTTGATATGGCCACCCAACTTCCATATCCGGGCAGCAGTGTCTTTGGGGTCTTTGCTTATGGACTTGGCTGCTTCCTTTTGCAGGTCCTTAACGGAAGGATCCTGGGCCTGTACGGAAACGGTTAATATCAAGGTGGTTAAAACCAATAACGCTATCTTTTTCATTTTGCCTATTTATAATAAAAGAAATGCAGTCATATGGACTGCATTTTCACTGAAAAGGTTGTTTGAATAAATTACTTTTTCAAAGAATCACGTATTTCCATCAACAATACATCTGTAGGCGATGGCCCTGCTGGTACGGCTTCGTGCTTTTTCCTCATTTTGTTGATTCCTCGAATGATCAGGAACATCACGAAAGCGACAATGATGAAGTTAATGATAGCCGTTAAAAAATCACCCCATTTTATGGCTATAGCTTCCGTAACTACCTTGCCTGAAGCATCTATGACTGCTTCCTTAAGTACATACATCTGTTTATTGAGATCAGCACCGCCAAGCATACCAATTAGCGGTGAAACAATCCCTTCGGTGAAGGAAGTAATTACTTTAGCGAACGCCGCACCCATTACAAATGCAACGGCAATATCAACCAGGTTGCCTTTCATGGCAAATTCCTTAAATTCTTTTATGAAGCCCATACGTTTTTTATTTTAGGTTAGATAGTCTGCAGATGACGAAGCCGTAAACATACATATTATAACATCATTTTAAAAAGAATAAAACAAGATTATTTTAATTTATATAAATACATCAACTTTGCGCCAACTTAAAATAAAGTGAATAAAGGATTTTTAAACTGGCTGATATTTATTGTGCTTTCCATCATATGGGGAAGCAGCTTTATCATGATGAAAGAGGGCTTGCTGAACCTCTCCGCTTTCCAGGTAGCTTCCTTACGTATTGTTTCTGCTGGTATTGTTTTGCTGCCATCAGCAATTAAACATTTCAGGAGCATACCTAAAAATAAACTGGGCACAATCTTTATGTCGGGGGTTTTAGGCAGCCTCTTACCTGCTTATCTTTTTTGCGTGGCCGAGTTGGGAATAGATGGAGCCCTGGCAGGAACATTAAATTCCCTGACACCCATTTTTGTAATTATAACCGGCGCCTTATTCTTTAATTCCAAAACATCTGCCAATAAAATACTCGGTATAATAACAGCGTTCACCGGCAGTATATTATTGTTGCTGAGTAAAGATAACTTGCAAGGCAGCCAGAACATCATGTATGTTTTGTACGTAGTGTTGGCTACCATATTTTATGGGTTCAATGTAAATATGGTTTATAAGAACCTGCAAAACATCGGCTCACTCCAGATCGCTGCTGTAGCATTAACATTAAATGCTATCCCGGCATTGATCGTTCTTTATTTTACAGGTTATTTCAGTTTACCCTTAACTGATCCGGCAATTTTGTATTCAACTGCCCAGGCAGCTATGCTGGGTATTTTGGGAACGGCACTGGCTTCCATTATTTTTTACATGCTTGTAAAACGTGCCGGTGCAGTATTTGCCTCAATGGTAACATACGGTATTCCCATCATCGCTAATTTTTGGGGTATGATCTATGGAGAAGAAGTGGGCTGGAAACAATTTGCCTGCCTGTTACTGATCTTGCTCGGTGTTTACCTGGCCAACCGCAAACCTTCTTCGGCTTAAGATCAATCGGCCTCTGTGAATTTTATATTTTTTTCTGCAAGAAATTCTTTGATCCGGTCAACATGCACACATATCCCCACATGCAAAAAAGGGTTATTGGAGATCTTGTTCTTCTTACCATTATTAATGATCTCAAAATCCTTCATATCAAAACCAAGGTGCAAATGATTTGTTGCATGCTGCATCCCGTATATCTTACCATCAGTATCAAAAAGTGGTCCGCCGCTTTGCCCCCTTAAACCGGGAGTGCTCATTTCAATACCGGTAATGCCACCCGTATGATGCGTAGCTACAAACCGGGTCACTATACCATCAATAGGAAAGGAAGGTGAATTGGGGTTCCCGGTATTGGTCCACTCAATATCATCTGTTTCTGCATTGTGTTTAAAATTATTGAACTCGGGAAAAGGAAACCCAATCCGGGCAAGTGATTTACCCTGCTTTATTTTACTGCTGTCTTTAATAAAAGTTGCATGCCCGTTGTAAAATGTTTTATTAAATCCTTTGAATTCTAAAATAGCCAGGTCAAGCGAAGGGTGTGCATGGCAGGTGATTTCCTGTATGGTATCGAAACTGTTCAAAAAATTATTCTTTAACTGCACTGTTGTTTCCGGCAGGTATTTATATTTTAGCTGCAGGCCCTGTATATTTCTTTTATACTTTGCGTCATTGGCCAGGCTGTTTCTTTCAGCCATATAATTTGCATAAGTACGGTTGATATTTTCTGCAGCTGGAATAAGATCCATAACATGTTTACAGGTTATGGCAACACCATTATCATTTACAAAAAATAAAGTAGAGCTCCCTGGTAAAACCAATCCCGCGTATGTTCTTGAAATAGTATGAATGGGACGGGTGAACTGTAAAACTTTTTCTATTGCCTGCTGAAACATAATTATACTATTGTAATGAATAGATAAAGTTAAGGAGTAAACTGAAGCCAATTAAGAATATAATTCCTGCTTCGCTTCCCGGCGCATTCGACGGGCTGTTTTCTTGCTTCCATCATGGCTCCAGCCGGGCGGCATAAAAATATATTTGAGCTTGGTGCTAAACGGGATTTTCTGTTTAAGGTCCAGCAGCATGTTTTGCCACTCGTGAAAGATGATCGTAATAGGATTGGCCGAATTTTTAACAGGCTTGGTAAGGCCATACTTAACAGGAACTTCTTCAAGTTCTTTTTGAAAGGTACCAAACAACCTGTCCCAGATAATGAGGCACATGCCCATATTCTTATCCAGGTAAATAACATTGCTCGCATGATGAACCCGGTGGTGGCTTGGACTTACAAAAAAGGCTTCAAACCAGCGGGGCATTTTATTGATGTAACGTGTGTGCACCAATATGCCGTAAGTCTGCGTGGCTGAATACATGAATACAATATCCAGGGGTGTAAAACCCAATAAAGCGATAGGTGCTAAATAAATGAAGCGGTAAACCGGCTGGAAAACAGAGGAGCGAAAACCCGTTGTAAGGTTAAACTCTTCCGAAGAATGATGGGTAACATGCACAGCCCAAAAGAGCCGGCAGTAGTGATCTATGCGGTGCTCGAAATAAAAAGCCAGGTCTACTAATATGAATAATACAAACCAGTAGAGATAAACATTCTCAAAAGCAAAAAAATGTTGCTGGTAACTCCAGGTAAGCACACTGATATAAAACAGCCAACGCATTAAGCCATCCAGTCCGGCATTTAATAAAGTTAGATAAACATTCTGGATGGTGTCCCTTACCGTATATAATTTATTATGCTTCCAGTTGCTTAACAGGATCTCGGTCCCGATCAATATAATATAAAATGGGATGGAGAGCAGTAAAAACCATGATTCTCTGGCAGAAGGCATTTTACGAAATGCTTTATATGGATAAATTAGAATTACCGGTTCCTTAAACAGCCATGATCTCTTTTTCCTTTGCTTCTAAATGTTTTTCGATCAGCGAAATATATTTATCGGTAATATCCTGTGCTTCTTTTTCAGCATCCTTACTGATGTCTTCGCTTAAACCTTCCTTCTGCAGTTTTTTAATGCCTTCAATGCCGTCCCTGCGGATATTACGCATAGCGATCTTTGCATGCTCGCCCTCAGCATTACATTTTTTAACCAGTTCTTTTCTCCTTTCTTCAGTGAGTGGTGGTAAAAATAGCCTGATAATATTACCGTCATTTTGTGGGTTGATACCAATATTGGCCATAGTGATTCCCCTTTCAATAGCCTGCAGCATATTCTTTTCCCAGGGTTGAACAGAGATGGTTCGGGCATCCAATACTGAAATATTTGCGATCTGGTTTATAGGTGTGGGGTTGCCATAATAATCTGCCATAATTCCATCCAGCATGGTTGGGTTAGCCTTTCCGGCCCTTATCTTAACTAATTCCGTTTCCAGGTGATCCAATGCTTTTAACATGGACGCTTCTGTATCTGCGATTATCTTCTCAATTTCTGCTGACATACTTTTTATATTAATTGGCTGTAAAGCTATAAAAAACTGGGATAAATTCAGTTTAGCTTAAAACGAATATAGTTAAAACCCTCAAATTTTAACTTAAGTTGATCAAATGGAGATGAATGGGAAATTAGTCAGCCTCAACAGTTTCTCCTGCTAAAGTCAGTATCTTATGAGATTTGATGATGGTAGCTTTTTCCATTTTTTTAGATACGGCGATCTTGTGCTTGGGCCTGCTGAAATAAATGATACCAATAAAAATAAATGCTGATACCAGCAACAGACCTAAAACAGTAGTAGTTCCCAGGTCACGCAGAAAGAAAGCCATGCTGATAAAAGTAATATTTACCAAAACGCAGGTGACGGTTATCATGCGGTGCGAAAAACCAAGGTCGAGTAAAAAATGATGTACATGGGTCCTGTCGGGACTGAAAGGTGAGCGGCGGGCCAGTATCCTTAATCCAAAAACACGGAGTGTATCAAATAAAGGGATCATCAATATGGAAAAGCCAATTGCCGGTGCAGCTTCAATAGGGAAATTAGAAACGGGGTTGCCCGCTACATTGATAAATTTGATCACCAGGATCGAGTTCACTAATCCCAAAAGCAGGGATCCTGTATCGCCCATAAATATCTTGGCAGGGGAAAAATTATAGATCAGAAATCCTATTATACTGCCGGCCAGTGCAAAAGCCATAACCGCATAGGTAAGTTGGCCTGCATAAAAAAAGTATGTTCCAAAAACTAGGGTTGTCAGCAAACCAAGGCTTCCTGCCAGGCCATCAACCCCATCAATGAGATTAAAGGAGTTGGTAATCACAATTATGGTAAAAAGCGAAATAATGATACTCGCAAGATGTGGTATTTCATAAATGCCTAAAAATCCATGCATATTGGTCAACTGAACGCCGCCGAATTTGATAATAATACCCGCGGCAATTAACTGGCCTATGAATTTTTTACTGGCCGATAAGACCAGGATATCATCCTTGATGCCCAAAAAGAAAATTACTGTGGTAGCCGCTGCAAAGTATTGAAGTTCAGAAGTAATGCCAGAAGGAACGCCCATCAGGGTAGCAATGATGAAGCCTGCGAAAATACCCAGCCCACCCAAAGTTGGAATAACGTTCTTATGAACCTTACGTTCATCTGGCTCATCAAATAGTTTTTTATCCTTAGCTACCTGTATAATAACAGGTATAGCAAAAAATGTAATTAAAAACGCCAAAGCCGCACTTAACAAAATATTATCCATTCCTGTAATTTGTTCGTTCTATTATGATGCAAAAGTATTGAATATGTTTCTAGGATAAAAACTTAAAATCTTTAAATAGACTCTACAAGTTTAAATTTCGTTGCGTGGTGCCCCTATATTTATACTGAAACACTCATTTTACAGCTGGCCAAATAGTTAACGGGTTATTTTCGAACTTATTATTAACTTTTATCTTTTGACCCGATATTTTACTTTGATTGGCATTTGATTTTAAAGTAGGTTTGCAGCCATATTGACCTCTCCTCAAATTTTTATTATAAAATCATATAAATGGCCAGTTTAAAAGACACCGCATCACAAATTCGCAGAGATATAGTAAGAATGGTTCATGCCGTTCAGAGTGGACACCCCGGCGGTTCCCTCGGTTGTACAGAGTATTTTACAGCCTTGTATTTTGAAGTAATGAAACATGACCCCAAATTTAATATGGATGGAGTGGGAGAAGACCTATTCTTTTTAAGCAATGGCCATATTTCGCCGGTATTTTATAGTGCATTAGCTCGCAGCGGCTATTTCCCGGTGGAAGAACTAAACACTTTCCGGAAAATTGACAGCCGTCTGCAGGGGCACCCCACCACGCATGAGCATTTACCCGGCGTACGCATTGCCAGCGGCTCTTTGGGCCAGGGAATGAGTGTTGCTGTAGGGGCAGCTCTTGCTAAAAAACTAAATAGCGACGATCATATCGTGTATTCCCTGCATGGTGATGGTGAACTGGATGAGGGGCAGAACTGGGAGGCGATCATGTTTGCTGCTCATAAAAAAGTTGATAATCTTATAGCCACCATTGACTGGAATGGCCAGCAGATAGATGGGCCAACCAGTGCGGTAATGAACCTGGGTAATTTAAAAGCCAAATTTGAAGCCTTTGACTGGCAGGTACTGGAAATGGAAGGAAATGATATGGATGCAGTAGTGGCTGGGCTAAACAATGCCAAAACCTATGTTGGTAAGGGAAAACCCATTGTTATTTTAATGAGGACAGAAATGGGTAAAGGCATTGATTTTATGGAAGGAAGCCACGAATGGCATGGTATAGCTCCCAATGACGAGCAGTTACAAAAAGCCCTGGCTCAATTGCCTGAAACACTGGGCGATTATTAAAATATTCTTTTAAAATATGCAGTCAGCCCTTCTATCACAATACTTTGAAAATTCTCAGAGTCTAAATTCCCCCTTCAGGGGGCTAGGGGGTGGGGTATGAAAATAATTCCACTCAGCGAAGGCGCTTTTACCATAGATACTACAAAAGTCTTTGTGCCCTTTGATACCGCCAAAGATGACCTGCAGCAACGTCCCGTTGGAAGCCTGTTGGTGGAGATCCAGCCATTTGCCATAGTAACTTCAAAAGACGTTATTGTTATTGATACCGGCCTTGGCTTTAGCAACCGGGATGGTAGCCTACAGATACACCAGAACCTGTTGAATAATGGGATTGGGCCGATGGAAGTGACCAAAGTTTTAATAAGCCATTTACACAAGGACCATAGTGGCGGAATTAGTAAAGAAGATAAAGTTCTACAGGAAAAATTCTTTAGCTTTCCCAACGCAGATTATTACGTTAATAAAGATGAGTTTGATTTTGCAATGGCCAAGGGCAAACCATCTTACACACGCGCAGAATTTGAAGGTTTAGGAGATACCGACAAAGTGGTGTTCACCCATGGTGACGGTATTATTGATGGTTACATAAGGTATGAAGTGACTGGTGCCCATTGCCCCTTTCACCAGGTATTTTTTATTGAGGAAGATGGCCAGAAGATATTTTTTGGCGGTGATGTAGCTCCCCAACATCAGCAAATGAAAAATAAGTTTATTGCCAAGTATGATTTTGATGGCCGTAAATGCATGGAACTGCGCCAGGAATGGTGGCAAAGAGGCGAGGCCGAAAAATGGACATTCTTATTTTACCATGATATTAAAACGCCGGTGTATAGCTTTTAAAAAAACTTAGGTAGTTAAGCCTTATACTTATCGTATGTTATGGATGGTCTTTAATGAGCCGCAGATTCTCTCACTTTTTTTCCGACAGTCACCAAAATCCAGGATTTCATAAGTTGGACATGTATTAACATAAAAACCGTTCTCATCAAAGACAATAGTTATCTCGTAATCTATAAAAATGAAGTTGTTTTCCCAAAATTTATAATAATTTTTATCCCTTTTACTTAGATCCCAAT
This sequence comes from Ferruginibacter sp., assembly GCA_046596255.1. Taxonomy (GTDB): domain Bacteria; phylum Bacteroidota; class Bacteroidia; order Chitinophagales; family Chitinophagaceae; genus Ferruginibacter. The sequence goes on along the minus strand of JBKJMZ010000140.1, from coordinate 4,167 downwards.
TATAACTAAGCATAAGTTTTTCAATCGCACTTTCTTTATCATCAATTGATCGGGAATCTTTAAGAAAAACTGTTTTTAAAATCCTTTCACCTCTTGCTAATAAAAAAATAGAAAAAACTATAAAAAGGGAGAAGATTACGGTTAAAATAAAATTTGTCTTGCTTTGGAAATACTCAGTTTCTCCCGAGGGGATTGAGTTGGTGGTGAAAATATTATATATACCCCCTAAACTTCCTAAAAGAATTACAATGGGGATGCCCCAAATATGTATACGAGCTGTAATATTTGAAATTCTGCCATTGCGAATTATCGATTCGTATCGTTCCATAAAGTTACTTACAGTAACATTGTTACCGGATTCTCCAGGTATTTTTTCAGCGTTTGCAGGAAAGCAGCGCCCACAGCCCCATCCACCGTACGGTGATCGCAGCTCATGGTGAGCTTCATAATGTTGCTTACAGCAAAGCCTTCGGCCTTTTTAACTACAACTTCCTTAATGGTACCCACAGCTAAAATAGCACTGTCCGGCGGGTTGATGATTGCAGTGAACTCTTCAATATCCATCATGCCCAGGTTAGAAATGGTAAATGTATTTCCACTGAATTCGTTGGGCTGTAATTTTTTATCCTTGGCTTTACCGTATAAAGTCTTGGCTTCGGCGGCAATCTGTGATAAGGTCTTCTGATCTGCAAAACGTATCACCGGCACTATTAAACCTTCAGGCGTTGCAACTGCACTGCCGATATGTATATGATGATTGAGGCGGATGAAATCCGTCATCCAGCTGCTGTTCACATTGGGGTGCTGGCGTAATGATAAAGCCACAGCTTTTATAATAAAATCGTTGAAAGAAATTTTTACCGGGCTCAGCTCATTCAACTGTGTACGTACACTAATAGCATTATCCATGTTTATTTCCATGGTGAGGTAAAAATGCGGTGCACTGAATTTACTTTCGCCCAGTCTGCGGGCAATTGTTTTGCGCATTTGTGTTAAAGGAACATCGGTATGGCCTTCTTCTGCATTTACTGCAAATGGTTTTACCGAACCGCCAACAGGGTTTTCAACCGCTGTCGGGGTTTTAACAGCAGCAGGAACATAACTGTCAATATCTTTTTTTGTAACTCTTCCGCCATCACCGCTGCCACTTACTTTACTGATGTCGATGCCTTTATCTGTTGCCAGTTTTTTGGCTAATGGAGAAGCTTTAATTCTGTCATTAGAAGATTCGGACTCCTGTTTGTGGTTTGTGGTTTGTGGTTTGTCGTTAGACTCTGCTGATGACTGTGCTTGTTCTGTTTTGTTAGGACTACTAACTCCCGTGTTCCCAGCTTTTTCTGCTGCAACATACGCACTCACATCCGTTCCGGGTTTACCCACTATAGCAATGATCTCATTTATTTTTGCTGCATTACCTGCCTCCACACCCACATACAATAATGTGCCTTCTTCATAGCCTACAACTTCCATGGTGGCTTTATCCGTTTCTACTTCGGCCAGTACATCATCTGCTTTTACCTGGTCGCCAACTTTTTTATTCCAGGCTACTATTTTTCCTTCGGTCATAGTATCACTTAACAATGGCATGCGTATTTCTTTGGCTCCTTCGGGAAGTGAGACAGATTGTGTATTCTCTGTACTCTTTGCTGAGTTTGTGGTTTGTGGTTCCGTGGTTTGTGGTTGGGCGTCAGTGGTTGCTGGTTGTTCTTTCTTTGCTTCAGCAGTTCCACCATCTAAAAGCGATTTATAATCTTCTCCTTCCTTACCTACAATAGCAATTACCTGGTTGATCTTTGCGGCTTCGCCTGCAGGAACGCCGATGTAAAGTAAAGTGCCGTCTACATATCCATTAACTTCCATGGTTGCTTTATCAGTTTCAACCTCGGCCAAAACATCGTCGCTTTTAACTTTATCCCCTACTTTTTTGTTCCAGGATATTATTTTCCCCTCTGTCATGGTATCGCTTAAAAGCGGCATGCGTATCACTTCTGCCATAGTAGTTAATAGCTTATTTTATCCGCCCGGATCATTCGGACGGGGATTGAGGTTCGAAATTAAGGCAAAATGGGGAAAAGAAGGGCAGTTTAGTTCCGTGTGACCTTATTTAAAGTCAGAAATATATTACAGGCTATTTCGGGTTAATGGAAGATAATATTTTATCCAAACTTACCACTTTGAGGTATTGCTGGCAAAAAGATAGGGCCTATGTTTGCTACAGCTAATTAATCCGATTAGCTTAACCATAAAACCCGATCATCATGTACCCCAGATTACCCCATCGCCTTCATAAGGCTATTTTTTATTTTCTTTGACTTTACTAGCATTAAACTCTTGTAAAAAGACTGACACATTGGTTTCAATTGACAAAAAGGAAGTTATAAAAGAAACACCGGAAAATTTCTTTAAGCTGCCGGATAATCTTTCTCCAATTTTGAAAAGGATTGCCAGGGAACTTGAAAGGCAAAATTATTCTAAAGAGTTTATAACTGCCTTTATTGCGAAAGAGGTATTTCCTATTTGGGCGAAATCGAGAATAAAAACATATAAAGTGAAAACGGGAAATTTTGACGGAGAGGGTTTAGAGGATACGTGGTATATATTCCTTTAGTAGTAAGTGCAGAAAACTACGTAACCGGCTTTTTAAAAGCCACTGTAGACGATTCAGTGGATATTAAAATTTTCAGGCAGAATGATTACATAAACTTTCCTTTTAAAACTCCATCATCATCCACAAGTATAACCACTGCAGAAGAATATTCAGTAATGATCATGACAATGGATAGAGATGTATATGGTACAACAGACTTTAAGATATCAGATGACAGACTGTTTAATAATAGCACTGATTATAGTGATACAGCCAATATTGAACGGTATATTGAACTTTTCCATGAAAATGGTGAAAAAAGGATATTTATTTAAGCTATGACTGTAGTTGCTTAATAATCCAATTCTAACCGTAGCCTGTCTTTTAATTCTTTCACAAGAGGATATTCTTCTATTATTTTCTGGTATTGCTCCCTTGAACTCAGGGGCTTTTCGGACGCCTGTCCTGCTGTTTCATTTTCAATAATGATAACTGAATAACTTAACTGGCGGTTACAAAAATATTCCTGCAGGCAATTAACCAGTTCGGCCCTTTCCTGCTCAATAAATTTTTGCTGAATATTATTGCCCGTGATGATCTCTATAGAATTATTATCGATGATCCTCAGCTCAGCCATTTTAAAATTAGTAACCGCCGAGTGATTTTTGTTGGTGCTTAGTTTTTCAATGAATTTCTCCCAACACGATCTCAGTTCTTCTTCTGTTAAGGTCTTTGCTTCGTTGCCCCCTGCTTTATTTTGTGCCGATAACTTTTTACGGATGGCATCTAGCGAACCCAACGACTTCCGGGGTTCATCAATTTTTACAGGATCATCTTTTTGTGCAGATTTTTTTTCATAACCTTCACCTGGCTCTTCTATGATCAGCTTCGCTTCTGAATTCTTTTTGATCACAGGTGCAGCGGCTACCGGCTCTTCCTGTTCTTTTACTTTTATGATGGGCAGCGATCTGAATGCAACCGGCTTTGCCGTTTCAACTATTTTTTTTTTAGAGAGCGACCCTTCGTTGTTTACCATTTCAACCGCCTGTAAAAGGTAGCAGAGTTTAATGATAGCAAGTTCTACATGCAGGCGCTTGTTGCGGGCCTGCTTATAATTCAATTCAGCTTCGTTCAATAAATTCAATGCAGCTATCAGCCAACCTGTAGCTATCTGCTGGGCAGCCTGCAAATATTTTTGTTTAAAATCATCAGCCACTTCCAGCAAAACTGCGGCACGGGCATCTTTGCATACCAATAGATTTCTTAAAAACTCGCTGTAACCTTCCAGCAAGGTATCACCTTCAAACCCTTTTCGGTTTATTTCATCATACAAGAGCATGGCATCGCTCAGTTGCTGTTGCTGCATATGATCCAGCAATCTGAAAAAATAATCCTCGTCTAAAATATTAAGATGTTCTAAAGTATTGCTGTAGGTCAGTTTTCCGTTGGTAAAGCTTACTATCTTATCCAGGATACTAAGTGCATCTCTTAAGCAACCCTCACTTTTTTGGGCAATCACATGCAGTGCAGCTTTTTCAGCTTTTATATTTTCTTTATCACATATTTCCTGGATATGCTCA
>JBKJMZ010000094.1:0-31066 GCA_046596255.1 Ferruginibacter sp. | reverse complement strand
GTTGTGAAAGAACTAAGGTAATAAAATGTTTGAAAGCAAATCACAACTTAAGCTCCCAGGCCGTCATAAAGTCAACCGTTGTAAAAGAACCAAGGTGAAAAATATTTAAACCCAAACTCTTTCATTTGCACATGCAACAGCATTTCATCAGCACGCTTGAGTTTGAACACACTCCAGCTCAATTCGTTTTTATTTACTTCTTCATTGCTGCTTGCTACTTTAAATTTTGCATTGAACCTTGAAGTATATTTTTCACCCGTGAGGTCGGCATCTCTTTCCCGTTTGGTTTCCAAATCGTCCAAGCGTTTCATAAAAATGAGGTAGGTAATTTGTTCAATAGCCGTTAAGGGATTGGCGATGCCACCTTCCCAGAAGTTTTGCCAGAGTTTATCTATGAGAGATTTTAGTGTGGAGTTATTTTGGAGCATATTGTCTGAACCTTGATTTGTTTGATTAAAGGATTACTTGATTATTTTGTTATTGTGAACTCTTTTAAATTCTAAACTTTTTGAACCAAAGTTTATCAATAAACCTATTTCCATTTTGTATGCTTCCAGGTAATTCATTGCTTGAGCCAGATGAACATCTTCCAATTTGATAATTGCTTTTAGTTCAACCATAATTTTTTCTTCCACAAAAAATCCACTCGTCTTGTGCCAATTTGTTGTTCTCTATAAAAAATCGGCATTTCCATTTCTCTTTGAAATGAAAGGTTTTCAAAAGGCATTTCTATTTCCATTGCTCGCTGGTAAATGACTTCCTGAAATCCATTTCCTAAGTTTGAATGAACTCTCATAGATGCCGCAATAATTCTTTTGGTTATTTCCTCGTAAAGCATGAGCTGATTTATTTTTTGGAAGGTAATTTCTTGAAATCATGGTCATCCTTCAATCCTTTCACATCACGGTTCAGACCTTTTTTTGCATTGAGGGATGTAATTACTTTTTTGCCTGTCCTTGCTTCTAATTCCTTTCTTGCCACTTTAGCTACATTGCCTCCTTGTTTTGCTACTTTCTTACTGGCCTCAAAAGTTTCGGGATTGGTAGCAGCAGAAATATCTTTAGTTGATGCTTCCGCCAGCATATTTAAAATCAGTTCTGTATTGGTCATGTTATCTCTCAGGTTTTCTTTTTTTAGCCCCTTCAGGATTTTATATTCTTTCGTTGTTTTATCACTCCATGCTTTGGTGATGATGTCGGTGAGTGTTGCAAACTGAACGCCTTCTTTTAATCCCCGTTTCTTCCATTCATCGGTAAGCTCCTTTCTTATCTCAATACTTTTCAATCGCTGGTTAATCCAGTTTTCTGAATAGCCTAAGTTGAGGTATTGCTCTAAAGCCCTGTCTATGCTTAGTTCGGGGTCTTGCATTTCATCTAATCTTTCAGCAGCAACCTGCGCCAGCCAAAGTTTAAATGGCTCAGCCTTTGGGGAAGGGATGGATTGAATAAGGCGAAAAAGTTGTTCGGTATCGGCTACATCGGTAAAACGCTGTTTTCCGTCTTCAGCCTCCAATTTCAACCGGTTACAATTTGTAACCGTTTCATTTCCTTCTTTTGCCAACCTGTGCTTCAGAACTTTCCAATAATTTCTTGCACCCTGATAATGTGCCTGGTCAGTAAGCACTGCAATCACATCTATTATTGAGAAATACCATTTCTCCTGACCCCCATCCCAAAGGGTTCTTACTTTTTTTTCTTCAAATATTTTTATTGCTGTTTCTTCTTTCATTGTCTGAACTATAATTTGTTTGATTGGTTGAGGGGCTACATTTTTTCTTTGGTTTCATTACTCTTTTAATTGGTTCCAATATTATCTCCTTTGTAAAATATTCCATCTCATGTTCCCGACAAAATTCTATTTTCTGATTACGCATTTCAATTTCTAATGCTCTTTGATATATCACTTCCTGAAAACCATTATCGTACAACCAATTATTTTTCCTGATGGTTCACTTTTTACCTTGTTTTTTTATCCATTCAACGGTTGCAATGGCGTCCTTCCAAGTTTCGGCTATAGCTCCATCAGTTTCTTGCCCTGTAAACGATTTATAGTTTTTTAAAATATTCCAAGCTTCTTCGTTACCATTAATAGACAGAGTTTCTAAAAAGTCAATAATTTTTTCCCAATTCTCTCCAATTCCTTTGCCTTTTTTCAAACTCTAAAGAAATATTTTAGTAGTAGTCTTGTCAATTTGAAAACTTTCTACTTTAGGTGTAATGTTTGAAACCAGTAGTTTATTTTCTTTTGTAGTTATAAGTTGTTCGCCAATTTTAATTAATTCCCATTCAAAGTTTTTCAATATTGGCAAGTATTTGTATTCACTAATTTGTAGAGTGTCATCCTTCTCTTCTAGTCAACAAATTTTCGTTGCATCATATTCTGTTAAAGATTTTCCGGTAAAACAGTCAAATACATTGAATTCAGAAACGGTCACTCCTTCCATCTCTTTGTCGACAAAACCGCAAGCAATAATCTTCTGTCCGTTCTTAAATTTAAAATTAATAATTGGCGTGTCACCAACTCTTGAACCTATACCGTCAGAGCAATCACATTTGGAGGATTTGTTAATACTGTCTTGGGTTGTAATTTCCGTAGTGTTTGAAATTTCTTTGTCCAAATGTTTTAAATTACAACAAACGAATAAGGTTGAAATTAATAAAGCTGATATTTGGATTGGAGTTTTCAAATTAAGTTAGCGCTTACGTTTATATTTGTACTATAATGCGCTATTAAAAATAACAAACAATTTTTTAAATCTTTCTTCTATAACTGTTTATTTAAAAAATCGCTAACACCGTGAGTAGTGCAAAACTGCGTGCCGATATGCAGGTACAGCCGTTCATTGCAACCCCGTTGTGATTATAAATTCCCTACTCCACAAGTTTCCTTTTTAAAAATCCTTACTTTTGTGCTGTGAAGATTATTATTCTCCTTTTCAGTTTTTATATGCTTGCCCTGCCGGTAATAGCCCAGCGGGTAGATGCCTGTGTAGATACTGAAGTATGTGTTGAGGCTGCGGATGAGTGTTTACCAGGTGATTGCAGCGATGAAAAAAGCAATGACTGCGGTTCATTCTGCGCCTGTTCCTGCTGTGTGCATATTGTGACTGTGCAAATTCAATCTCCCCAGTTTATAATTAGTAAATGCCAGGCTAAAACTGAACCCGGCACCCTTTACGCCAATATTACACTGCCTTCCAATTATTTTGGAAATATATGGCAGCCCCCGAGGATAAGTTCATGATTTGATCCTCAACCCAGCTTTTAATCAAAACATTTTTAATGCAAAAAATATTATTGTTGCTTTTGGCAACACTAGTGGTATATAGTGCAACAGCACAAAATACCCTTACAGTAGTAATCAAAGACAGTAAAACGCAATTACCCCTGACAGGTGCAAGTATTTCTATAAAAAGCAGCAGTATTGGTAATTCAACAGATAGCAGCGGAACTGCCATACTCCCGCAATTGCCGGCAGGTAAACAAACCCTTATCTTTAGTTTTGCCGGGTACCAAACAGTAACCAGGCAAATAACTTTTCCTTTGGATCAACCTGATATAGTAATAATAGAATTGGAAGCTGCCGAAGAAGAGATGGACGAAGTGATCGTGCAAAGCACCCGTACAAGCCGCACCATCAGCAATACACCGACCCGTATCGAGACCATCGACGGGGAAGAACTTGATGAAAAGAATAATATGCGCCCGGCCAATGTCTCTATGCTGTTACATGAAAGCACGGGCCTGCAGGTGCAGCAAACCTCGGCTACCAGTGGTAATGCAAGCATAAGGGTGCAGGGGCTTGATGGAAAATACACACAGCTTTTAAAGGATGGCTATCCCAACTTCGGCAATTTTGCCAGCGGCTTAAGCATACTTGAAATTCCGCCGCTCGATCTTAAACAGGTGGAAGTGATCAAAGGACCGGCATCAACCCTATATGGCGGTGGCGCTATTGCGGGGGTGATCAATTTTATTTCGAAAACTCCCGGGGAAAAAGCTTCATACGATCTGCTTTTCAATCAATCCATCGTAGGGCAAACAAATATTGGTATGTATGCATCTCAAAAAAAGGGAAGATTTGGGTATAGCTTTTTAGGACTTGTAAATTATCAAAAAGCTTATGATGTAGACGATGATGATTTTTCTGAATTGCCCAAAAGCAACAATTTTACCATCAATCCACGCCTGTTCTTTTACCCGGCTCCTTCCTGGAAGATCATGGTTGGCCATAGTTATACAAAAGGCCTTAATACGAGTGGAGATATGCAGGTCATTAAAGGAAGGAATATTTCCGGCCATACTTATTTTGAAAAGAATAGAACGGCCAGGAATACAACTACATTAGAAATTGATAAAGATATTGCTAAAGGAAATAAACTGAAGCTGAAACAAAGCCTTGCTTTTTTTGACCGGACTATCCATATTCCCAATTTTAACTTTGGCGGATCTAATCTGAATAGTTTCACAGATCTTTCCCTGCTTATGGTAAAGCAAAAGCATACTATCATTGGAGGTATCAATATTGTGTTTGATAAATTCAGGCAGGATAATACCGGTGTTTTAAATGCACAAACCTTTACAGCCGGCATTTACCTGCAGGATACCTGGGATATAACAGATAATATAAAACTGGAGAATGGTGTAAGGATCGACAACGTACAATTTAAGAATGCGAACTACAAAAGAACCCAGACCTTTATTTTACCGCGACTTTCAGCATTATTTAAAATTTCAGACAAGATCAGTTCCAGGATAGGAGGTGGGCTTGGCTATAAGTCACCAACTGTATTTACAGAAGAGACGGAGCGGCTGCAGTATCAAAACCTGTTTGCATTGAACAATGTGGTAGCGGAGCAAAGTGTTGGCGGAACAGCAGATATCAATTACAAAACAAATATCAGTGCCAACCTTGCATTCAGCATTAACCAGATGTTCTTTTATACCAGCATCAATAAGCCATTGGTATTGATCCAGGATATTGGCGGGAACTACTTTTTTTCAAATGCTACCCAAAAAAGGGTTACGAGTAGCGGCTTTGAAACAAACCTGAAACTGATCTTCAAAAAAGACCTGAAATTATTTGTAGGTTATACTTATACCTATGCCAAAGCAGGTTATTTTGTAGGTAACCAGTTCTTACGCCTGGTACCAAAGAACAAACTCAACCTTACCATGATGTATGAGAAGGAGGATAATTTTAAATTTGGGCTGGAAGGTTATTTCACAGGGAATCAATATTTAAATAATGGAACAACAACTCCTTCATATTGGGAGTTTGGTTTTATGGCACAAAAAACCTTTGGGAAGGTATCTGTTTATATCAATTTCGAAAACTTTACCGACCAGCGCCAGAGTAATTATAAAACAGTAGTTGAACCGCCGCACAACAACCCAACATTTGATGATATCTGGAATCATACAGAAGGGTTTGTGATCAATGGCGGTATTAAAATAAAATTCTAATCATGAAATTGTATTCAAGTATGCCAAAGCAGATAAAGCCATATTACCAGCAAGAATTAGCACAGGCAAAACATGCATTGGCTATACAGGATTACCGGCAATGCTGGTATCATTATGAAAGAGCCCATATCCTGGGCCAGCCTTATCCTGCAGCACATACTGCTGTTCATTGGAAGATGCTCCGTTTTGGCATCAAAATAAAGAACACAAAAGAAGTGATCGGGCAAATTCCAAGACTGCTATTCGGTGGCGTAAAATCTTTTGTTGGAAAAATTCCTGTGGGCAATACCGGAGGAGCCAATGTGCCGCCATTGCAACCCATGCAAATACCCGAAGACCTACTGGTTATAATTAACAAAACTAAAACTGTATAACATGTATTTTTACAGCTATAAAATAAACAAACATGAAACTGAACAGTACCTATTGCTGGAAATGTGTAGTAATGCTTGCTTCCGTGCTGGCAATGATGCAGGCTTTTACTGCATAAAACAATACTTATATGAACTCTAACAGTTGCAGACAGGTTGTCCTGCAACTTTTTTATTGATAATAAAATTTGCGCTACATTTTTTAATTCTAAAATATATTACCATGTTTAAAAAACTCATAATTGCTTTACTGGTTTTTACAGCCATTGGCAACAGTTCATTTGCATATACTGTAAAACCACTTGCCGATTCAACTATTACTATTAAAGTAAAAGGTGTAACCTGCAGCAACGACCTGAAGACACTTGCTGACAATGTAATGCTGCTAAAAGGCGTTAGTGCATGTAAGCCCGGCAAGGCAGGGCCGGTTTCGGTATTTAAGGTCAGCTTTAACCCTGCATTGGTTGGCACAAAAGAAATATTCAAAGCCATTGAAAATACAGGGGGTTGCAGTGACCCTGATGAGCGGCCCTATAAAGTAAAGAACTAACAATGGGGAAGTATATCATTTATATTTTATTGTTACTGCCTTTGGCGGGTACTGCCCAAAAAGTAACAGGTAAAGTTGTTGATGGAAACAACCAACCTTTACCCGGGGCTTCAGTGTTTTGGATTAATAACAAAAAGGGGAGCAGCGCTAATGAAGACGGAAGGTTTACAATTAACAAAACCGCGGCTAACAATATCCTTGTTGCAAGCCATGCCGGATATACATCAGATACCCTGGATGTAAGCAACCAGGAGAATATAGTGTTTGTATTGAAAGAAAGAACTAACCTTGATGCAGTTGTAGTAAATGCAGAAAAACCTGGTACAATTATTTCTAACCTTTCGCCAATTAAAACAGAAGTGCTTACTTCAACTGAATTAAAAAAAGCAGCCTGTTGCGACCTGGCGGGTTGTTTTGAAACACAGTCATCTGTTCAGCCACAAACCACTAATATCATTACCAATGCAAAGGAATTAAGGATACTTGGTTTATCAGGAGTATATAACCAGGTGCTGGTAGATGGTTTTCCGATGATACAGGGATTGACCTTTACCTATGGCATCAGTGGTATACCCGGTACACTGGTTGATAATATTTATATTTCAAAAGGCGCCAATAGTGTATTGCAGGGGCATGAGAGCATCAGCGGCCAGATCAATGTGGAAACAAATAATCCCAACACTACTGAAAAATTATTTGCCAATGTATATATGAATAGTTTTTTGGAAAAGCACCTTAACCTGGCTACCAATTTTAAAATTGGCAAGTGGCATAGCCTTTTTGCTTTCCATACCGTGCAGCCCGCCAATAAAACAGATAAGGATAAAGATAATTTTCTTGATCTTCCTTTGCTTACGCGGTACATGGTAATGAATAAATGGAAGGTGGGAAAAGAAAAGGACTGGGGCTGGAGCAGCGAGATAGCCCTGCGCTTTTTAAATGAGAAGCGTACCGGCGGACAAATATTTTTTGATCCCGATCAGCATAAGGGTAGCAGTACAATTTATGGAAATACGGTATCGCTTAACCAGCCCGAAGTTTGGGCTAAAGCCAGCTATGGGTTCAATGATATGCACCGGGCAACATTGTATGTTTCCGGTTTTCACCAGGACCAACGATCTTTTTTTGGTTCTTTATCTTACCAAGCAAAACAAACCAATGCTTTTGTAAACGGGCAATACGAGTTAACAAAAACGGCTAACCATACTTTAAAGACAGGCATCAGTTTTAAAAGCCTTTACCTGGAAGAAGACATTGAATTTACAGATAACATTATTAACAGGAACTATGACGGCAACTATCAGCGGGATGAAAAAATAGTTGGCGTGTTTGCTGAGAACACTATCACATTTTTGAAAGGTAAACTGACCTGGATAGCAGGTATAAGAGCCGATAACCACAATCAATTTGGCTGGTATGTTACGCCAAGAACATTGTTGAAGTATGATCCCACTCCCAAATTAACTATCCGTGCAAACATAGGTACCGGCTGGCGTACAGTTAATTTGTTTAGCGAGAATATAGGATTGATGGCAAGTTCAAGGGATATTGTTTTTGTGGAAACATTAAAACCGGAGAAAGCATTAAACATGGGTATCAACATTACCCAAAAATTTAACAAGGGAAACCTTTCCGGTTATATCAGCATGGATTATTATAGAACGGATTTTAAAAACCAGGTATTCCCTGATTATGATACAGATCCTACCAAAGCATTTATTAAGAATTTTACAGGCAAAAGTATAAGCAATGGTTTTCAAACAGATCTCTTTATCAAATTATACAAGCGTTACGAGTTTAAAGCAGGGTACAATTTTTTGGATGTGTACAGGATGAATAATGGTCGCAGGGAAGTATTACCATTTAATTCACGACACAAAGTATTGGGCACCTTCAGCTATAAACCTGTGAGCAATAAATTTCATGCAGATATGAATGTTCATTGGTTTGGGGAACAACGTTTACCAAACACAAGATCAAATCCCGTTGAATTTCAACGCCCGGACTTTTCAAAAGCTTATACAACTGTAAATGCGCAATTCACTTACCTGTTTAAAAGTTTTGAGATCTATACGGGTTGTGAGAATATTTTTAATTTCCGCCAGAATCAGCCCATTATTAGCTGGCAGGATCCTTTCAGTCCTTACTTTGATATTTCATCTGTATGGGGGCCCACAAGGGGTAGAGAGTTTTATTTAGGGATCAGGTGGAAGCTTAAATAAAATAATTAAGTATTAAAAATTAAGAATTAAGAATTAAAAATTCAGAAATCAGAACATGGCTCTCTCTCTTTTAATTCTTAATTCTTAATTTTGATTTAAATTTTACCTTTATAAATTTTTCAATGCAGCAATCATCCCAATAGGGTCGGCCGCTTTAAAAACAGCATTACCTGCCACCAGTACATCTGCTCCTGCATCAAGAATGGATCTTGCGTTTGCTAAGGTAACCCCGCCGTCGATCTCAATTTTTACATTCAATGATTGCTCGTCGATCATTTCACGAAGTCGCCTGGTCTTGTTCAATGTAGATGCAATGAATGATTGTCCGCCAAAACCCGGGTTAACGCTCATCACACAAACCAGGTCAATATCAGCCAGTACATCTCTTAATGCTTCAACAGGCGTATGCGGATTTAGAGCCACACCAGCCTGCATGCCAAGGCTTTTGATCTGCTGAATATTACGATGCAAATGTTTGCATGCTTCAAAATGTACGGTAAGGATATCAGCACCAGCTTTTTTAAAAGCCTCTGCATATTTTTCTGGCTCTTCTATCATTAAATGCACATCACAAACCTTGGAAGTGGCTTTGCGGAAGAACTCCACCAGCATAGGCCCAAAGCTGATATTGGGAACAAAGCGGCCATCCATCACATCAAGATGATACCAGTCTGCATTGCTCTCGTTAAGCATTTTACAATCTGCTTCCAGGTTTAAGAAATTGGCTGATAATAATGAAGGAGCGATAATGGGCATGTTAATGGTTTAGTGGTTTAGTGGTTATGAAAGGAAATGCAAATTTATTACTTATATGCCACAAGTCCCCCTTTGGGGGATTTAGGGGGCTTCAAGCCTTGCAAGCGCTTCCTTAGCCTCCACATAATCGGGTGAATACATCAGTGCTGTCTGGTATTCTTCAATTGCCTCTTTGGTTTTACCCAGTTTCTCCAGGCAGCGGCCGGTCCAGTAATAGCCTTCATCAAACTTATTCTGCAGGGTCACAGCTTTATCTAACACAGTTATGGCATCTGCATATTTACCCATATCATACAATGCAATTGCTTTTTCCCGGTAGGCAAGCATAAAATTATGATCAAGGTTAAGGCATTTATCAAAATAGCTGATGGCTTTTATTTTATCGCCAGTGTAAGTATAAAATAATCCTTTTATGAACAAAGCTTCTTTTTCCGAATCTGGTACTTTGGCTTTCAGTAAAAAGTCTGCCATATCAAGTGCCTTAGGGTTCCTGGTTTGTGCATACAGGGAGCCTAGCAAAACAATATAACGGGGTTGAGGATTAATGTTCAGGGCTGTTTCAAAAGAACTGATCGCATTTAAGGTGTCCTCATTTTCAAATAGCAAAGTGGCTTTAATATCCCAGAGCCTGTCGTTCAGACTGTCCTTTTGTAATACTTCTCCGGTTAAGGCAATGGCCTTATCATACGCAGTTTCATCGCGGTAAAACTGGATCAGCTTTTCTTTTAATAAAAGGGAATCAGGAAAAAGCAAAATAGAATCTTTTAATAATTTTTCCCGGCCTGTAGTTGTTTGAACAGTAGTTGTTAACGCTTCCTTTGTATGATCTTCATTATTACAGGCTATGATCGTTATCAATAAAACCAGCCCCGGCAATATAAATTTCTTCATGGAACAAAAATACATGCTCTTCTGTTGAGCCAGATGACAATTTGCTGACAATCTAAATTTTAACATAATTTACCTTTACAACATAAATATAAACATGAAAAAAATTTTCTTCCCTGGTATATTAATTGTGTCGATAATCTCCCTTGTTTCTTTTACAAAGAATACCGGTTCTTCGATAAAAAATGTTTTCCAAAAAGATACCCTGTTATTTGAAGGCGAAAAGCATTTTGCCAATATGCAGCAGCTCACTTTTGGTGGTGACAATGCGGAAGCCTATTTCAGTTTTGATGGCAAGTGGATCATTTATCAAAAAACAGCGCTTAAGGAAGGAATACCCTGCGACCAGATATATATTGGCAAAGTGCCCGCCCGGGGCGAGAAATTTGTACCCAAACTGATCAGTACCGGTAAAGGAAGAACTACCTGTGGCGCTTTTTTAAAGGATGGCAAACATGTGGTTTTTGCTTCCACCCATTTAAATGATAATAATTGTCCACCGGTGCCCGACCGTACCAAATATGGTAACAAATATATCTGGCCTTTATATACCAGCTTCGATATATTCATGGCCGACCTGGATGGTAAAATAGTAAAGCAACTTACAAACAGTAAAGGATATGATGCAGAAGCAACCATTTCTCCTGACGGAAAAAAAATGCTGTACACCAGTACCAAAGATGGTGATATTGACCTGTACGTGATGGACCTCAAAAGCCGTAAAGAAAAAAGGATCACTACGGCGCTGGGCTATGATGGAGGTGCATGGTTCAGTCCTGATGGTAAAAAGATCATCTGGCGTGCAAGCAGGCCCAGGACCGAAGCAGAAATAAAAGAGTATAAAGACCTGCTGGCAGAGAACCTTGTGGCTCCAACCAATATGGAAGTATTTATAGCTGATGCCAATGGCAAAAATGTAAAACAGGTAACGTCTTTCGGTAATGCCAACTGGGCGCCAGCATATATGCCGGATAATAAAAGGATCATATTTGCCAGTAACCACCAGAGCAAAAGAGGGTTTCCCTTTAACCTGTTCATTGTAAATGAAGATGGAACTGGTTTGCAGAAGATCTCGGCAGAAAAATCCTTTGATGCATTCCCTATGTTCAGTCCTGATGGCAAAAAAATAATTTTCTGCAGCAACCGTAACAATGGCGGTACAAGAGATACTAATATCTTTATTGCAGACTGGGTGGAATAAAAACGTTAATCGGTTAATCCGTTAATTAGTTAATTGGTGGACTTCAATAAAGTAAGGATTTTCAAATATTGACGCTCCTACGGATTAACGGATATACAAATTAACGGATTAACGTTTCTGGCATGATATTTTCGTTTATTAATGAAAATTCAACCTATGCCTTTCAAAACTTTGCAGCCATTAAGCATATTGCTGGCCCTTTTATTATTGGTAAGCTTTAGTTGTAAAAAAAGCGATCCGAGTATCTCCTCAGTACATCCTGAAAATTTTAAAGCGGTAGGTGCTTCTGCCAGGGACCTGTTAAATGCAACCAATTATACTTCGATTAAGTTAGAGATCCAATATATGCCGGGCTTTGCCCCGGATGCCGCATCCATCAATAATGCAGTTACTTTTTTAAACAACCTGGTAAATAAGCCTGCCGGAATTTCAGTTATTCAAACCCAGATACCTACAGCTGGAAAGGCAGTAATGACACTTAATGATATAGTGGAAGTAGAGAAAAATTACAGGACGGTCTATACATCCGGTAACCAGTTAGGGCTTTATTTTTTATATACCGATAGCAAATACTCAGAGCCAACTGCATTAGGACTTGCATTCAGGAATACTTCTATGGCCCTATTGGGCAAAACCGTAACTGATAACTCAGGAGGATTTGGCCAGGTGAGCCGTACCAAATTAGAATCAACCGTACTGGAACATGAACTGGGACATATTCTTGGGCTGGTGAACCTTGGTACACCCATGGTTACCAATCACCAGGATGCGGCCAATGCCAATCATTGTAATAACAGGAATTGCTTAATGTACTATGGAGCTAATACTACGGATATCATGGGTGTGTTAATGACAGGTAATGTTCCTCCATTGGATGCAAACTGTAAGGCCGATCTTACGGCTAATGGTGGAAAATAGCTGAGTTGATTAATTGTTGGATTGTTCAATTGTTCATTGCACATCAAAACAATTTAGCAATTCAACAATGAAACAATTAATTTTTCTTATTTAGGCCCTAATTCAATTACTTCTGCATCTTTCATTTCGGTTCCGTCAATTACAAATCGAATCACTGTCCTTATTTTATGCCAGCCTTGTTTACCTGCTGCGCCGGGGTTCATATGCAGGCAGTTTAGTTTATCATCATACATGATCTTTAAAATATGGGAATGGCCACTGATAAATAGCTGAGGCCGCTGTATTAAAAGCTCTTTTTTAGTTTCCCGATTGTAGCGTGGAGGATAACCTCCAATATGCTTTATCATTACCTTTACACCCTCACACATAAAGATCAATTGTTCTGGGAATTCGGTTCTAATATCGTGCCCATCTATATTTCCATATACAGCTTTCAATCTCTTTTTTTCTTTTATTCTCTTAGCTATGTCTGTGTCCCCAAAATCCCCCGCATGCCAAACCTCATCACAATCTTTAAAATGTTCAAAGATGCTTTCATCCAGGTAATGATGGGTATCTGATATTAATCCTATTCTCGTCATCAGAAATAAATATTAAAGTGTAAATTTACACGGAATCGATATTGGATTACGCAAGTCTGGAAATCATGAAGGTTTTCAATCAGAAAATCTCCAAATCATCAAATCAACCAATCGAACATGCCTTTTCACCGCAACTTCACCTATTATATTGACAAGCGCAGTTGGAAATATTGTTTCCTGCTTGCTTCGCTGGAACTATGTGTCAGATAATATCTTCATCTCTCAAAACAAAAGAATTGATCATTTTTAATTCTTGATTTTTCATTTTTAATTTATTACGATCATGGCCCACTATCATACATTAGGAACCATTCCCCATAAACGGCATACACAGTTTCGTAAGCCCGATGGAGAATTGTATTCTGAACAATTATTTTCAACAGAAGGATTCAGTAATGATTATTCTTTACTTTATCATACGCATCCCCCAACACAGATCATTAAAACCGATGAGCCGGTAAATATGCAACCCAGGATAGCAGAAGAAAAAATGCTGAAGCACCGCAGCCTCGAAGGATTCAAAATCAAACCCGAAAAGGATTACCTGCAAAGCCGTAAAGCTGTTTTGGTAAACAACGACTGCCATATTGTACTGGCAGCGCCACAACAAAGCATGAAGGATTATTTTTATAAAAATGCCGATGCTGATGAAATGATCTTTGTGCATGAGGGCACCGGTGTTTTAAAGACTCAATATGGCAATCTCGATTTTGCATATGGCGATTACCTGGTTATCCCAAGAGGTTCTATTTACCAGATCGAGTTTGCCACAGAAAATAACAGGCTCTTCATTGTTGAATCATTCAGTCCCATACGTTATCCCAAAAGATATGTAAGTAAGCTTGGGCAGTTGCTGGAGCATTCTCCTTTTTGTGAAAGAGATATAAGGCAGCCAAAAGACTTGCAGACCTTTGATGAGGCAGGAGATTTCCTGATTCAAACCAAAAAGAAAGGAGTGTTGTATGGTCTTCATTATGCACACCATCCCTTTGATGTAGTAGGATGGGATGGATGCTGCTATCCATTTGCTTTTTCTATTCATGATTTTGAGCCGATAACCGGCAGGGTACACCAGCCGCCGCCGGTACACCAAACATTTGAGGCCAATAATTTTGTGGTCTGTTCTTTTTGTCCAAGATTATTTGATTACCACCCCCAGGCAATTCCTGCGCCCTATAACCATAGCAATATCGATAGCGACGAGTTATTATATTATGTAGATGGTGATTTTATGAGCCGTAAGCATGTTACCCGGGGTATGCTCACTTTGCATCCGGCCGGGATACCTCATGGTCCGCACCCTGGAGCAGTTAAAAAAAGTATAGGCGCAAAGGAAACCAATGAGCTGGCAGTAATGGTGGATACCTTTCATCCGTTGCAGCTAACCGTAGAGGCTTTGGAGATAGAGAATGAAGGTTATGTAATGAGTTGGGCTGAGTAGGAATTTGCCTCGTGGCAAATTCAGCTTGAAGAGTTATGAAAAATACTTAAATTGGCAATATAAAAACATTTAACTATGATACAATTTCATGAAATTAAAGTAGGCGATTATGTAATAGCTGATAACGACGGCGACAAAAAGCAAGGCGAAGTAACAAACCTCAATGGTAATGAGAAGCAGGTATGTGTAAATACCGGGGCACAGGATTTCTGGTATGAAACAGAGCAGTTAAGTGCAATACCGCTGGATGATGAGCAACTGATGAAACTTAAATTTCATAAACAGGATAACGAGGATGGAACAGTTAAATATATGAAGGGTGCATTCAGGATGATGTTACCGGCTGCGGGTGATTTTTCAAAATTTGAAATATGGTACCGCGATGAACACCGCCAGATGGTGCACCCGATCAATGTTCACCAGTTGCAAAATCACTATCATGATATGACAAAAGTGCACCTGAATGACGAATCCTTTGGATGAAAATAATATATAAATTTTTTAAAAAGGCCTCCATTTAAATATCGGGGCCTTTTTAATATAAATTATTGGTAATGATGAAAAATGCGGTTTACACTTTTTTAATAGTTAAGGGCATTTTTTATCAAAATACCAGTATTAAGCGCCACTCAAGCTTATATAAGTACTAAAAAGGCGGGTTTTTGTGGAAAAATACCGGAATTGTTGGTAATTCCATCTGTATTTTGCTGTTAATTAAATTATTACTCCTATCTTTGCGCTCCAAAAATTATGGCTAAACAGGCACTTATTAAACAGGATGGAGTAATCATTGAAGCGTTGAGCAATGCTATGTTTAAGGTTAAATTGGAGAATGATCATGAGATATTGGCCACAATTTCAGGTAAAATGAGGATGCACTATATCCGTATTTTACCGGGTGATAAAGTTGGTGTTGAAATGAGCCCATATGACTTAACCAGGGGCAGGATCATCTTCAGGTATAAATAATAAAAGGAATTATTTAATAAATAATAAAATTAACAACCATGAAGGTTAGAGCTTCAATTAAAAAACGCAGCGTAGATTGTAAGATCGTAAGAAGAAAGGGCAGGCTGTATGTTATTAACAAAAAGAATCCACGCTTTAAGCAAAAGCAGGGATAGTAGGGATTGTAGATTTCCGATTGTAGAATTTAGATTTGCCCAGCATTTTAATAAAATCTAAAATCGTCAATCTAAAATCTAAAATTGAATAAAATCTAAAATCTAAAATTTAAAATAAATTATGGCTCGTATTGCCGGTATAGATTTACCAAAAAACAAAAGAGGCGAAGTTGGTCTTACTTATATCTACGGAATAGGACGTTCAACTGCCCGCTACATTTTAGACAAGGCCAGTATCGAACACAGTAAAAAAGTGAACGAATGGAACGATGATGAGCAGACTGCCATCCGTAATGTTATCAATAACGAGTTTAAAACAGAAGGTGCTTTACGCAGTGAAACACAGATGAACATCAAGCGTTTGCTGGATATTGCCTGTTACCGTGGTTTACGTCACCGTAAAGGATTGCCCGTTCGTGGACAGCGTACACGTACCAACAGCCGTCAAAGGAAAGGTAAGCGTAAGACAGTTGCGGGTAAAAAGAAAGTAACTAAATAATATGCAAATGTGCCAATGGGCAAATATGCAAATTAATAAGACTTCAATTATTTGAAACAATACCAGATCGCTAAGGAGTCTGCAGGAGGGTTGGTTCAGTTCCGATGAACAATCGGGATACATTTTTTAAAAGATTACCTATCTAGATTACATTATGGCAAAAGCACAAGGCGCAAAAACAGCCTCTAAAAAAAGAGTAGTAAAAGTTGACAGTTACGGCGATGCACACATTACTGCAAGTTTCAACAACATTATCATCAGTTTAACCAACAAGCAGGGCCAGGTTATAAGCTGGAGCAGTGCAGGTAAAATGGGTTTCAGGGGTTCTAAGAAGAATACACCTTATGCAGCCCAGATGGCCGCAGCAGATGCAGCAAAAATAGCGTTGGATGCAGGTTTAAAAAGAGTTGATGTATTTGTAAAAGGACCGGGATCAGGCCGTGAAGGCGCAATCCGTTCTTTATCTCAAAACGGGATCGAGATCAATATGATCAAAGACGTTACACCTTTGCCACACAATGGTTGCCGTCCTCCAAAGAAAAGAAGAGTATAATTCAATAGGCAATAAACAATAGGCAATTTGCCAATTGCATATTGTCCATTGCCAATTCAATAAAAGGGTGCATTATTCATTTTAAAAGGTCTTTATAATGATGCATCGTCACTAAAAGACCACTATAATAATTATGGCACGTTACACAGGCCCCAAAACAAAAATCTCCAGGATCTTCGGAGAACCCATTACAGGTAATGGAAAATGGTTAACCAAGAACAGTAACCCTCCGGGTATGCATGGTGCTACCCGCAAGCGTAAAACCTTAGGTGAATATGCTTTACAATTAAGAGAAAAGCAAAAGGCAAAGTACACATATGGTTTGCTGGAAAAACAATTCCGCAAAACATTTGATGAAGCTGCCCGCCGTAAAGGTGTTACCGGTGAAAACCTTATTAAATTATTAGAAGCCCGTTTGGATAATACTGTATTCCGTATGGGTATTGCACCAAGCCGCCAGGCTGCACGCCAGTTGGTATCGCATAAGCACATCACTGTAAATGGTGAAGTGCTGAACATACCTTCTTATAGCTGTGTTGCCGGTGATGTAATTGGCTTAAAAAATAAAAGTGCAGCTAATGCATCTATCACCGGTAATTTACGCGGTAAGAACGCCAAGTTTAACTGGTTAGAGTGGAATGAAGCTGATTCAAAAGGTACTTTTATTACTTATCCTGAAAGAGAAAGTGTTCCTGAGAATATCAAGGAACAACTAATCGTGGAATTGTACTCTAAGTAAGGCCTATCCTAATGAACTTCGTTCGTTCTCTTACAGAGACCCCGATGGGAGGACTTTGAAGAGTAAAATGGGGGATGAATAAAGTTGAAAAAGTACAAGAGTGCGACGCCAATGAAGTTGAATAGAATTACTTCAGTTTGGTACAAAAAAAATTTAAACATTAAATAAACAAAATACAAATGGCAATTTTAAATTTTGTTAAGCCCGATAAAATCGTTCTTCAAAAAGCAACCGAATTTGAAGCAATCTTCGAATTCCGTCCCCTTGAACCAGGTTATGGTGTAACGATCGGTAACTCCCTGCGCAGGGTGTTATTGAACTCTTTAGAGGGTTACGCTATTATTGGTATCAACATTGCGGGAGCAGATCACGAGTTTGCTACCTTAAAGGGTATCACTGAAGACGTAACAGAAATAATCCTGAACCTTAAGCAGGTTCGTATTAAAAAGAAAGTTGAGCATGAGGTAAGTGTGGAGAAAGTAACGCTTTCTATTAAGAACAAAACTGAATTCACTGCCGGTATGATCGGTGAGGCTTCTCCTACTTTTGAAGTAATGAATCCCGAGCTGTTGATCTGTACTATGGACAGCAGTGCAAAACTGGATATCGAGATCACAATTGGTAAAGGACGTGGTTATGTTCCTGCAGAAGAGAACAAAGAAAAGAACTCTCATTTTGGATATATTCCTGTAGATGCTATTTACACACCGATAAAGAATGTAAAATACGCTATTGAAAATACCCGTGTTGAGCAGCGTACCGATTTTGAAAAGCTGATCATGGAAGTGATCACCGATGGTACTATTCACCCGGAAGATGCTGTAAAGCAGGCCAGCCGTATTTTAATACAGCACCTGATGATCATCACCGACGAGAATATCACTTTTGATACTAAGGAAGATAAGAAAGAAGACCTGGTAGATGAACAAACTTTACAGTTACGTAAGGTATTAAAAACACCATTGGAAGATCTTGATCTTTCTGTACGTGCCTTTAACTGCTTAAAAGCGGCCAAGATCAATTCATTAAGTGAACTGGTACAGTACGAGCAGGAAGACCTGATGAAGTTCAGGAACTTTGGTCAGAAATCTTTAAGTGAGATCGAACAGGTATTACATGAAAGAGGATTGAGCTTTGGAATGGATCTGAGCAAGCTGAAGTTGGATGACGAGTAATTTGCTAATTAGCTAATTTGCTAATATGCTAATGGAGCCTTAGGGATGCTAATACACTTTGAAATGAAGAAATTAGCACATTAGCAAATCAGCACATTAGCATATTTATAAACAAGTAGGTTATAATTCCTGACACGGTATAACCGAATTAAAACACAAACGTCATGCGTCACGGAAAAAAAGGTAATAAGCTGAGCAGAACAGCTTCACACAGGAAGGCCCTACTTATGAATTTGGGTGCCCAATTAATTACGTACAAAAGGATTACAACAACCTTAGCTAAAGCAAAGGCTTTACGTACTTATATTGAGCCCCTGATCACCAAAACAAAGAATACATCAAGCAAGGAAGCGATCATGCACAATCACCGTATTGTGTTTAGCTACCTGAATGATAAAGCTGCAGTTAAAGAATTATTTACCGTGGTTGCTCCCAAAGTTGCAGGCCGCCCGGGTGGTTACACACGTATTATTAAGTTAGGTGCAAGAACCGGTGATAATGCAGAAATTGCAATGATCGAACTGGTTGACTTTAACGAAATTTATGGTAAAGGTGTTGCAACTGCTGCTGAACCAGCTAAGAAAACACGTCGTGCCGGTGGAGCTAAGAAAAAAGCTGCTGACACCGAAGTTGAAACAACAACTGATGTTGCAACTGAAGGAACTACAGACACAACAGAAGAAACCAAAGCATAGTTTGAAACTAACAGTTTATATAGGCTCCGATTTTTATCGGAGCTTTTTTTTATATGTCTAAGGTTTAAAACTGTTTGACATATAATTTCGGAATTGATTTAGTTTTGGGTGCAATACCCAAAGCTGCCTTAAAATAAGTACTATGAAAAAAAATATTTTTTTTAAAATTGCTGTTATTTTTAATAGTTGCCTTTTATAGTTGTGAACCACCACGAGGACAATTAGAAAATGATTTTGTTAAACTCAACGCTACGCTAAACGATTCCGCAGAAACAATCCGCTTAGGCGATACACTAAAATTTAAATAAACACTTCCCGATAATTTATAACTTCTAAAAGAACTGTATCTGTAAATTCTTTGCAAGAGGGTTGGTACATGTTTGACTTTTATAAACTTGATACAGTAGCCAGAGTAGGTATCCGTATGTCTGGTAGTTCAATTTTTATTTCTGATGGTCATCTATCAACTAATGGAATACCATCAGTGTATTTATCTAATGGCATTAAACCATTTACAGCCACATTAAATCTTATTCCACCAACAAAAGGTATATATACTTTAGCGATAGTGTCACAACCTGGCAGGCTAAGAATTAACAATACAAACCCACCCATTGGTTTGAATGTAAACTTTGCAGTAGCCGATAAGCACTGGAATATGATAGCTTATTACTCAAGCACTTATTTTAATCTTTGTATTAGTGAATTTTTAGCTACCAGACAACGGCTTGATAGTGAAGGTTTTGGTTTTTATGGGTTTAGGGTAAATTAGAAATCAAGCCTTTATATTATGTGAAAATTTTTATTTGCTTATTACCCCATTATATTCCTTTCTTTGCAAAACCTTTATAATACATGCCTGATACAAAAACACTCCCCGCAATTTTAATTTTAGCTGACGGAACTATTTTTAACGGTACTGCTTTTGGTAAAACCGGTACAGCTACCGGCGAGATCTGTTTTAATACCGGCATGACGGGTTACCAGGAAGTTTTTACTGACCCCAGTTATTATGGTCAGGTACTCATCATGAACAATGTACATATTGGTAACTATGGTGTAAAAGCTGCGGATGTAGAAAGTGACAGTGTAAAAGTGAAAGCAGTAATAGGCCGCAACCTGGAAGATAAGTACAGCCGCTTTATGGCTGATGCATCCCTGCAGGATTATTTTGAAGCCCAGGGAGTTGTTGCCATTGATGGTATTGATACAAGGTCATTGGTTTCACACATACGTACCCAGGGAGCCATGAACTGCATTATCTCTTCTGAGATCACAGATATTGAGTTACTCACAAAAAAATTAAAAGAAGTACCGTCAATGGATGGGCTGGAACTTGCATCATCTGTAAGTACCAAAGAACCCTATTTTGCAGGAGATGAAAAAAGTGAATTACGCATAGCTGTGTTTGACTTTGGGATAAAACAGAATATTTTAAATTGCCTGGTAGAACGTGGAGCGTATGTAAAAGTGTTCAATGCAAAGTCAAGCTTTGAGGAAACAGAACAGTTTAAACCTCATGGTTATTTTATCAGTAATGGCCCCGGCGATCCTGCCCCGATGGATTATGCCATTAAAACCGTAAAACAGATACTTGCAGCAGATAAGCCTTTATTCGGCATTTGCCTGGGCCACCAGTTATTGGCACTGGCCAATGATATCCCTACTTTTAAAATGCATCATGGTCACAGGGGTTTGAATCATCCTGTAAAGAATATCATCAGCGGTAAATCTGAGATCACTACGCAGAACCATGGCTTTGGTGTAGACCCTAAAGCTGTTAGGGCCAATGACAATATTGAAATTACCCACGTTAACTTAAATGATGACAGCATTGAAGGCATCCGTATAAAAAATAAAAAAGCTTTCTCAGTTCAATACCATCCTGAAGCTACACCCGGTCCGCATGATAGCAGGTATTTGTTTGATGAGTTCATTTCTCTTATCAACACTAATTAATACCAATTACACGAATTACACGAATTCAGTATACGAATGTTTTAAAATAATTCGTGTAATTAGTGTAATTCGTTCAATTCGTGTCCTAAATTAGCGTTATGAAAATTGCGATCATAAATGGACCTAACCTGAATCTTCTTGGTAAACGTGAAGTAGATATTTACGGCGGTGAATCTTTCGATATTTATTTGAAGACCCTACAGGATAAATATGCCAACCAGGAAATATCTTATTTTCAAAGTAATGTTGAAGGGGAGCTGATCAACGAGATACAAAGAGTAGGATTTAACTACGATGGTATTATTATAAACCCGGGTGGCTATACACATACCTCAGTTGCCATCGGCGATGCTATCGCAGCCATAACCACTCCTGTAATAGAAGTACATATCTCCAATATTTTTGGCAGGGAAGATTTTAGGAAACTATCTCATGTTTCGGGTAAAGCTAAAGGAGTGATCAGCGGCTTAGGATTGAGGGGATATGAACTGGCGCTGGAATCTTTTCTGGGGTCGGCACGCTGACCTTTGCAAAGCAAGGGAGCGGTCTGAACCCAGTTGCAGGAAGCTATCAGTGTTAATGGTTCAGGCCCCCGCAAATAGCGGGGTCCCGACCCTCTATAAGATCACCCGCAACAACAAAGCATAGCCTGTATCTTCTCTAGGATTATCTGCGAGCTTTACGATATGCAACCCGGATGATGACCATACTTTGAACAACTCACCCTTTTTATGCTTCACCATTTCTTTATCAAGTTGGGGCATCATTATTCCTTTTACAAACCAGCCCAGGTCTCCGCCTTTGGCAGATGATTCAACATCAGCGCTGTAAATACTTGCCTGCGCTGCAAAGGTTGTAGTGCCCGCTTTTATCCTGGTAAGAATAGTATCGGACAATGATTCGGCAAAAGCTTTATCAAATACTGAAGTGTCGAGTAAAATATGATTGATATGGTAAAAAGTATTCGGCAGTTTCGCCAAAATCTTCACCAGGATATTTTCTTTTTTAAAGGGGCCATACACTTTGCCAGTCTTGCCATGATAAGCGAGACTGTCGGATTTACCCATAAATTGCTTCGTACTTACAACGGTAACCGTATCAATAAAATATTTCTTCTTCAAAACATATTTTACAAAGCCGATGGGATTTTGGGTAGTATCTAATATTTTTTTTATTTGGGCAATCGTCTGGGTTTGCGCCCGAGTAAGCGATCCACAAAAAAATACGAGGAAAAGAAGAAGATTTTTATTCATTCATCTTTCTTTAATTATTATATTTTCCTTTAGTATTTCATGTAATTTTCTTTCTTCATCTTCCCAACTACTGAATTTTATTATCCCATTCGGGTCAATTAAATATAAGGATGGTATGGGCTTATTTCCAAACTTATTGCTCATGTCTGCATTTCCAAATATATGGGTCCAGTTCATATTTAGCTCGGTAATTTTTTTTATAAAAGCTGCTGAATCTCGATCACATGATACAGAAATCAATTCTAAGTCCTCATTTCTATAATCCTGCCTGATCTTTCGAAGCATAGGTATCTCTGCCACGCAAGGCCCACACCAGGTTGCCCAAAAACTAATTAAAACATATTTACCTTTAAGTTGACTGGATGAAACTCCATTTCCTCTGTAATCATTTGCAACAAATGAAGGTGAGGTTTCGCCTGATTTGATAAAAAGATTACCTTCTATTAATTGTTTAAGATTTTTACCTTCAAAACTTTCTTTATAATTTGTTGGAAAAGCCGCATTGAATACTTCGTATAATTCGAGTTGGTTGGTTTTTAAAAGTTCATTGACTATGTTTAATCGAAAATACCAAAAATAAAAATAGTTGTTGCCCCTTACCTTTATGTATTCCATTGCTTTAAGTGCCAATTCTCTAAATGAATTATTATAGTCTTTTAGATTTGTATCGCTTTTTAAAAGGTTATATTGATTAGCAAAATACGATTTAGCTTCAAATTCTTTATTGCAGAATTCTTTTAAATTCAAAAACTCTTTACACTTACCTACATCAATACCATTATTTATAACATAATTAGATAATGATTTTTGTGTTAAATCTGCTGCTGTAAAAATTACATAACCTGTTTTTGAATTGATCAATAGCCTGAACCAACTATTATCAGGTTCATGTAAAATAGATATTGTTCCATAAGTAGCGGTTAGCCTTTGTTTTATTATTGTAATATTATTTTCAAAAATATTATCAATTAATTTTTGCTCCAATCCATCATCAAAGAAAATTCTGATATTCTTTGTATCTATCGTTTTGGGAAATTCGATTTTGAAATTTGTATAATCACTTGCTTTTGTAATTTGAAAGAACAGCAGGAAAATAGCAAAAATATTTAATTTTCTATTCATACTATTGTTTTGAAAGAGAAGTTAATGATTTTAAAAACTTACTTTCTATTGTCTGCAAATGCAAAAATATTGTCATTATTGGCATAGATTATTTTAACTGTCTGGTCTTTAGATAATGTGGAATTGGTTTGAATGAAATGAATTAATCTCTTACTTTGTCTATCCATAAATCTGTTCCAATAAATAATGACTATATAGTCATAATCAGCAACATTAAATTTTAAGGTATTTGTTAATGGGCGTAAAAATTTAAGTTGCGTATCAAGTGAGAGTAAGTTGTCAATTTTAGTTTGTTGTCTGGGGGGAAATGTGGTTAATATAGAATCTCTGTCCCAGGCAAGATTGGGGGTGCCGCCTGCATTACAATTAATCTGGAATGATTTTAATTTTCCTTCTTTGTCAAAATAAAGGACTTGCAACGGTTGGTAATGATTTTTTATTTCCTCTTTAAATAATATTTTATCATGGGATTGCAAAAATGTTGCATAGGTTGTATCAAGTTCATAACTGTCCTCCAAAGGAATGCCATACACTGAGGAATATTGTAAAATTTCTTTTTCGTTAATCGCTTTCATCTCTTTCATCCCATATAACTTGAGGAGGGAACTTGTACAAGATGTTACTAAAAAACAAATGATTAAAATGGCTATAATTGAAAATAAATACTGTTTCCTGGCTGGATTAAACTCCATATAATATTTAAAATTTGGTAAACTAATTCCAACATTCTAGCCTAAGCTTTCAATTCGGGTATGTAGTTCCATGTTGAAAATTTCAGTTAGGATGAATTATGTCAGAAGTAAAATAGACGTTAAGTTCATTTATTATTTGGGTGTAGTTTTTAGGTCTATTAGTAGTCGAGTTGTAAAACATTTCAACAGCTAAACTGTCCGGGGGAGTTTTATTAATAGTAAAATGCGCACGTTTAATAATGTCTCTTTGTAGGGTTTCCCGGTTTGTATAAATGTAGTTATTAAGATAACTTAAGACGTCCTTCAAGGAGATCGCATCTGGTTTTATATTTTTATCCATTTGATTTATTTGTCCTGCATTTGGTTCTATTCCCAAACAAATTAAATAGCCTCGTTTGATATTTTCAATTTTAGTTTGCGAAAAAATTGATGGGGTAATTAATAATAAGGTCAGAATTAGGCTGAAATACTTCATCATCTTTTTTTGTATCTTAATTATGTAGGTAAAGTACTATATAATACTTTAATTATTTCTGTTACCGTATTTTTCTTAACACGACTTTCACAAGCTTCTTCATCACATCTAAATCAGCAAGCTGCTGCTGTATAAAACTGTTGTCTTCTAACTTACCAATCACCTTGTTCATCTCTTCATTGGTATCATAGATCATCTTACGGAATGGATTGCTGTAGTCCTTTGCACGGGAATCGTAGATGCCTTTGCACATCCATTCTTTTGTAGCAACTGCCTGCTGCAGTAATTGCTTAAGCAGGGCAGGAGTGAACTGACGGGGAGTAATGTTGAGTATTTCCAGGAGAGAAGTATAAGCATGGTTTAACCTGTCGGCTGTATAAGCAATTCCCTGCTGCCTGTAAAATTCATGCAGTTCAACCCAGCTGTTTACCTTACCTGATTTGATATTGCGTTTTAATTTTTCAATTTCCGTATCCTGTATCAATTGTCCACCAATATTCAGCCATTTACTTCTTTGTACTTTGGCGGATAATGTTTTTTTCATCGCTGTAAAATCGGCAAACCTGTTGTTTTGAATATGATTCAATAACTCAACTGTGCCATAGTATTGTACCAGTTCCTTAAATATTAATTTGGCCTGGGGTACTTTTTGCAATTCAGTTTTGCGGCTGGTATTTTCCCAACCGGTTACTTCTGCAGTGCCATGCTCATCTACTTTTAATTTATCCAGCAATGCCAATGACTTAAAAAGTTCATTTATGGTATCGGGTGCCAGGGAGTCATATTCAATACGCTGTATCTTTTCTGTGCGCCTGTCACGGGATTTATATTTCCATTCGTTACGGGCCAGTGCATACATATTATACATGAACCAATAGCCCGGCATCACCACCAGCTTGTCATGGGCCACATCATTGCTCACCAGGCAAAATGGGATGGGTATATTCAATTCTGCAGGAAAATCGCCTTTGGCAATTATGGTAAACGATGCAAACTTTGAATTGTGTTTTAAACTTACACATAGCCCGGGCCAAAAACCACGCCCCGCTACAATTTCGCCATCGGCCGCCCTGCTGTTGTGATTGCTGCCGATAGTAGCACCTGCGGCCATATTACTTTGTCCCATTACCACAGCCGCACATAAAAATGAATTGTTATGATGCTGTTCGTGTGCGGGGAAGATCAAAGAATTTAAAACCTCGCAGCAGGAGATGGTTGAATTATTGCCCAGGTATGAGTTGATCAGCCTTGCCCCATATTTTAATTGCGAATGTGATGCCATCACAAAGCGTACAGCTTTCACACCATAAAATATCCTGCAGCCATAGCCCACAATACCATTCACCAGTTCGCATCCTTCACCTATCTGCGAAGTTCTTTTTTCATCGCTGTTAACGGTCAGGTTCTTCAGCTTGTTGGCGCCTTTAAAATATGCATCAGTACCTACACAAACATCTTTAATGATCTTACAGTTTTTAATGACTGTCCGGTCACCTATTTCGCCATAATAACCCCTTTGCTTATCATATCTTTTTTCTGTGAACTCTTTAAATTTATTCAGCAGTGCATCATCTTCCCGGTATTTACTCCAGAGCCATGCATCGCCAGAAAGCATGCCATTAAAAGGGATCACACTTCTGCCGCCTGCTTCATTACATAATTCCATCCATACCCTTGTTCTTTCTTCTTCACCTTCTTTTAAAATACCGTTACCGAATTTTGCATAATCTGTAGTGGCCAGTTCATTTACGTTGGCGATCATTACTTCGTTGCCAATAATATAATGGCTGAGGTAAGTAACATTATCGATACAAACATTGTTGCCAATATCACTGCTGATAATGGTGCTGTTGTACAAACCAACCGGCATTCGCAGGTTATGAAATTCAAGGTAAAAAGGTTCCAGTTTACCAATGCGTACCAATCCGTGAAATTTACAGTTCCTAACCAGTTCGGGATTGAACTGCCGGGCCACAGCGATCTTATTCCAGTCATCCGAAGTATTCCGGTTGCGAATCAATGCCTCAATATCGTATGCTGTTAATTTGCGGTATTCTATACCATTCCTGTTATGAAGGTTGCGCAGATGGTATTCATCTTTCCCTTTCGGGATATATTTTTTATCTACGAAGTTGTAGCCTAGATTATTTACTGGGTGTTTTTTGATGATGTTCATACCCCTGTCTCCGCCGCAGCGGAGAACTAAAATTTAAAGTTTATAATTTATTTATACCCTTTGCCTTGCAAAGAGGTTTAAATAATAATACTTTTTTGAATTGAATGCAAAGCTGAATAAAGGTATTCAGTAAAAGAGTGCGACGCAACAATGCAGACACAAAGAACTAATGCTGGTACCAAAATAAAACTAATTGCAATATAGCAGAAAAGCAAAACAAATACAGTAACAATATAAGTTCCCCCTTCAGGGGGACAGGGGGTTTACTCTACGGTCACACTCTTCGCCAAATTCCTCGGCTTGTCCACATCAACACCCTTAGCAATACCCACATAATAACTTAATAACTGCATGGGTATGGTGCTAAGCATGGGTGCAATGATCTCATCTGCCGCTGGCACATAAAATACATCATCGGCCATGCCGGGAATGATCTCATCACCTTCAGTTATTACCGCAATAACTTTTCCTTTACGGGCTTTTATCTCCTGTATATTGCTTACAATTTTTTCGTGGTAGGAATCCTTAGTGGCAATAAATACAACCGGTAATTTTTCATCTACCAGTGCAATGGGACCGTGTTTCATTTCAGCAGCAGGGTAACCTTCTGCATGTATATAAGAGATCTCTTTTAATTTTAATGCGCCTTCCAAAGCAATAGGGAAGTTGTATCCCCTGCCTAAAAATAGGGCATCAGATGCGCCTTTGTATTTTTCTGCTATAGCTTTTAGTGAATCTGCGTTTTTTAAGATAGCATTTACTTTGTCAGGCACTGCCTCCAGCTCAAATAACAAATTGCTATAGCGATCATCACTGATGGTGCCCTTTTCTTTTGCGATCTTTAAAGCCATCATGGTTAATACCGCCAGCTGGCCAGTAAATGCCTTAGTAGAGGCAACGCCGATCTCGGGGCCGGCATGTGTATAGGCGCCGCCATTGCTGATCCTCGCTATTGATGAACCCACAACATTTACAATGCCGAAAATGATAGCGCCATTTTCCTTGGCTCTTTCTATCGCAACTAATGTATCGGCAGTTTCCCCGCTTTGCGATATGGCAATGATGATATCGCCTTTATTAACGATTGGGTTGCGATACCTGAACTCGGAAGCATATTCCACTTCAACAGGAATACGGCAAAGCTCTTCAATGATATACTCTGCTAAAAGTGCGGCGTGCCAGCTCGTGCCACAGGCAACCATGATAATGCGGTTAGCATTTTTAAAATGCTCCATATTATTCTGGATACCGCTCATGGTGATTGTACCGGCGGCTGCATCCAGTCTGCCTCTTAAACAATCATGTATGGTGCTTGGCTGTTCAAAGATCTCTTTCAGCATAAAATGATCATAACCGCCTTTTTCAATGGCCGCCAATTCCATATCAAGTTTGGTAACAAAGGGTGTAATCTTTTCGTTGCCGAGATTTTTTAAAATGAGTTCATCAGGTTTTACTATCGCAAGCTCATAGTCATTTACGTAAACTACTTCTTTGGTGTATTCCAACATGGGCGATGCATCGGAGCCAAGAAAATGTTCTCCTTTACCAACACCAATCACCAGGGGGCTTCCTTTTCTTGCAGCAATAATGGTATCCGGGCTATCGGCATCCAATAAAAGAATAACGTAGGCACCGGTCACTCTTTTCAAAGCAATTCTAACTGCTTCTTCCAGGTCGCATTTATTATTTTCTTTAATGTCTTCAATAAAGTTCAATAAAACTTCGGTATCGGTATCGCTGGTAAATACATAACCTTTATTACTGAGTTCAGTTTTTAACTGGGTATAATTTTCAATAATGCCATTATGTATCATGGCCAGTTTGCCGCTGGCAGAAGTATGGGGATGTGCGTTCCTGTCGCTGGGTTCTCCATGCGTAGCCCAGCGGGTATGTCCTATGCCGGTATGTGCATGCAGGTCTTTTCCTACAATGGCTTCTTCAAGATCGGCAACACGGCCTTTTTTCTTGTAAACTTTTAAGCCATTGTTCAATAAGGCCACACCGGTACTGTCGTACCCACGATACTCTAATCTTTTTAAGCCTGTTATTACTATCGGGTAGGCTTCTTTAGGGCCTGTGTAACCTACAATTCCACACATATTTGTTTATGATTTTATTTTTACTGATCAGGATATGGATCAACAGTTCCCCAAAAAATAAGCCAAGGTTACCGGTTGATTTGTAAATCCAGGCTCAAAACATATAATATTCCTGCAATTTAATAAAATTGTATGCTATTTGTCTGTTTTAAAGCCTAATAGTAAACTAATAACTTAAATTAGCCCATAAAAGAACGGATATGAAATGCTTACTGATTTTTTGCATACTGGCTGCTTTTCAAAATACATTAATTGCACAGCAGCAGGAAACCGGTGTTACAAAAATATACATTGTACGGCATGCCGAAAAACAAACAGGTAATGATCCGCTGCTAACTGCGGCCGGTAATAAAAGGGCTGGGGACCTGTTGCGTATTTTGCAAAACGAAAGGATCCAAAAAATTTATGTAAGCCAATATCGCCGTACACAAAACACCGGAGACAGTTTACGTATTCAACTGCATATTGATACAGTACACTATAAAGCAGACACCCTATGTGAGGAACTGGTAAATAACATCATGCAACACCGGGATTTTGGAAAAACCATTTTAATTATTGCTCATAGCAACACCATACCTCAGATCATCCGCAAGCTTGGTGTTAAAGATTATCCTTATGGTGATATTCCGGATCATGAATATGATAATTTATTCCTGGTTACTTATAAGAAAGAAAAAGCAAAACTTAGGACAATGAAATTTGGTGCCAGGACTTATTGGCATCCATAAATTAATTACAATAAAACTCCCCTCAAAAAAAGATAGGCCACAGAAAAATAAATGATGATGCCGGTAACATCCACCAGCGTTGCCACAAATGGGGCAGAAGAAGTTGCGGGGTCAAACTTCAGCCTTTTTAAAAATATGGGTAACATAGACCCCGCCAATGTGCCCCACAATACCACACCAAGTACAGAAACACCGGTTACCATCGCCAATAAAAAGGTATGGGTTCCATAAAGGTGGGGCTCAACATAACTCCACAGGTATGTTCTTAAAAAACCTACCAGTCCAAGTATGCCGCCTAATACAAGGCCGCTTTTTATTTCCCGTTTCAAAATAGTTAACCAGTCGGCGATAGTAATTTCAGCCTTGGCCATGGCTTGTATGATCAATGTAGAAGCCTGGCTGCCTGTATTACCGCCACTGGAAATGATGAGCGGAACAAGCATGTTCAATACCAGCACCTGTTTTATTTCATCTTCAAAAAAACTCATGGCACTTGCAGTTAATAATTCGCCTGCAAATAACACCACCAGCCAGGGTGCACGCTTGCCGATCAGTTTCCAGAATGGCATATCAAGATAAGGTTCATCCAATGCGCCTGTACCACCTATCTTTTGTATATCCTCACTAAACTCTTCTTCAGAAACCCAAAGAATATCATCAATGGTTACAATACCCAGCAAAATATTCCTATCATCTGTAACCGGTAATGCCACCCTGTTATTCATTTTAAAAACCTCGCTAGCCACCTCCTGGTCATCGTTCACATGTAAAACTATAAAACGCCCATCCATCAACTCATTAACCCTGGTAGCCGGTTCTGCCAGTATAAAATCCCTTATACGAATATCATCAAGCAGTTCACCATTTTCATT
The DNA here is from genome assembly GCA_046596255.1 of Ferruginibacter sp. GTDB lineage: Bacteria > Bacteroidota > Bacteroidia > Chitinophagales > Chitinophagaceae > Ferruginibacter. The sequence continues at coordinate 509 of JBKJMZ010000094.1, read as the reverse complement.
TATTACGTAAAGCACATCAACCGTTTCGCTGCCCCTTGCATGTTTTCGGATCGTTTCAAAAACTTCGGCAACCGTATTTTCTTCATATACATAAACGTAGTCCGGGGTCATTATCCTGCCCATACTGTTTTCCCGATAACCCAGTAATTCCAAAGTATCCCTCCGTTCATCCGGATCCAGGGTCTTAATAAGATCACGTACAATACTTGCAGGTAATTCTTCCAAAAAGGCAACACGGTCATCGGCAGGTAGTTCATTCAATAACTCCGTGGTTTTGATCGCCGGTAAATTCTTTATTATTCTTTTTTGGGTAGCTAATTCCAGGATCTTAAAAACACTTGCTGCCCGGTGTATCGAAAGGTGAGAGATGATCTGTGATTCAAATTCTTCATTATCATAAATGAGATTGGCCACATCACTGATGTTCTGGTTATTCAGGAATTCCTGGATGGCCAATTTGTCTTCCGAAGCGATCACTTCTTCAAATTCCTGTTGTATTGATATTTCGT
>JBKJMZ010000116.1:0-21723 GCA_046596255.1 Ferruginibacter sp. | reverse complement strand
CTCGTCACTTTTATTGCACCAACACTGCTTACTGTTCCAAATTCCTTTAAAAAAAACTCATCTTTATGTGTAGTCTTATTTTTTACAACTTCATACTCTACAGTCAATTCGTAACCTGGCTCGTATTTTTTTATTTGCTTTTCATCAAGCGTTTTTTTTGCGTAGAAAACTTTTGTTTCTTTAGATTTTATATTCTTCATTGTGATTTCAAAAAGTCCTGATGGAAGTTTTGTTTGAGAAACTTGTGTAAGCCAAGTAGAATTCCTGAGGCTGGGCTCAAAAAAATCAATGTGCAAAATCAACTTCAAAATTGCCTTTGATCCTTTCTATAGAAGGATTAAAATATCCGAATTTTAAATTCGTAAATTCTTCTCTTATCAATTCCATCATTTGTTTTACACCCATGCATTCACCTGTATCGGTAACGCCAATTTTTCCTAAATACCAATCAGGGTCAATATTAAAATTGCGCCATTGTATCATGCACAGGTCTGTTTCTTTTATCAGTTTTCTTAATGCTTCGTATTCTTCAATGCTGTCTGTCATGCCGGGAAAAACAAAATAGTTAATGCTTGTCCAGCCACCTGCTATACGAACGATTTTCAAACTTTCTATGATGTCTTCAAATACATAATTATTGGGCCGGTAATAAGGCGTGTAAACAGATTCTCTTGCAGAGTTGGTACTTACCCTTATGCTGTTCAACCCAGCGTCACACAAGGCTTGTACGGCTTTGGGCATACTGCCGTTTGTATTGATATTGATACTGCCTTTTTGTGTATGCTTTCGTATTTCAATAATAGATTCCCTTATCGTTTCCCACATTAATAAAGGCTCGCCCTCGCATCCCTGACCAAAACTTATTAGGGGGAATGGAGCAGTTTCCAGGTGTGGCACTGTAAACTCAACGATCTCTTCTGCTGTTGGTTTAAAAGTTAACCTGTCCTGCGTGCTGATGATCGTTTCTTCCTCCGGCTGAAAAGAGATACAGCCAATGCAGTTTGCATTGCATGCAGGTGAAACAGGTACCGGGCACTCCCACCTGCCAATAGCTAAATTCCTTGCAGCAGGACAGGTATAAGTCATGCAGCAATTCTCCATTAAATGTTTTACCAGGCGGTTATGAGGGTAAGCTTCCAATAAATGGTTGGTGCCTTTTTCGATCAGCTCTTCTACATAACCTTCAGACTCCTGCCTGATGTCCTGCTCAATTCTTACGGCAGGCACATATATCTTTTCATTAAGCCAGCCTGCAGCTGTATAACAAAATAAAGGTAATGTGGGAGCATCTTTTTCGGTTTCATATGCTGCCATGTATAAGCCTGTATGTGCAGGAGGAATGAATGCAGCTACTGCCCATCCTTTTTCACATAGGCGCATCTCCCCTGTTTTCACATCAATTCCAATGCCTTTGCGGCCAGGCAATTCGTATAAATTTCCACCAGCAGGTAATTCTATCCATTCGTCTACTGGGATGGGCATTGCATCCCAGCCACTGCGGCCTGTTACATACAGTGAAGTATCTTCAAAAATATTTCCTTCGCCATCTGAAAATAATATGTATGGACTTTCTGCTAACATTTTTTATGATTAAACCTCTGTTTTATAAATTAACCTGATTATTAAGTTTTAAGAATTCGCTCCCGAAGCCGTCTTCGACAAGCTCAGACTGACAGCTTTCTGTCATGTTGAGCCTGCCTTTGTCGGCAGACAGGCTTGTCGAAACATAAACAGAATGCGGCTTTTGAATAAGCTTTAATTTTAAATAGCCCAACAGGTTAAATACTTTTTTTAAGTTGTGTTGCGCAAAACTGGTTGAATTCTATTTCATCCCCGATTGCAACGTTTTCAACAACTTCAGCCTGCATGAGTTTATTTGAGCTGAGATCTATTGTAAGTAAATTATCTTTTATAATTACATTATCTGTTTGCGCCCAACTGATGATCACTGTTTTAAATATCCTTGTTAGATGTACACCCTCACGGGAAAAACCTACAGTTGTTTTTTTACCCTGAACGACCAGTACAAATAAATACACCAGTACAAAGATGAGCAACGCTGCAAAACCAACATGCTTTAACCAGAAGTTTGCATACAACAAAGCCATGATCAAACTAAACGTATCAAAAGCCTTACTGCGTTTTCGCAAAAGATAATAACCTATGCTGATCAATGCATAAAACCCTAACAATATATAGATACTGATCTTTTCACCTGAATGCTCCGCGTTCAGCGCAAAAACCCCTGCAGCCGCTACATGCAAAAAGAACAAAAACCATACAAAAAGCCTGAACGTTTTTTGGTTGTTATCTTTTAAAGTGAAGTTGTATTCCATTATGCCGGGTTTGCAGAAACCAACAGGTTACATAATTTAAAAAGACAACGGGCACCTACATTCTCATCCCACTCATCATGACTTACGCCTACTTCATTCAGGTCGAAACCAACAAATTTACGTCCGCTTTGAACCAGCTTTTTAAAAATATAAAAGACCTGCTCTGTTTCAAATCCTCCCTGAACAGGTGTTCCGGTATGCGGACAAAGTTTAGGGTCCAGTCCATCAATATCAAAACTGATGAAAACCTTATCCGGCAGGTGATTGATGATTTCATCAACGATCTGCTTCCAGTTCTCTCCCTCATATTGGCGCTCTTTAATATCCTTATCAAAATAAGTAACAACGCGTCCGTTGTTTGCCTTTATATAATTCACTTCCTCATCACAATAATCCCTTATACCAATCTGCACCAGCTTACTCAATTGCGGTATCTCTTCCAAAGCATTGTACATAATGGAAGCATGAGAATATTTAAAGCCCTCATATCCATTTCTCAGGTCGCAATGAGCATCAATTTGCAAAATGCCAAAATCACCATGCTTTTCGGCAATGGCTTTAAAATATCCTAGCGGTGTGCTGTGGTCACCTCCCAACAAGCCAACCAATTTACCGGCATTCAGCAATTCCCTGGTCTGCTCAAAGACCCAGTTATTTAAAAAATTACCACCTTCATTGATCTCCTTAAGCGATTTGCACATGAATTTGTTATCGGCAACAATTTCATCATGCGAAATATAATTGATATACAATTCTGCCTCTTTACGCAGGTAGTCGCTTTTCATCAGCACTTTTTTATCATATGGCCTCATATAGAAGCCCTGTTTCCAGCCGTCTTTTACATCGGGGTCAAACAGATCTACCTGCAGGCTTGAATTAAAGATATGCTCCGGGGCCCTTGCTGTACCTGCATTATAGCTTACGGTTACTTCCCAGGGAATGGGAAGGATAACCAGCCTGGCTTCCTCTTCCGAAAAAGGTAAACCAAAAATATTGTTATTGGGATTGCCAACACCATTGGGATCAAAATTTGATAGATCGGTCATCATTTTTACTTAATTAAACAGCATGTGTTTTAAAAAACCCAGCAAAGATAAGCTACTGCAAACAATGACGCGGCCAAACATCTCTATTTTAACTAAATCTGGAAAATGCGCAAACCACTCATCCTTTATGATATAAATCATTTGCCAAAATGAATAGAAAAACTTCAATTGAATTACCTTTGCCCCGAAATTAAGAACATGAAAAGAACCCATATCATATTCCTCGTTGCCATTGCAGCTTTAATAGTTGCCCTAATCGTTTTTTCGGCGGGGGATTTCTCCACTTATGAGACCATTAACTCTGCCAAAAATAAGCAGGGTACTTTTGTTCACCTGATTGCCAAACTGGATAAAACGGAGCCCATTGAGTACGACGCTATCAACAATCCCAACTACCTGAGCTTTTATGCCGTGGATAGCCTGGGCGGCAAGACAAAAGTGATCTTTAAAAACAGCAAGCCCACCGACCTAGAAAGAAGTGAGCGTATAGTTATGAAAGGCACCATGCAGGCCGACCATTTTGAGTGCAAGGATATTCTCTTGAAATGTCCCAGCAAATACAAAGACGATAAAAAGGAACTGGAGAAGACACTTAATAATACAGGGAATTAGGAATTGGGAATTGGGGGTTAGGAATTAGGGATTAGGTTGTTTTGGTAACTGCTTAATGATTTTAGAATGAATTATAAAGGCTACAAAGATTTAGAGTGTTATATTAAAGCCAGGGAGCTGAGGATTTTTATATCTGATTTAGCAAAAAAAATCCCCACCAACGAAAAATTTCTTTTAACTGCACAAATTATTGATTGTTCAAGATCTGTTTCCAGAAATATTGCAGAAGGATATGGTAGGTATACTTATTCTGATACCAAGCATTTCTTTATAATTTCCAGGGGGTCAATAACTGAAACCATGGAACAGTTAACTACAGCATTTGATGAAAAATATATTACTGAAGTAGAATTAAAGACGGCTGAAGAAAAGTGTGAAACCGTTTTTAAACTGATTAACGGATACATTGCTTATTTAGACAAATCGAGAAAACCTGATCAGCAACAATCCAATCCAATTCCTAATTACTAATTACTAATTACTTTTTAATATGCAGTTTGAAGGCGAACACTTACTCCCAGGACAGATAGGGCATTTCTTTGTACTGCTTGCATTTATTGCATCTATTATTTCCACCATCGCTTATTTTACTGCAGCCAAAAAAACTGACCTGCTGGAAAAAAGATCATGGCTGAATTTTGCCAGGCTTGCCTTCACAACACAGCTAATTTCTGCAGTAATAATTTTTATTACCATCTTCTATATTTGCGCTAATCATTATTTTGAATACATGTATGCATACAAGCATGCATCCAAAGAGCTGGAACCAAAATACCTGCTGGCCTGCATTTGGGAAGGACAGGAAGGAAGCTTTTTATTATGGACCCTATGGCATAGTATACTGGGTATCTTCATAATGCTGAGATCAAAGGAATGGGAAGCACCGGTGATGACGGTGGTAAGTTTAGCTCAATTCTTTTTAATGATGATGCTGCTCGGTTTGTATGTGGGAGATGTAAGGCTTGGAAGCAGCCCCTTTACTTTGACCAGGAACGAGATTGCCGGACCGATCTTCAGCCAGGCCAATTACTTAACATTCATTAAAGATGGAATTGGTTTAAATGTTTTGCTCCGCAATTACTGGATGGTGATACATCCGCCCATTTTATTCTTAGGATTTGCATCAACCATAATTCCTTTCGCCTTTGCTTATGCGGGAATGCAAAGCAAACGCTTTGGCGATTGGATAACCCCTGCCCTGCCCTGGGCCTTATTCAGCGCCTGTGTTTTAGGCGTGGGTATCATGATGGGAGGAAAATGGGCTTATGAATCTTTATCTTTTGGTGGTTACTGGGCATGGGATCCGGTAGAGAATGCATCGCTGGTGCCCTGGTTGATCTTAATTGCCGGTATGCACACGATGGTGATCTTTAAAGCAACCGGTCATTCTTTAAAAGCCAGTTATCTCTTTGTATTTCTCACATTCATATTCATACTCTATTCCACTTTTTTAACCCGTACGGGTGTTTTAGGTGATACATCTGTGCATGCCTTTACCGATGCCGGCACAGCCATAAATGTGATGATACTTTTATTTGTGGGCGCATTTACAATTCCATCAATTGGTATGCTGATCGCCAATCTAAAAAAGATGCCTGCAGAGCAGAAAGAAGAAAACACGAACTCCCGGGAGTTCTGGATGTTCATCGGCTCATTGGTGTTCTTCTTAACTGCGATGTTTATCATTGCAAAAACATCAGTGCCGGTTTACAACAAGATATTTGGTACCAGCATTGCCCAGCCCGAGAATGTTGAATTCTCTTACAATAAAATAATCATCCTTGTTGCTATAATCATTGGCCTGCTGAGTGCCGTTACACAATATTTCAAATACAAAAGAACAGAGCCGGATTATATTTTAAAGAAGATAGCCATACCTACAATTATTGCTGCACTCATCACCGCATTGCTTGCTATATTTTACCCGCTTACTTATTATAAAATGGGCGCAGGTTTTTTAGGGGCTGCTTATGTTGCATTATTCGCTGCTATTTATTCCGTGATCTCCAATGCCGCATATATCTGGACAGGACTAAACGGAAAATTGAAAGCTGCCGGCGGTTCTATTGCACATCTTGGTTTTGCATTGATGATCGCAGGCATTTTAATTTCATCCAGCAATAAAGAAGTGATCAGCAGCAGCCGTGCTAACGGCATTAACCTGCCGATCAGTGGAAAAGATCCCATGACCAAAGAGACGGATAACCCACTGGAAAATCTTACCCTAATACGCCAGGTGCCGGCAGCCATGGGACCTTATGAAGTAACCTATCTCAGGGATTCCTTTGGCAATGAAAAAGGCCGCCGTTTTTATGAACTGTTATTCCAGCGTAAGGATGCTGCTAAAAATGTGGTTGAGCAATTCACCCTGTGGCCTGATGTGTATATCATGAAGGATAATAACATGAGTAGTAATCCGGATACCAAAGCTTACCTCAACAAAGATGTTTTTACCTATATTTCTTACGCTGTTAATGACGACAAGCAAGAGGATACTACCCAGTTTAAAATAACGGAACTGGCCGAAGGTGATACTGCATTCTACAGTAACGGCATCATCATCTTAAACAGGGTAGTAAAAAACCCAAACAACCAAAAATATCACTATAAACCAACCGATGCTGCATTGATGGCCGATATAACCTTGATCAGTAAGGACAGCATGCATTACAGGTCTTTCCCTTTGATACAGGTAGATGAATTTGGTGTTAACCAGGTTGATGATACCGTATATGCACAGAATTTATACCTGAAGTTTGCGGGGGTTACCGATGGGCACAAAATTAAACTGGGTATAAAAGAATCCGACAAGCTGATACAATACATCACCCTAAAGGCTTACGTTTTCCCTTATATAAACCTGGTATGGCTTGGACTTATCATTATGGCGCTGGGCCTGATCATGAGCGCAGTTAAACGGGCTAAGCTTTCAACTTTTTACGCAGCTGTGGCTTTGCTTTTAGCCGGAGCCGGGCTATTCTATATGTTTCTTTTTGCAAATTAGAATCGCATTCAGCCTGGAGCTGCCTCACCACCCGCTCTACTTTTTTATCCACATCTGTGTAGGTAGATCTGGGCCTGAAAAATTGTTGCAGCAAAGCAGAATCCCTTAAAAAAGAATCTACCATCCGGGGCACCTGTTTAAGCATAAGAGTATCGCAATTGCTTTTGATTGACAGGTATGCCGAATCTATCCGCGCTTCAGAGACGGAATCTTGAAAATGTTGAATTTCCAGTCCGGCCGGCGGTTCTTCGTCTTGCCGGCACCCCCCAAAAAGTAGAATTACACAATAAAAGATAAACTTTAGGGTTACCTTAAGCATCAAAGTGGATTAATTATTGATCTAAATAGTAAATTTACAATATGCAAAGGCTGCACCGCCCCATTTATATAAAAAATCTGATCCTCCTTGTGATGATAATAACAGGTGCAACCTATGCAAGTGCCCAAATCGGTGTACGGGATACCCTCACAACTTATGCCGTAGTTTATAACGGCGACACCATTGAAGCCAAAACCTTATACGGCGTTGAGATCCATGCTAAAATTTCCAATGCAAACCAGGCCAGCAGGGCCAAATGGACAAGACTCCGCAATGCTATTATCGTTACTTATCCATATGCTATAAGATCTGGATTGATCCTTAATGAAATGAATGCAAAGCTTGCCGGAATGAAGGATAAAGGGGAAAGAAAGACCTATATCCAATCGAGGGAAAAAGATCTAAAAAGGGAATTCACGGATCCGCTCAGCAACCTTTCTATTTACCAGGGTAAGGTATTAATGAAACTCATCAACAGGCAAACAGGCAATGATTGTTACGACATCATAAAAGAATACAAAGGGGGCATCACTGCACGTTTTTACCAGACAGTTGCCTTCTTTTTCAGTAGTAACCTTAAGCAGCCCTACGATGTTAGAGGCGAAGATTACCAGATGGAAATGATCGTTAAGGAGGTTTGCCAAACCTATGGCTTCCCTTATGGAGTTTATACCACCACCGTCGCCAATTGAACTCCATGCCAGAACAATCCGTTCAATAAATTGTTATTATTTTTTCACAATAAACTTTTCGTTGTTAATAAGTTGGCATTTACTAATATCTGTCATACCTATACTACAAATTAATTGATTTAAATGAGTTAAATTTGCACGATAAATTTATTGCATAAGCATGAAGTTAGATGTATTGGCCTTTGGTGTTCATCCGGATGATGTGGAATTGAGTTGTGCTGGTGTGTTATTGGTTGAGAAAAAACAGGGTAAGAAGACGGGAATCATTGATCTTACACGTGGGGAATTAGGTACACGGGGCACCGCAGAAACCAGGAAAACGGAAGCATCGGATGCAGCAAAAATATTAGGGGTTGAATTAAGGGAGAATTTAGAGATGGCTGATGGCTTTTTACAGAATGACGAAGCACATCAAAGAAAGATCATCAGTGTCATAAGGGCTTATCAACCTGAGATTATTTTATGCAACGCACCTGAAGATCGACACCCGGATCATGGTCGCTCATCTAAATTAGTTGCCGATGCCGCATTTCTGGCAGGTTTAAGAAAGATAGAAACAGCAAGTAATGGCATAACACAGCAAGCATGGCGGCCTAAATATGTTTTCAGGTATATACAGGATAGGATGCTGCAGCCGGATTTTGTGATTGATATAACGGATGTGTTTGAACAAAAGATAGAAGCCATAAAAGCTTACAAATCGCAGTTTTATAACAGTGATACAAATGAACCGGAAACATATATATCAACACCGGGTTTTTTGGACAGTGTGATCTACCGGCATAAGTGGTTTGGCAAGATGATTGGTGTAAAATTTGCTGAAGGATTTATAACAGATAAGATGATTGGGTTAAAAAACTTTGACCCCATCATAAAAGAAAATACTTAAAATTCAAATATTCGATAATGGCAACTCCCAAATTTTTAAATGTACAAGGTTCTACCTTTCACCAGGAACTTAAAAGAAGGGTGAACAATTATTTCCAGGAATCAAAAAAACCAGCGCACGGTAATTTCGGCCTCTATTTTAAAGCTGTTTTATTATGGATCACTTATGTTGCCCTTTATGTGCATGTTTTATTTTTCACTCCTGTAGCCTGGGTTGCCATCCTGGAATGTTTTTTAATGGGAGGATTAACTGCAGCTATCGGTTTTAATGTAATGCACGATGGAGGTCATGGCAGTTTCAGCAACAGTAAAATATGGAACAAGATCGCAGCATTCTCCGTAAATGCATTAGGGGCAAGTGGTATCATGTGGAATAATAAACACAATATCATTCACCATACCTATACTAATATTGATGGTGTTGATGATGATATTGAGATAAAACCATTACTAAGAATGTGCTCAACACAAAAAAAATATTTCATACACCGTTTCCAGCATATTTATGTGTGGTTCTTATATACCCTTTTATTATTAGTTTGGGTATTTTTAACTGATTACAAAAAATATTTTAGTAAAAAAGTAGGCAGTGTCCCTATCAAAAAAATGAGTACGTTTGATCATTTTGCTTTTTGGATCGCCAAAGCCGGGTATTATTTTATGATGATCGTATTACCTATTATGTTGCTGGGCTTTGTACAATGGCTTGTAGGCTTTTTGATCATTGCCATGTTTGCAGGATTTGTATTGAGCATTGTTTTCCAGCTTGCACATACTGTAGAAGAAACTACGTTCCCGATACCTGATGCAGATATCAACAGAATAGAAAACGAGTGGGCCATTCACCAGATCGAAACCACCGCAAATTTTGCAACAAAGAACAGATTAATATCCTGGCTGGTGGGTGGGTTAAATTTCCAGATCGAGCATCACTTATTTCCGAAGGTATCTCATATACACTACCCCGCTATCAGCAAAATAATCAAACAAACATGCCAGGAGTATGGAGTAAAATATATTGAGTTCAGAAAGATGCGTCATGCAGTAGCATCGCATTCCGCTCATCTTAGAAATATGGGTAGGGCTTAAAACAAACAACAATTATAACAGCCTTTTTATTATTTACGAATCAGTAACTGATAAAAAGGCTTTTTTTATGCCCTTACGGTAACTCAAACTGCTTTACCGTAAATTTGCGTTTCAAAACAAAAATAATGAGCGAAGAAAATCCACGGGAAGCCAACCAGGCGCTGGGAGCGGTGCAAAGCCTCAACTTTATTGAGGAGATCATTGAAGGGGATCTTAAGAATGGCAAATACCAATCCATACTTACCCGTTTTCCACCTGAGCCCAATGGCTATTTACATATCGGCCACGCCAAATCTATCTGCCTCAACTTTGGGCTGGGTTTAAAATATGGAGGCAAAACCAATCTTCGCTTTGACGATACCAACCCGGTTACAGAAGAAACAGAATATGTAGAAAGCATTAAAGAAGATATCCGCTGGCTGGGCTTTAACTGGGCCAAAGAATTATATACCTCCGATTATTTTGATACTTTATACCAGTATGCTGTGAACCTTATCAATAAGCGCCTTGCCTATGTTGATGATTCAACTGCTGAAGAAATTGCTACATTAAAAGGCACACCAACCGAACCCGGTAAGGACAACCAGTACCGAAGCCGCAGCATTGAAGAGAACCTTAGCCTGTTCATGGATATGAAAGCAGGTAAGTATAAAGATGGAGAGAAAGTATTGCGTGCTAAAATTGATATGGCGCATACCAATATGCTGATGCGGGATCCCATCATCTACCGCATCAAACATGCCCATCATCACCGCAGTGGCAATGCCTGGTGTATATACCCCATGTATGATTTTGCACACGGGCAAAGTGATAGCATTGAACATATCACCCACTCTATCTGTACGCTTGAATTTATTCCGCACAGGGAATTATACGACTGGCTGATAGAAAAGCTGGAGATCTTTCCATCACATCAATATGAATTTGCTAGATTAAACATGACTTACACTGTGATGAGCAAAAGAAAATTGCTGCAGCTTGTAAATGATGGCCATGTAAATGGCTGGGATGATCCACGCATGCCAACGCTCAGTGCTTTCCGCCGTAAAGGCTATACACCCCAAAGTATCCGCACTTTCTGCGAAAAGATAGGCGTAGCTAAAAGAGAAAATTTTATTGACCTGAGTTTGCTGGAATTCTGTTTGCGGGAAGACCTTAATCAAAAAGCGTTACGGGTAATGGCGGTACTGGATCCTGTAAAACTTATTATTGATAATTATGAAGAAAGCAAAACAGAAATGTTAAGCAGTGAGAATGGCCCGGATGAAACACTGGGAAAAAGAGAACTGCCTTTCAGTAAAGAACTATGGATAGAACGGGAAGATTTTATGGAAGAGCCTGCCAAAAAATGGTTCAGGCTTGCACCCGGTACCTTGGTGCGTTTAAAGAGCGCTTATATTGTAAAATGCGAAAGTTTTGTAAAAGACAATAATGGAAAGGTTACAGCAATTCATTGCAGTTATATTCCCGAAAGCAAAAGTGGCAGCGATACCAGTGGCCTTACTGTAAAAGGAACTATACATTGGGTTTGCGCAGCACATGCGGTAAATGCCGAAGTACGCTTGTACGACCGTTTATTCACATCAGAAAATCCTTTGGGTGAGGAAGGAGATTTTAAAGACATGATAAATCCAAATTCTTTACAAATAATAACCAATGCTGTTGTTGAAACTTCATTAAAAGATGCAACACCGGAAAGCCGTTATCAATTTATACGCAAGGGGTATTTTTGTCTTGACAAAGACGCAACGAAAGATAAGCTTGTATTTAACCGCACAGTAACTTTAAAAGATGCCTGGGCGAAAGAGGCAAAGAAAAATTAAAGTAATCCTTTCAATAGAAGGGTGTCAGGGTGAGCCTGTCGAACCCGGATTAATATGGTAACCCCTGCTTCGACAAGCCTGCCTGTCCGGTAGGCAGGCTAAGGCTGACAGCTTTTATTATAAGAAAAAAGATTATTTCTTCTCCTTAAGTTTTAAATCAGGAAATCCTGATGCTATCAACATAACAATTGTACACGCAACCATCAGGTATAAGCCAAATAATTTTTGCGGACAGGAATTATTGTAACAACTACCAAACAAAATAAAAGTTTTTATCGCGTAAGCCAATGCAACTGCACAGATGAAAAGGTTTGCTCTTTTTGCCCAAACCCTCGGCAGTAACATAAATAACAATGTTATAGCAGCAAAAAAAATCAGGAATTTACCGGGTTTGCCATAATGGTTATCATAGCTATACAGGCCGGTGAAATGCAGTTTAAGATCCGGGTAAAAACTCCATGGTAAAAAACAGGAAATGATCAGTGTAATGCAGGCGAGTATGCCAATCCAGTGTAGGTATTTTACAAACATATTTTTAAAATAAAAACGTCATTGCTAACAAAGCGAACCAAATCCCTTTCTGCAATGACGTATGTAAGGTCTGAGGTCCCGACCGGATTCGAACCGGTGTAGAAGCTTTTGCAGAGCTTTGCCTAGCCACTCGGCTACAGGACCATTAATTTTTCTTGTCCAACAAAACCTGTGAGCTTTGCCTATCCGCCCGCTGGCGGATACAGGACCAGATGAATATTGAACAAGAAATAATGAATATTGAATATTGAACAAGGAACCTCCTACCTGCCGGTAGGTGTTGAATATTCATTTCACATTTCATTTTTTACAAGTGCAAAAATAGGGTAATTTTAAAGAAAATTATCACAGGCCTTTGTAAATGTAAAATTATGAGCAGGATAGCTGAATCTGAATTGATCATTAATGAGCGTGGGGCTGTTTATCATTTGAACTGCAGACCTGAAGAGATCGCACAAACCATCATCACCGTTGGTGATCCCGACCGTGTGGGTGAAGTAAGTAAACATTTTGATAAAATTGAATACCGCAACAGTCACCGTGAATTTATAACCCATACGGGCTTCCTGGGCAAAAAAAGGATCAGTTGTATAAGCACTGGTATCGGCCCCGATAATATTGATATTGTATTGAACGAACTTGATGCACTGGTGAATATTGATTTTGAAACAAGGTCTATCAAAGAAAAACTCACCCGGTTAAACATTATCCGCTTTGGCACATCGGGCTCTTTACAAAAAGATATCCCTGTTGATAGCTTTGTTGCCAGTACCCATGGCCTGGGGTTGGATAACCTCATGCATTTTTACCGGGCAGAAAGTAATGAAGAAGAGAAACAGATCATACACGCATTCAGTACGCACACACAATTGAATACGGGTAAGATCTGGCCTTATATCAATATGGCCGGCGCTTCACTGATAAAACATTTTACCCATAATTACCACCAGGGTATTACTGTAACATGCCCTGGTTTTTATGGTCCACAGGGCAGGATATTAAGGTTGGGACTGGGCTATCCGATGTTGATAGATAACCTTACCAATTTCCGGTTTGGAAATAACAGGATAACTAATTTTGAAATGGAGACATCGGCAATATATGGTTTGGGCAATGCATTGGGGCATCATTGCCTGAGCCTGAGTGCTATTGTAGCCAACCGCATCAGCAAAGAATTTTCTGCAAACGGGAACCTGGCCGTTGAGAACTTAATAAAACGATCTTTACAGGTAATATCTGATTCAAACATATAAAATGCAAATAGAATTTTACAAATACCAGGGGACAGGAAATGATTTTGTGATACTGGAAAATCGTAACAATAAATACGATGATCTTACAGCAGCACAAGTAAAATATTTATGTAACCGCAGGTTTGGTATTGGTGCCGATGGCCTGATGTTGTTAACCAACCATACCAGCTATGATTTTGAAATGGTTTACTTTAATGCAGATGGCAACGAAAGTTCTATGTGTGGCAACGGCGGAAGATGCCTTGTGAAATTTGCAAATCACCAGGGCATGCATAAAAGTACATACCGTTTTCTTGCGATCGATGGCCCACATGAAGCCGAAATAGACATGCATGGGAAAGTACGTTTAAAAATGCAGGATGTAAACGAGGTGCATCATCATTCCACCTATGCGGTCCTGAATACAGGATCTCCCCATTTTGTAAAATTTGCCAGTAATGTAGAAGATATTGATGTAGTAGCAACAGGCCGTGATATCCGCTACAGCAAAGAGTTTGAAAAAGAAGGCATTAATGTAAATTTTGTAGAGACCATTAGGGAGGATGGTATTTTTGTACGCACTTATGAGCGTGGCGTTGAGGATGAGACCATGAGTTGCGGCACAGGAGTAACGGCTGCAGCACTTATGAATGCACACAATGATCGGGGCTTTAACCGGGTAGAAGTGAAAACCCCGGGTGGAAATTTGAGCGTAGAGTTTAACAAGACAGATGATAACCATTTTGAAAATATTTGGCTCTGCGGCCCTGCCGAACTGGTATACAAAGGTGAAATAGAAATATGACCAAAACTGAAATAATAACTGCATCTGAAAATATCTTTAAGCAACTTTCAAATGCCTGTAACGGCTTTGATGAATTATTGTTCTTTAAGCGCCCACCAAATAAATGGTCGGGAGCGGAGAACCTGCAGCATCTTATTATTTCTACCAACATGACAACGCTTGCCTATGCGCTGCCCCGCTTTGTGGTACGATGGATGGCCGGCAAACCCAACCGCAACTCAAAGACCTTTGAAGAAGTAAAAAACAAGTATTACACAAAACTAAGTGAAGGTGGCCGGGCTAGTGGAAGGTTTATTCCTAAACCAATTGAAATAAAATATGGTAAACAAAGATTAGTGGATAACTGGAATACCTGCACTGCAAAATTCATAAAAGCATTGGATAAAAAGAGAACAGAAAAAGATCTTGATAACTACCTGGTAAAACATCCACTGCTGGGACGTATTACTTTGAGAGAACTTTGTTATTTTACGATCTTTCATACAGAACATCACCTGCAAAGCATACAAAACCACCTGCAAAACCCATGATTCAATATTTCAAAAATACCGATAAAGAGACGATTGCGATCGATAAGGCAGAACATGCTGTATGGGTAAATGTATTGCCCCCTTTAAAGCAGGAAGAATTTAACGAATTGAGCGAAACAATGGATATACCCATCGACTTTTTAAAAGATTCTTTGGATATAGATGAACGCAGCCGATACGAAATTGAAGATGATGTAAAGCTTATTGTGATAAAGACTCCTACTGAAAATAATTCTTTTAACCTGAGTGATGCCTTCTATATAACCATCCCAATTTGTATTATTTTAACACATAACCAGATCGTAACAGTTAATTCTTTTGAGAATGAAGCCATAAAAAAATTCCTGAACTCATTCCAGAACAGGAACCCTGACCGAACCAATATGATGGTGTTGAAAATATTTGAAAAAATAACCAGCAATTTCCAGGATTACCTGAAGGAAATAAATACAAGGCGCAATGGGCTTGAACAGAAACTTTATGACAGCAACCGAAATGAAGAACTGCTGCAACTGATGCGTATTCAGAAAAGTTTTGTGTATTTTATTACCGCATTACGAAGTAATGAACTGCTGATGATGAAGATACGCCGTACCAATATTCTCAGGCTTAACGAAGACGAGATCGATTTCCTGGAAGACCTTATTGTAGAAACTTCACAGGCCCTGGAGATGGCCAATACTTATACCAATATCCTTAACAGCACCCTCGATGCCTTTGCCAGTATCATCAGCAATAACCAGAACGAAGTGCTGAAACGGCTTACAACACTTACTATCTTTTTGAGTATTCCAATTTTAATAGCCAGTATCTATGGTATGAATGTACCCATACCTTATATGGACAGAGAGTATGCATTTTGGGTACCGGTAATCCTGTCGCTCGTAATTTTAGGTATTGCCGTATGGAAGTACTGGAAACGAATAAAAAAATAACATGTTCAATATACGGGTCTATGGCATTTTAATCAATGAACAGAACCAGGTTTTGGTGAGCGATGAATTTATAAGAGGTGCTTATATAACCAAGTTCCCCGGAGGCGGACTGGAATATGGAGAGGGAACACTCGATTGCCTGCAGCGGGAGTTTATGGAAGAGATGAACCTGCCGGTAAAAGTTACTGATCATCTTTACACCACTGATTTTTATCAAAAAAGTGCATTTAATCCCGACCACCAGATCATATCCATTTATTATTATGTTGAGGCGTTGGAACCTATAACGGCACCGTTACGCAGCAAACCATTTGATTTTGATGAGGAGCAAATAAAAATGTATAATGAAACGGGTGAAACAGAAACATTCCGGTTTATAAACTGGGATAAGCTTACAGAAGATTCGGTGAGTTTACCGATAGATAAATTTGTTGTAAACCAAATAAAAGCAAATAATAAATAATTGTAAAAATTATTAGCTTTGTAACATATTAAGTATGCTGCAATTCAAAGTTTTAAACCTTAGTAGAAAATAAGTTTTCTAAAACCCTAAACCTTATTACCTTATTCCACTTTAAGATGAAAATTGAGTATAACAACTTATACACCCATTTTATTTTTACAACTTTACACCGCTTACCAATTATTGTTGAAAAACATCGGGAACGCATAGAAAAATATATTACAGGTATTGTTAACAATAATCATTCACATTTGTATGCCATATATGCCAATCCGGAGCATGTTCATTTTCTGGTTTCACGTTCCCCTAAATTATCAGAAGATGCACTTGCCAATATTGTAGCTGAAAGTTCCCAACAATTCATAAATCAAAATAAATTATGTGAAGGCCGGTTTGCCTGGCAGGATTCAGCTTCTGCATTTTCAGTATCAAAGTAGGATGTTGACAAAGTTTGTAAATACATACTAAATCAGGCGGAACACCATCGAAAAATAAGTTTTAAAGAAGAATATGAGGAGTTTATAAAATTTTATCAAAAAACCTTAAAGCTTTTCGAAAAGCATAAGCTAAAATAAGGTAATAAGGTTTGATCGCATACAATAAATTATTTTCTACTAAGGTTAAAAACAGTATAATTACCCAGGCTTTTTAATTTATAAAAGGCAGCAATTAAAGTATAAAGGAATGATCACAGCAGCAATTTTTTTTGAACAGGGGCAAATACTGGAAAATGAACGTGCAAGGCTTGAACCGCTTACTGAAAAACATTTTGAATTATTATTACCCATTGCTATGAACACCCAACTGTGGGAATTTACTGGTGCAAAAGTGCGCAGCGAAGCAGATTTTAAAAGATACTTTGACACTGCCATAAAAGAAAAAAAGGCAGAAAGTTCTTACCCATTTGCCATTTTTGATAAACAGCATGATCAATACGCAGGCTGCACCCGGTATGGCAACATCTCTTTTCCCAATAAAAGAGTAGAAATTGGTTGGACATGGTACCACCCTGCATTGCAACGTACTGGCATTAATAAAGCCTGTAAATTTTTACTACTCAATTTTGGGTTTGAAATCCTGCAACTGAACCGCATTGAATTAAAGACCAGTGCCCTCAACCTGAAATCGCAGGGGGCTATGCTTAAGATCGGGGCTGTAAAAGAAGGGGTTTTGCGAAACCACATGATAAATGAGGATGGAATTGTAAGAGATACTGTGTACTTTAGTTTTATTAAACACGAATGGCCTGCCATAAAAGAAAATATCTTTAAAGAATTTTTATAAACTTAACTACACAAAATATGAGAAAGTTCATTCCCCTTCTTGCGATGTTTGCTTTTTTATCCTGCAATGATCAAAACAAATCATCGACCACTCCAGCAACAAACGATAGTCTTTATAAAGAGATACAAACAGGTGGTGTAAAAGTAATTTCGATTGAAACACCAAAAGGTAAATTCAATGTATGGACAAAGCGCATCGGCAATAATCCAAAAATAAAACTGCTTTTGCTCAATGGCGGGCCGGGTGCCACACATGAGTACTTTGAATGTTTTGAAAGCTTCTTACTGCCTGATGGAGTTGAACTGATCTATTATGATCAACTAGGTTGTGGCCGGTCTGACAATCCAAAAGACACCAGCATGTGGGAACTGGGCAGGTTTGTGGAAGAAGTGGAACAGGTAAGAAAAGCTTTGAATTTAAACAAGGATAATTTTTATTTACTCGGCCACTCCTGGGGTGGTATACTGGCCATGCAGTATGCATTAAAATACCAGGATAATTTAAAGGGGCTTATCATCAGCAATATGATGAGTAGTTGCCCGGCTTATGGAAAATATGCACAGGAAGTTTTGGCTCCCCAGTTCGATCAAAAGGTTTTAGATACAATAAGACAAATTGAAGCAAAAGGAGATTTTCAAAACCCAAAATACATGGAACTGCTGATGCCGCATTTTTATGCAAAGCATATCTGTCGTATCCCTATTGAGCAATGGCCTGAACCAATGACAAGATCATTAAATAAAACAAACCAGTCGTTGTACGTTACTATGCAGGGGCCAAGCGAATTTGGCATTGCAGGTAACCTGGTTAACTGGGATGTGAGCAAAGAATTATCAAAAATAAAGACCCCGGCGCTCACTATTGGAGGCACACATGATACGATGGATCCTGAACACATGAAATGGATGAGTACGCAGTTTGCAAATGGAAGATTTTTATTATGCCCCAACGGAAGCCATATGTCTATGTATGATGATCAGAAAAATTATTTCCCTGGTTTGATACAGTTTATAAAGGATGTTGATGGAGGAGCCTTTAAAGGAGAAGTAAAGAAATAAAAAAGATCCTGTCGTCGAAATGACAGAAAAAAAGGGCTTGCCTGCGGCGGGCCTTAAAAATAATTTGCCGGTAAGACGGGAAGTCGGAAATATTTATTTACCGTCTTATCGTCTTCCCGGCAAAAATCCTCGCCGTACCGGCAAAAAAATAAAAAACTATCAGCCTGTAAGCCGGATTCTGTGAGGTGTTTTGTCATACTGATCTTGTCGAAGTAAAACAAAACACCCCGGTTATCATTTATCTGGCTGCAACATTACTGTTGCAATCTTGCTGCCTACCCTTCGGCATCGGGCGAGCCGCCCTCAAACGCCGGTATACGTGGCATTACAGCACACAAGGTTTACCCCGTTAATACATTACTGTAAAAACCCGTGAGCTCTTACCTCACGTTTTCACCCTTATCCCGATAAATCGGGACGGTAATTTTCTGTGGCCCTTTCTCTTCCGCCATGGTTTGTGTCACCACAAAACATTTCGGAGCCGGCTGTTAACCGGTGTGTTGCTCTGTGCTGTCCGGACTTTCCTTCCCGATTAAAATCGGGACGATAACCCGGCTGATAGCATACAAAGATAAATTTTATTTATTGGCTAAGAATACTGTTTTTAAGATTGTACTTTTAATTAAACCATAATAACAATAACTCTTGTATAATTCGTTGTTCAAAAACAGGTGTTGCCGGCTAACAGCTTAATGTAGTTATATGCTAAAACGCCCTTTAACATTTCATTAATCCTTAAAACAGGGGTTACATATTGCCTACAGAAAATTGTGTTGTATATTTGCGCCGCAATTCAGAACTACCACGTTAGTTATTAGTTTATTAAACTCCTGTTTGCCCTAAAACTATCTGCCAGACTACAACGCCTGACTATTTGAGGAATAAATACGTAATGAATTAAAAACAGAAATATGAAAAGTGAAGTAATGGGTGTAGGTACACCTCTCAGTAAAAAAGACCTAGAAGAATTATTACATGAAACAAAAGAAACCCTCGCCGTTGATGTAAAGAACGACATTGTGAACCGTACATTCAGTCATCTTGATTTGTGGAAATTACAAAAAAATCAAAAATCAACTTTAGGAATGAGGAGAAAGCTGATGTAAAACATATTGGTTTTAGAATGGTAATTTTTTCTTTAAAATTCAAGCATCCCGATGTTTATCGGAATGCTTTTTTATTACTGAAATTTTTTTTACCCTATATGCTGGCATGTGCAACTTTTATATTTCAAATACCAGCCGTAACAATTCTTGTGTAAGTTTCCTAATGCAATAAAATAGAAGTCCCCTGCCGCTTATGCGTTACCCCGTCCACATCAACAGCTTCTATCATCCATACCACAGTTTGTAATTCCTGCCGTACGCCATTTATCCTGCCATCCCAGCCGGGTAAGTCGCTCTGCATTTGATACAATAATTTACCCCAGCGGTTATACACCCTGAAGTAATTCACTTTTGCAAAGCCCATCAAAACAGGTCGGAGGTGTTCATTTAATCCATCACCATTTGGTGTGAAAGATGTAGGCACATATATCTCTATTTTCTTTTTGATCTTTACCAGTTGGGTATCCACAGTTACACAACCAGTTGCACTTTTGATCTGTATAGTATACAACTGTTCGTAAAGGCCTTTAAAGTAAGGTTTAAAGCTGGCAGCGTTATCTAAATGAAGAGAAGGTGTCCATAAAACACTGGTCCCTATCTGGCGTGCCTGCAATTGCTCCGGGAAATTCATTACTGCTATTTCATCAGCATACCGTAATGGCATAGCTGGTGCATCAATTACTACAACCTGCTGCTTCTCTGTAAATGTAAGCGGACAAAGATTTGAATTAACCGTTAATTTAATGGTATAAGTGCCCGGTGCAGGATAACTGTATACAGGGTTTATTTGGGTAGAGGTCTGTCCATTTCCAAAATCCCATAAAAAATTAATGGGCATGCCTGCAGTGTTCAATGTTTTATTGGTGATGGGCAGCCTCAGGTTTATACAGGCAGGCTCTACATAAAAATCGGCAACAGCATATTTAAAAACCTTTACGTTGAAAGTAGTGCTGTCAGTACATCCTTTACCGGAAGTTGCTACCATTTTTACGATATAATCTCCCGGCACTGCATAACTATGCGTAACATCCCTGGTAGTGGCGGTACTGCCATCGCCGAGGTACCACATATATTGCAATGTGCCTAGAGAAACAGTGGAAGTATTGATGAAATTAAACTGGTTACCGCCAAAACATTGTTGCGGATTGGCAATAGTAAAACCAACTACAGGTTCTGGATCCACGGTGATATCAAATGCAGAATCATTTGCACAACCCTTATCAGAAGTAACAGTTAATCTTATGTTGTATGTTCCGGGCGAAGAATAACTATGTGTTACATCTCTTGTGGTATAGGTATTACCATCACCCATGTTCCAGTTGTATTGCATCGTGCCAACTGCAAGTGTGCTGGAATTGGTAAAGACAAACTGGTTATTCTTAAAGCATAATTCTTTTATGTTGGAATTAAAACCTGCTACAGGACTGTCAAAAACACGAACCGTGTAAGATGCACTATCTATGCAACCCTGGTCGGAGGTAACAGTGAGTTTAACAATATATGTTCCGGGCAGCGCATAGCTATGGGTTACATTTTGTGTTGTTACGGTGTTACCATCGCCAAGATTCCAGGTATACAGCATAGTACCAAATGTTATAGAACTGGTATCGGTAAATATGAACTGGTGGTTATTAAAACACTGATCTATTGAGTTTGTGGTAAAGCCAACTACAGGCTGAGGATTAACGGTAATACTAATTGTGGATGTACTTAAACTACAGCCCACAAAACTGAAAACTGTGGCGTGATAAGTACCTGTTTGAATTACATTATACAGGGTATCGTTAGCCCCCGGAATAGCAATATTATTCCGGTACCATTGTATGCTGTCGGCAGGGTTTACTTTTAAAATGGCCGATTGTGGGTCGCCAAGGCAATAAGTATTGATACCTGTCTGTGATATTGAATTATCTAAAACGGCAGCTTTTACTTCTACCGTATCATTAGTTAAACAACCGCCACCACTATTG
>JBKJMZ010000045.1:0-32048 GCA_046596255.1 Ferruginibacter sp. | reverse complement strand
CAGGCATTAGGCATTGCAGCAGGTGCTTACGAACTGTCACTTAATTATAGTAAAGAACGTAAGGCATTTGGTACAGAGATCATGAACCACCAGATCATTCAGTTTAAACTGGCTGATATGGCTACAAGAATTGAAGCAGCACGTTTACTTTGTTTAAAAGCTGCCTGGGAAAAAGATAATGGTATTGATTATACATTAAGCAGCAGCATGGCCAAGGTATTCTCCAGCGAAACCGCCATGTGGACTGCCACCGAAGCCGTACAGATACATGGTGGTTACGGATTTGTAAAAGAGTACCATGTTGAAAGAATGATGAGAGATGCCAAGATCACGCAGATATATGAGGGAACCAGTGAAGTGCAAAGGATCGTGATAGGCAGAACGATATTGAAATAGATATTAGCATTTAAGGGTAAGCCATTAGCTATTAGCTGATGGCTTTTTCTTTGCAACTTTGCGTTAACTTAGCCACTTTGCTTGAATTAAAATGAGTATCAATACAGAAAAGTACAAACAGATCTTACAAAAGCTCAATGGCAAAGCCACACTTGTTGCTGTATCCAAAATAAGGACTGTTGAGGAGATCATGACCCTGTACGATCTTGGCCAGCGTGACTTTGGCGAAAATTATGTACAGGAATTATTTCATAAACAGGAACGATTGCCGCAGGATATCAACTGGCATTTTATCGGCCACCTCCAAAGCAATAAAGTAAAATACATCGCTCCTTTTATTCACCTCATTCATGGTGTAGACAGTGAAAAACTGCTGAAAGAAATACACAAGCAGGGCATAAAAATAAAGAGGCATATTCCTTGCTTACTGCAGGTGCATATTGCTGCCGAGGAAACAAAATTTGGTTTTGATGTAGCAGAACTGGAAGCTCTGATGAATAAGCTTCAGAATAATGCAAGTGAATTTAGTCATGCACCAGTACAAGGTTTTATGGGCATGGCTTCTTTTACAGAAGACAATGATCTTATCATAAAAGAATTTGCTCACCTCAAAAACCTGTTTGACAAATACGCCCAACAACAAACAACTAACCACCCACAGGGCCCTGCGGGCAAACTACAAACCCTTTCCATGGGCATGAGCGCAGACTTTGCATTTGCTTTGGATGCAGGCAGCAATATGGTAAGGATTGGAAGCTTACTTTTTGGTCAAAGAAATTACAACGTATAAAAAATGCAAATCGGTAATTCTCCTTCCGGCCATATGCATTCAAATAAAATTTATATTGGCATCGGGTTGGCAGTACTTGCAGCTTTTATCTGGTCAGGGAATTTTATCATCGCAAAAGCAGTAAATCAAGAGATCCCTCCCATCAGTCTTAATTTTTATCGTTGGCTGGTTGCATCTCTTGTAATTCTTCCTTTTGCCATTAAACAATTCAGGGCTCAATGGAAACAGGTAGGGCAATCCCTGCACTATCTTTTTTGGGTTTCGCTTACCGGTGTTGCTTTGTTCAATACATTTGTTTACATCGGGGCACATTACACTTCTGCTATAAATCTTGCATTGATCGGCACCACATCATCCCCAATCATGTCCATAGTATTTGCACGTATTTTTCTACAAGAAAAGATCGGCTGGATGAAACTGGCAGGCTTGATACTTTGCAGCATTGGTGTTCTTTTTCTTTTATCCAAAGGAAATTTTCATAATCTTTTAACCCTTCGTTTCAGCACCGGTGATCTTTGGACGTTGCTGGCTGCATTTTGTTTTGCAGTATACAATACGCTGGTGAAGAAAAAACCTGCAGCCATATCACCGGTTAATTTTCTCTTCATTATTTTCTCATTCGGCACCCTCATGGTATTTCCTTTTTTTATATGGGAGCTTAACAGGTATCCACCTGTTGCATGGAATGGTAACCTTATACTTTCCATTCTTTATCTCGGGCTTGCTGCATCTGTTATCTGTTTTCTTATTTGGAATATGGCCATAGGCAAACTTGGTGCAGGCCGCACAGCCTTATTCGGCAATCTTATCCCGGTTTTCAGTAGCATTGAAGCTGCTGTTATATTGCATGAAGATTTCACCTGGATCCATATTACGAGCATGATCATTGTATTTGCAGGAATACTCCTGGCAAACCGGCGGCATCAACACTAAACAACTATATTTTTCAAAATAGCGTTGAGAATTTGTTAAATCCTTAACAGTCATTTTAAAATACGGCATGATATTGTATCGTTTTGCACATAAATAAGATAACTTTGAAATGAACTATACTACAACCATGACCACATTTGAAACGGAAAAAAACAGGAAAGCATTCGTTTATACTTCCATAATTTTAGGAGGTATACTTTTGATCGCATTACTTGTTTCATGGAAACTTCCACAGCATCCTACTCTACTTTTCAATGATCTTATTGAAATTAATTTAGGAAATGATGAAGAAGGTTATGGTGAGGTACAGCCATTAATTAAAGGAGAGAAATCTCCTTCATCAGAATCTGCGCCACAGCAACAGGCTGCAGCTCCAAACCAGCCTGCCGATGAAGTTAAAACTGATGATGTTTCAGATCATGAATCGGCACCGGTTACAAAACCCGTGAAAACAACACCAAAGGTTGTACCTGTACCGGTTGTTACAGCACCCCCTGCACCCAAGCTACAGAAACCAAAAATTGCAGGTTACAATGGTCCTAAAGGTGGAACAGGCAACGGCGCTACCGAAGACAACGGCTACAAATACCAGGGCAATAAGCCAGGTGGTACCGGTGATGCAGGAAGCCCCAGTGGCAAGGCTGATAGTTATGGCAATACACCTGGCGGAAGAACGGGTGGCGGAGGATTAAAGGTTTCAAAAGGTGACCGGACCATCGTAAACAATTATATTTTTATGGGCGACCTGCCCAAAGCAACCATAAATGCAGTTATCAAGGTTTCGCCTTCCGGGCGTGGCACATTTGTAACCTTCGATAAAGGTTCTACAAGTGTTGATTCAAAATATGCCAATGCCATAAGAGGCTATCTTCCAAATATTGAATTCAATAAATCAGATCACGAATCTATAGTGACCGTTCCATTTAATTTCAGGGTGCAGTAATTTTTTGTTCCCAGCAATGGATTATTTAGCAACATCGTTGCGTCGCACTCTTGTACCGCATACCATTATTCAGCTTTACCTACATTTGCTGTCGTACATCTTACATCAAACATTGTACATTACACATCGTACATCAAACATCGTACATTAAATGACCTACCAGCAAACTATTGATTATCTCTATGCACAACTTCCCATGTACAGCCGCATTGGTGCCGCTGCATATAAGGAAGACCTGCATAACACCATAGCTTTGTGCGCTTCCATTGATAATCCACAAACAAAATTTAAAAGCATACATATTGCAGGTACTAATGGAAAGGGCAGTACCAGCCATATGCTGGCAGCCATTTTACAACAGGCAGGCTATAAAACGGGTTTATATACTTCGCCACATTTAAAAGATTTCAGGGAGCGGATAAAAATAAACGGCGAAATGATAAGCCAGGAATTTGTTGTTGATTTTGTAGCAAGAACAAAAAATATATCTGAACAGATTCAACCATCATTTTTCGAGCTTACTGTTGCTATGGCCTTTGAGTATTTTGCAAAGGAGAAAGTTGATATAGCCGTGATAGAAACAGGCCTGGGTGGCAGGCTCGACAGTACAAATATTATCACTCCTATTCTATCCGTAATAACTAATATTGGCTACGACCATATGGATATACTGGGTGATACCCTCCAAAAGATCGCTGCCGAAAAAGCAGGCATCATCAAACAAAACGTGCCGGTGGTTATTGGAGAGTATATACCAGAGACAAAAACCATTTTTTTAAACAAAGCAAAACAACTTGGTGCACCCATTCATTATGCCCAGGATGAATATACTGCTTCAAATATCAATTACACTGATCACTTACTTCAATGCGATGTAACTGATATTGCGAATTCAATTACTGAGTCGTTTGAGTTAGACCTGAACGGCTTATATCAAACCAAAAATATTCGTACTGTGCTTAGTGCCGAAAAGATATTGATGCAGCAAGGCTTTACCATTAACAACGAAGATAAAAAGAAGGCATTGAAGCATGTAAAAGAACTTACTGGCCTGTATGGCCGATGGGATGTTATCAGTGCCAGGCCAACAGTTGTACTTGATGTTGCACATAATGTAGACGGGATAAAACAATTGCTGCAACAGGTAGCCATGGTGAGTGAAGTATCATCGGGATTGCACCTGGTATTGGGTATGGTAAAAGATAAGGACATTTCCAAAGTACTTTCTATCTTACCCAAAAATGCACATTACTATTTCTCCAATGCACATATTGAACGGGCAATACCTCACCAAAATTTGCTTGAAACAGCCAAAGCTTTCGAACTTACCGGAACAAGTTTTGATGATGTGAATGAAGCTGTTAAATCAGCCAAACTCAATGCTGCAGCGAATGATGTTATCATTGTTTGCGGAAGCGTGTTTTTGGTTGCGGAAGTACAAAAGGAATTATTTTAAAACCTTAGGCTTCAATCTTTTTATCGGATTTTTAAATTTTAAAACACCTTTCCCTATTTCGGGTTGGTTATCGCCAAGCAGAAATCCAAAGGGAGCCAGGCTTTCTATCCTGTCGAAAATAACTTTAATAATAGCAGTAAGCGGGATGGCAAGGAACATGCCCGAAACACCCCATAGCGCCCCACCAATTAACACAACTATAATAGAGACCAGTGCATTGATCTTTACTTTGCTGGCCACGATCTTAGGAACGAAAAAATTGTTATCGATAAACTGCACAATAATATATGCAATAAAAACCCACAGGGCATCAATGGGCTCTTTAGTAGCAATAGCAAGCAGCATGGGTATGGATATAGCAACGAGACCGCCTATGTAAGGAATTAGATTTAACAAGGCCCCAATGATACCTATTAAAACAGCGTACCTTATGCCGATGATCAGCAGGGCTGCGGAATTGAGTGCGGCAACAAGTGCGGCTTCCAGCAGCAAGCCAACCAGGTAGCTTTGTATCAGTGCTTTTGTTTGCATTAAAACATCGGCAACTACCTTGTGCTGGTCACGCTGAAAAAGCCTGGCAATAAATTCCAGGAGTAAGGGCTTATAAAATAAGATCATAAAAGTATAAACAGGCAATAAAAAAACAAGCGCCAATACGCCACCGATGGTTCCTAATGTTTGGCCTATAACAGCTGAACTATTATTCATTCCCTCGCCTTTTGTTTTATCAACCCATTCCGAAATTTTAGGTTTGCCAACATTGAATTTTTGAGATGCCCAATTTATAATATCATTGAAAATGGCGGCAATTTTTTGCTTAAATTCCGGCAACGATTCGGAGAACGAACTTAACTGCGAGCCTAGAAAATACGTTAACGCAGCAATGATCACCAAAGTAATTATAATGACAAAGAGAATGGCCAGTACTTTATTCATGCCTTTCCTGCACAAAAAATTTACAACCGGATTTAGCAGGATAGCAATGATGGTAGCAAAGATGAGTGGTACCAATATACCCTGTCCAATATACACGATATAAAAAAATGCCATTAACCCCATTGTGACCAGGGATAGCTTGGCATACAGTGGTAATTTTTTAGTGGTAGTATCCATATGCTGTATTCAATAAAAAAGGTTAACGCTTTCATTTCAGTAAGTGTTAACCAGCTTTTGAAAAATTATTTAAAATTAATACCGTTTGTGAAACAGCCAGGTGTTAATGTTTAAAGTAATTCAAACTTAAATTGGCTGTTAAAGCAAAACTAGCAAATAAATGGTGAAATGAGGGTGGATGACTATATAATATATCACCCAGGCATTCGCATGATTTACAGCTTCTGCAAATATTTTTAGTTTTCTAACAATCAATGTAATTCATCAAGCTTACTAAAACCGTAAAACAAACAGGTTGCATGCAATGCCTGTTTAATTTCATTCTTCATCAACATGCTCCTTACATCCTCCAGTGAAAAAAGTTGTAACTCAATTTCTTCATTGTGATCTAATTGCTGTGTAGCGACCTTAACACCACCTGTTACCAAATAAAGTCCTGTGAAATTATTAAGTACACCTGGATTGCCTGCAACAGTAGCCAGGTAATGTATCTGATTAAACTGGTAGCCCGTCTCTTCAAGTAGTTCTCTTGCCATTGCTTTTTCACCGCTCTCCTTATCATCTATAAATCCACCGGGTAACTCCCATATCGATTCTTCAATGGGATGCCTGTATTGCTTAATGAGTATTACTTCACCAGTTTCTGTAATAGCCATAGCACAAACAGATGCAGGCATCTCAACAACAAAATAGGGATCAACAATTGTCCCGTCCGGCATTTCACAACGGTCTTCTCTCGCCGTAAAATAAATATGCTTGCTGAGGTATTTTGAAGCTAGTTTTTTCCAGATCATGGGAATGTTAATTGGTTAATCCGTTAACCCGTATTGCAGTTTATAATTTATAAAGCTTTTTAATTTCTTTTACGCTCCACGAATTAACCAATTAACTAATTAACCGATTAACCTTTTATTTCCACCCCATCCTTTCCCGCAGAGATGTTATATGTGCAACATGGTGCCGGCTATGCCAGCTATACATGCCCAATAAGAACCAAAGGGTCATTTCTTTTTTATGCTCAGGATGGAAAACAGTTTTATCCAGGTCGGCACCGTTCATGTGCTGCAATACTTCATACCATCGGATATGTAAAGCATGTAGCAGTGTTAAAGAAATATTTATGGGTAAATTATTGCTGTCCTCCATTTCGGCCCAGGCCGCTTCATCATAGGGTTTTATGGCCGGATTATCTTCAGTGAGGCCTAACTTAAAACGAATATAAGCATTCATATGGCTGTCGGCAACATGATGCACAACCTGCTTTACCGTCCAGCCACCATCTCTATACGGTGTATTTAATTGTGCTTCGTCAAGATTCAAAATGGCATGCTCCAGGTGCTGTGGCAGGTTCTTAATATCAATCAGCCATTCTCCTAAAAGTTTTTCGGAGAATGGCTGAGCAATATATTTACCTATGGGGTATTTAAGATGTTCGTTCATTATTGTCCTGCTGGTTTAGCTATGGCCGGCTTGATATCCTCCAACAACATTTCAAACTTCAAGGTTGAGTGAGGAGGAATGGTAGGGCCATTACCTGATCCGCCATATGCCAGTTCGCTGGGTACATAAACTTTCCAATGATCTCCTTTGCGCATTAACTGCAACACTTCGATCCAGCCTTTTATTACACCCATCACAGGAAATACAGCGGGTTGCCCGGCTTTAAAGCTATCTTCAATATCCTCTCCGTCGAACAACGCTACTTTATAATTTACAACAACCGTATCTACAGTTTTTGCCGTAGGCGAATTAGCATCACCGTTCCTGATCACTTCATATTGCAAACCACTTGGCGTTGTGATCACTTCTTTGCGCTTTTTATTGGCCTCCAAAAAAGCAATGCCTTTTGCCTTTTGTACCTGGCTTTTTTTAGCTGCAAATTCGTCAAGTTGTTTTTGCATAACGGCATTGATCTGATCTGAGGTTAGTTTAGCATCCCTCTTTTTAAATACATCTTCCACGCCCTGGTTCATCAAAGTCGTATTCAGATTGCTGATGCCCTGTGACTGCATATTGGTAGCCACATTATAACCTGCTGCATAACTGAAACTATCCAATAGATTTTTGAATTTTGGAGCAACAGGCTTAGCAGTTGTTTTTGCCGTGGGCTTCGCGGTTGGACTGGCCTTTTTTTGAGCCGTTGCCGTTAAGGTTACCGCTAATAATACCATTGAACCGAGTAATACTTTTTTCATCATGATTTAATTTTTGTAAAATTTTAATTGCAAATAAACGGATTTTTAATCATCCCGCATTTCCCTACCTGTTAAATGTATGAAAACATCCTCCAGGTTGGCCGCTTTTACCTGTTTTGGGCGCTCAAAACCTGTACTCACCAGGTCATCTATCATCTTATCAGGACTATCCAGGGATATGATCCTTCCTTCATCCATAATGGCAATACGGTCGCATAATTGTTCGGCTTCGTCCATGTAATGTGTGGTGATGATCACGGTAGTACCCTGGGCCTGTATATTCTTAACGAGCTCCCATAAATTTCTCCGGGCTTGTGGATCAAGGCCTGTTGTTGGCTCATCCAGGAAAATGATCTTAGGTTTATTTATTAAAGTGGTAGCAATTGAAAAACGTTGCTTTTGTCCCCCACTCAACTCTTTATATTTTGCGTTCGACTTATCCTTATCCAGCAATTTCTTTTTCTCCTCCATCTCAAGTTTAGGGTCCTTTAAACGTTGTCTGTCTTCCTCAGAAATGGTGAGGTTTACCAGGCGCAGCATTTCGTAGGGATCCACATGCGTATTATACAAACCGCAAAAAAGTTCGATAAGTTCTGTAAGTTTCAACCCCGGATAATATCCTGAAGTTTGTAATTGTACACCGATTATTTTTTTAATACGGTCTGCTTCCCTGTCCAGGTTCAGGCCATCAATAAAAACCTCACCACTTGTTTTTTCACGAAGTGTTTCCATGATCTCAAGCGTGGTGGATTTGCCCGCCCCATTGGGGCCTAATAATCCAAATATCTCACCCTCGTATACATCAAAAGAGATATTCTTTACTGCATTAAAATTGCCATAATTCTTAACCAGGTTCTTAACTGATATGATTGTCTTCATATTTATTTTTTTGGCCTCGGCCTCACCTCCCCGAACTTCGTTCCTTACTTTCGCTTTGCTCAGCAACCTCTCCCGAAGAGAGGAGGCGGTACATTAAAAATATCCAAACATTTTATCTACCACATTGGCACCCATTCTACCTTCATCAAAAGTAAATGCTGTATTCATTTTATATGACACAATCTCCGCTTTCATCTTCCAGTTCCCTCTCCTTTGGAGTTCCTTGTAAAGGAACAAGCGTAGCTCATTGGGGTGAGGCCGGAGTTTCTTTTATATATCCATCCAGTTCCTCCATCATCGTTTTACTGCCAATAAAAAAAGGTGTTCGCTCATGTAATTCAGCAGGTTGAATATCCAGTATCCTGATCTTTCCATTTGTTGCAAGGCCTCCGGCTTTTTCAACAATAAAAGCAAAGGGATTACACTCATAAAGTAATCTTAATTTTCCTTTCGGTCTATCGCTGGTGCCGGGATACATAAAAATGCCGCCTTTTATTAAGTTGCGGTGTACATCCGCTACCATACTGCCGATGTAACGCTGGGTATAAGGCCCGCCATTGGCCTTATCTTTTTTCTGGCAGGCGGTAATATATCCCTTAACCGGTTCCTCATACTTGAAAAAATTGCCATGATTCACAGAATACATTTTACCTGAGTCAGGACATTTAATGTCAGGGTGACTTAATGAATATTCACCAATGGATTGATCTAATGTAAAGCCATTAACACCCCTGCGTGTTGCATACACAAACATGGTGGATGAGCCATAGATAACATAACCGGCTGCTACCTGCTTATTTCCCTGCTGCAAAAAATCTTCTTTTGTTGCAGGTTTACCCAGTTCACTTACCCGTCGAAAAATACTGAAGATGGTACCGATAGAAACATTCACATCTATATTACTGCTGCCATCCAGCGGATCAAAAAGGCATACATATTTACTCTTATTACTTACGGGATCATCAAAGACCACAATATCATCCATTTCCTCGCTACCAATGCCAGCGCAGCTTATTCCATGTTGCAACACCCCCATGAACTGGTTATTGGCAAATACATCCAGTTTCTTCACTTCTTCGCCCTGCACATTGATGCTGCCTTCATCTCCCAATATATCTACAAGCCCGGCCTTATTCACTTCTACATTCACCCTTTTGGCTGCGAGGCCAAGGTCACGTAACAGGCCGGCCAGCTCGCCCGTGGCATGTGGAAAATCCCTCATTTGCTGAATGGTAAATTCGTCCAATGTCTGGATTTTTCTGTTAATATTCATAAATAATATTTGATTGACCAATAATTAATTTATTGGGTAAGATTAACGATTTTTGCCATCCGGTTAACCGGGCTAAATTAACCCAATTTACTCAATCAACACACACCGAATGAAGGTTTTTAAGTTTGGAGGAGCCAGTATCAATACTGTTGAAAGAATAAAGAATACCGGCGATATCATTGAGTCTTTTAAAGGAGAAAAACTACTCATTATCATTTCTGCCATGGGCAAAACCACCAATGCACTTGAAAAAGTGGTGGATGCTTTTTTTGAAGGCCGTAAAGAAGATGCACTAAGGCTGTTTGAGGAAGTGAAGCTGTCTCACCTCAACACACTTAAATATATAATTACCCTTAACTGGCAGCAGGCCGAAGAACAGCTAAAGGATTTTTTTACCGAAGTGGAATGGTTGCTACACGATAAGCCGGTAAAAGGATACGACTATTATTACGACCAGGTTGTTTGTTGCGGCGAATTGCTCAGTACATCACTGGTGAGCATTTACCTGAATGAAAGAGGCATAAAAAATAAATGGGTTGATGTAAGGGATATTGTGCGTACCGATGATAATTTTAGGGATGCATATATTAACTGGAATTATACACAGCAAAAAGTACAAACTGATATTGAACCCTTATTTGACGAATTTGATATAGTAATTACCCAGGGATTTATTGGCGCTACCGATGAAAATGAGAGTACCACCTTAGGAAGAGAAGGAAGTGATTTCAGTGCAGCGATATTTGCCAATATCATGAATGCAGAAAGCCAGACAATTTGGAAAGATGTGGAAGCCGTGATGAATGCAGATCCTAAAGAATTTGCCGATGCCATAAACATAGATGCATTAAGTTATCGTGAAGTGGTGGAGATGGCCTACTATGGCGCACAGGTTATCCATCCAAAAACCATTAAACCCCTTGAGAATAAAAATATTCCCCTGTATGTGCGATCTTTTTTAGACCCTGCGTTACCAGGCACCGTTATCAGTAAGAAACCAGTACATAACCTGCCGCCGGTAATTGTTTTAAAAAAAAACCAGGTATTGATGGAGTTAAGCTCTAAGGATTTTTCATTTATGGAGGAAAAGCCTCTAAGTCAACTGCATGAAATGTTTGATTCCATAAAGATCAGTCCCAACCTTACGCAGAACGGGGCAATAGGTTTATTATGCTGCCTTGATGATAAGCCGGAAAAGATCGAAAAACTGGCGCTGGCTGCTTCGGAGATCTTTAATGTGCAGATACAAAAAGACCTGACCCTGCTAACGATCAGGCATTATACAGAAGAAAAGATTAATGAACTTACAAAAGGAAAAACAATTGTGCTCCTGCAAAAAACGCCGGAAACAATTCAGGTATTAATGCGCTAATTAAGTACGTAATCCCCTTTTTTATCGATCATGATAATGGGCAGTTTCCTGTTGGTTTCAAAATAGTCGAAAACTGACTTAAGGCCCAATGTAAACTTATGCACGGCCTGTTTGCCCTTAACAGTTTGTGAAAGATAGTTCAACGATTTCTTTACATCATATTTTACCGGGAAGATGTGCACAGGAATAAAATCCTGCCCGCTCGCTTTGGCATGTGCCGCTACAACATAAACTTCTTCCATCGGCATATCCTGTATGGCAATACAACCTGTAGAAACACAATTTCCATGAATATATATTTCGCCACCAGGATGAATAACATCACTTAAGATCCTATCAGAAGCATTGGGATAATTTATGCCGAGGGATAAATGGTAGTTGCTGTTGGGATTGAATTCATTGATATAATAAAAACCTTCAGGTACCTGGTTATCTCCTTCAGAGCGTTTGGGGCCAATGGTACCACTCTGCATACATACTTTATAGGTCTTGAACAAGGTAAAACTGTCTTCTGCATTAGCCTTTACCCAAAGTTCCAGGAGGCGGTCGTACTTAAAGGAACGTATATAAAGTGAATGAGGAGGCCAGGTTAAATCCCTGGCTTCAAATTGTTTTTTTAATGAATCTTCAAGTTTATGAAAAGCTGAAGCTGCAGTTGAGTTTGTTTTTTGCATTTCCACAAAGGACGGCTGGGCATACAAAGCCTGGGCTGCGGACAGTAACGCAACAAGTAAACTAAGATAATAGAGGTGTAAGCGTTTCATTAACTATGAGTGATTACTATTTATGAACGTAAAATTATAAATTTTATCGAACTTAACTAGTACTTAACTGGTTCTGAGTTGTTAAAATATAATAATCCTGCATTATAAATTTCCCCTTGCATCCTGTTCTCTTTCCAAAGCTTCAAACAAAGCTTTAAAATTTCCCTTGCCAAAACTTTTTGCACCTTTACGCTGAATGATCTCGAAAAATATAGTTGGCCTGTCCTCCAAAGGCTTACTGAAAATCTGCAGCAAATACCCTTCTTCATCACGGTCAATTAATATGCCGAGTTTTTGCAATGGCTCAAGATCCTCGTCAATTTTACCCACACGGTCCAATACGGTTGCATAATAACTCTCCGGGATATTTAAGAACTCTATGCCTCTTTTTTGTAATTCAGTTACTGTTTTTAAAATGTCGGCAGTTGCAATAGCCACATGCTGCACTCCTTCGCCATTATAAAAATCGAGATATTCTTCTACCTGGCTTTTTTTCTTTCCTTCAGCCGGTTCGTTGATAGGGAATTTTACAAACCCATTTCCATTGCTCATTACTTTACTCATCAATGCGGAATATTCAGTTGAAATATCCTTATCATCAAAGGTTAGGATATTTTTAAAGCCCATTACGTTCTCATAAAAACTAACCCAGGGATTCATCTGGTTCCAGCCTACATTACCCACACAATGATCTACATATAACAGGCCCGTATCCTCCGGGTTATAATTTGATCTCCATTCCCGGAAACCGGGCATGAATAAACCATTGTAATTCTTTCTTTCTACAAAAAGATGTACCGTATCACCATAGGTATGAATACCGCTTAGCACAACTTCGCCATGATCATCTTTAAGAACGGTGGTCTCCAAATACGGCTTTGCCCCACGTTTTGTAGTTTCTTCAAAAGCTTTTGCAGAATCCTCTACTTTTAAAGCCAATATTTTAACTCCATCACCATGTTTGTAAATATGATCGGCAATAGGATTGTTGATACGCAGCGGGGTGGTTAAAACAAATGTTAGTTTGTTCTGGCGGATCACATAGCTCACCTTGTCCATCATACCGGTTTCGGGGCCTGCATAGGCCAGCGATTGAAATCCAAATGCAGTTTTATAAAAATGGGCAGCCTGTTTGGCATTGCCAACATAAAATTCTACATAATCAGTTCCCTGCAAAGGAAGAAAATCAGTATCGCTGCTGTTGGTTACTGGTGATGGCACTGGGGTTGTTTCCATTGTAAATTAATTTGAAGTAAAGAAATACGTAAAACAGTTCAAATTAACCTGCCGAATCCATAGCAAGCGTCAACATCAACAGAGAATAGTTGTTGCGCTTATCAGAAAAGTGTTTATGTGGATAATCGGGAATCATAATACTCAAAGATAATAAAGTCCTGAGCGAAGTCGAAGGATTTTTTTGCCAGTCCTGAGCGGAGTCGAAGGGTGTGCGGAGTCGAAGGGTGTGCGGAGTCGAAGGGTGTGCGGAGTCGAAGGGTGGAAGGACGGTTTTATAAACGAAAATCAATAATTTTAACCTATGCTCTACTATACCCTACAGGAAGCTGTT
This sequence comes from Ferruginibacter sp., assembly GCA_046596255.1. Taxonomy (GTDB): domain Bacteria; phylum Bacteroidota; class Bacteroidia; order Chitinophagales; family Chitinophagaceae; genus Ferruginibacter. The sequence continues at coordinate 18,367 of JBKJMZ010000045.1, read as the reverse complement.
TACCTCTATATCATTCTTTGCAATGATGGCTTATTATACGGGGTTAACAGATGATCTCCTGAGGAGGTTTGGAGAGCATGGAGATGGCACCTATGAATCATGTTATACTTATAAAAGACGTCCACTAATGCTACAGTATTATGAAACCATACCCTATTTAAAAGATGCTGTTGAAAGAGAGCGGCAAATTAAAGGATGGTCAAAGGCAAAGAAAAAGGCACTTATAGAAGGGAATTTCCATAAGCTTCAATTACTTTCGCAATGCAATAATTTATCTCACCATAAATACAAAGATTTGGATAAGGGTCTCAACTTCGCTCAACCTGCCACCCTTCGACTTCGCTCAGGTCAGGCCAAAGTAGGTATATTAGGCGGCGGACAATTAGGCCGTATGTTGTTACAAGCTGCTGCCAATTACCCAGTTGAAACTTATGTGATGGAGAATGACCCTACTTGCCCTTCCGCACATCTCTGCCATCATTTTACACAAGGTAATATCAGCAATTTTGAGGATGTATACAATTTTGGGAAAGGGCTCGATGCCATAACAATTGAGATCGAAGCCGTTAATGAAGATGCCCTTGAAAAACTGGAGGCGGAAGGCGTAAGGGTTTATCCTAAACCTGCTGCCCTCAGGATCATTAAAAATAAAATATTACAGAAAGAATTTTATAAAAAGAATGCGATTCCTACCAGTGATTTTGTGGTGACACAAAACAGGTCGGACCTGAACCAGCACAGTGGATTGTTGCCGGCAGCACATAAACTGGCAGAAGGTGGCTATGATGGCCGTGGAGTAGAATTATTAAGAAAAAACGAGGACCTGGTAAAAGGATTTGATGCACCAGCAGTGTTGGAAAAACTGGTAAGTATAAAAAAAGAGATCGCAGTAATTATAGCGGTTGATGATTCAGGCAATAATACATTATATCCGGCGGTTGATATGGTCTTCGATAATCACCTTAACCTGCTGGAATACCAGATCAGCCCGGCCGACCTGCATGAAAAAGTTTTATGGAAAGTGGAAGCAGTGGCATTGAAAGTTGTAAAAGATCTGGATAGCCCCGGCATTTTTGCTGTAGAGCTTTTTGTTGATATTGATGATAATGTTTTTGTAAATGAAACTGCCCCCAGGGTACATAACAGCGGGCATCATACCATTGAAGCAAATTATAGTTCACAATTTGATATGTTATGGCGCATTATGCTGGGTTATCCCCTGGGCAGTACCGAGCATATCTTACCGGCAGCTATTGTAAATCTTTTGGGACAGCCAGGCCAGTCGGGCGAAGCCAGTTACGAAGGCCTGAATGAAATCCTGGAAATTGAAAATGTTTTTGTTCATATATATGGCAAAAAAGAAACCAGGCCGGGCCGTAAGATGGGCCATATCACTATATTGAGTAAAGAAAAGCAGGAACTGATACACCAGGCTAACCGTATAAAACAAACGGTGAAAGTTTTAGCAAGATCATAGAGGGAGTTTTATCCTGTATAATTTCCGCTAATACCTTTTTTCTACCGTTTCCGCTATTATTCAAGAACTTAGGGGACAAATCGATGTTAAAACAGCGTCTAACCAAAACAACATTCACTTGATATACAAAAAATGAAACTAGCTTTTACTTTACTGATCTTATTATCCATGTCTTTTGCTGCCTGCAAATCATCTGATAAAGATGATAAGAAACAGGCAGCAGGCCCTGCAATCAAACCCCCGGCCAAAGTAGATGTTTTTATAGTTGCACCGTCATTGCTGTCGCAGGATATTGAAGTGCCCGGAAGTCTGGCAGCTTTTGAAGAAGTAGAACTACATCCCGGTGTTAGCGGAAGGGTAACGGCAGTATATTTTAAAGATGGCAGCAATGTTGGCCAGGGCAGTTTATTATTAAAATTATATGATGGTGATTTGCAGGCTCAATTACAAAAGCTGAATATTCAGTTAAAGACAGCGCAGCAAACAACAGCACGTTATGAAGCACTTTTAAAAATCGGCGGTGTTAGTCAGCAGGAATATGACATGCAAATGCTTTCGGTAAATACTATAAAGGCGGATATGAATATTGTGCAGACCAGTATATCAAAAACTTCGCTGAGAGCGCCTTTCAGTGGTAAAATCGGCATTACTACAATTACAAAAGGTGCATTCATTTCTCCGCAAACATTAATAGCAACTTTGCGTAAAGTAAGCCAGCTAAAACTCGACTTTACCGTTCCCGAGCAATATGGCAATAAAATGAAAAATGGAATGGCCGTAAATTTTACGGTAGAAGGTAGCGGTGATATCTACCAGGCAGTAATTTCTGCAACCGAAAATATTATTGCAGAAGAAAACCGCAGCCTGCGGGTAATTGCCAATGTAAAACAACCAGGCAGCAAGTTAATAGCGGGCGCTTTTGCAAAAATAAAAGTGCCGCTGGGTGATAATAACAATGCGTTAATGATTCCAACGCAGTCGGTAATACCAGATGCCCGCAATAAAAAAGTAATTGTATTAAAAGATGGTTTGGCTTCCATGCAGGTAGTTACATTGGGTTTTAGGGATTCGGCTAAAGTAGAAATTACCAGCGGACTAAAAGCTGGTGATACCATTTTAGTAACCGGCCTTTTAACAGCCAAACCGGGCGGAAAGATTCAGGTAAATAAAATAATTTCAAATTAAATAAATAAACCACTTTGAATATTTCAGAATTAAGTTTACGCAGGCCGGTACTGGCCATCGTGTTAAACTTAATTATTATTTTATTTGGATTGATCGGTTATAAATTTCTTGGCGTAAGAGATTACCCGGCCATTGATCCTCCCAACATCAATGTACGGGCATCTTATCCCGGTGCCAACTCGGATATCGTAGAATCTCAAATTACAGAACCGCTTGAAAAAGCAATCAATGGTATTGCCGGTATAAAAAATATTACCTCAAGCAGCAGCAATGGCAGCAGCAATATCAATGTTGAGTTTGAACTGGATGTTGACCTGGAAGCTGCAGCCAACGATGTACGGGATAAGGTATCACAGGCAACCCGGTCATTACCTGCCGATCTGGATGCACCGCCTGTTGTGTCTAAAGCCGATGCCAGCAGTGATCCTATTGTTTTCATGATCATTCAAAGCTCGGTTAAAAACCAACTGCAGCTTACCGAGTTTGTTCAAAATAATATTGTAGAACGTATTCAAACCATACCGGGTGTAAGTGCGGTTAATGTGTGGGGCGAAAAAAAATATGCCATGCGTATCTGGTTAAATCCGGATAAACTGATTGCCTTTTCAATTACACCACGTGATGTACAGCTTGCTTTGGCCAGGGAAAATATTGAGTTACCATCAGGTAAAATATCCGGCGATGCAACAGAGCTTACGATTCGCACTTTCGGGCGATTGAATACTGAAGAACAGTTCAGAGAGTTGATTGTAAAAAATATAAACAATGCCGACATTAAATTAAAAGATGTTGCAGATGTGGTGCTGGGACCCGAGAATGAAGAATCGGTTTTAAAAGAAAAGACTATTCCCATGCTGGCAATTGTAACCATTCCACAACCCGGTACAAACAATATTGCCATTGCCAACGAACTCTTCAAACGCTTTGATGCCATTGAAAAAGATATGCCCGATGATATCAAACTTGAGATCAGTTACGATCAAACCAAGTTTATCCGTAAATCCATTTCAGAAGTAAAGGAAACATTGCTGATTGCTTTTATACTGGTTGTATTTATAATCTATCTTTTTTTTCGTGACTGGATTGTTGCTATCAGGCCGCTTATTGATATACCTGTTTCACTTATTGGCGCATTCTTCATTATGTACCTGGCCGGGTTTACCATAAACCTGCTCACATTGCTTGCAATTGTACTGGCAACCGGCCTTGTAGTAGATGATGGTATTGTAGTTACCGAAAACATTTTTAAAAAAATGGAGAAAGGAATGAATAAGTGGCAGGCTGCTAGAGAAGGAAGTAAAGAAATTTACTTTGCTGTTATTGCCACATCCATTACACTGGCTGTTGTGTTTCTTCCGATAATTTTTTTAGAGGGATTTGTAGGCAGATTGTTCAGAGAGTTTGGGATTGTGGTTGCCGGAGCCGTATTAATTTCAGCTTTTGTATCCTTAACCCTTACACCGGTTCTCAATGTTTGGTTGGCAAGAAAAAACGTGCACAAACATCCGTGGTTTTACAATAAAACAGAACCTTTTTTCCGCTGGATGGAAAACGGTTACCAGAATAGCTTAACCCGTTTTATGAAAATCCGGTGGATGGCAGTGCCTATTATAATTGTCTGCTTTTGCATAATCTGGTTCATTGGCAGCAGCCTGCAATCTGAACTGGCACCCATGGAAGACCGCAGCAATTTCCGGCTTTCAGTATCGGCACCGGAAGGCACTTCGTACGATGCCATGGATAAATATATGGACAAGATTACGAACATGGTTATGGATTCGGTTGCAGAAAATATATATGTTGTAAGCATGACTGCACCTGCCTTTACAGGCGGAGGTTCTTCCAACAGCGGTTTTGTACGGGTTGTTTTAACCGAACCTAAAGAAAGAAAACGAAGCCAGGATGATATTGTCAATACAATAAGCAAAAATGTTTCCAGGTATAGTGAAGGAAAGGCTTTTGCTGTACAGGAACAAACCATCGCTGTAAATCGCCGCGGTGGCCAGCCGGTTCAATTTGTAATTCAGAATAATAATTTTGATAAATTGACAAAAGTGATTCCTCTTTTCCTGGAAGAAGCATCCAAAAGTAAAATACTGGTGCAGGCTGATGTTGATTTGAAATTTAATAAACCCGAGATACGCTTAAATATTGACCGGGCTAAAGCAAGCCAATTAGGTGTTAGTATACAGGATGTTTCTGAAACCATGCAACTTGCTTTCAGCAACCGCCGTTTGGGTTATTTTATTAAAGATGGAAAACAATACCAGGTTATGGCACAGGTAGACAGGGCCAACCGGGATGACCCGTCTGATTTAAAAGGAATTTATGTAAGATCAAACAAAGGAAATTTAATAAGTTTGGAGAATGTGGTTACCATAACTGAAAGTGCAACACCTCCTTCGCTCTATCATTTTAACCGGTATAAATCAGCAACCATTTCGGCAGGACTAGCACCCGGTAAAACTGTAGGCGATGGCATTAAAGAAATGGAACGCATAAAAAAAATGGTTTTAGATGATAGTTTCAGCACAGCCTTAAGCGGCTCTTCCAGAGACTTTGCCGAAAGCAGCAGCAATACCAGTTTTGCATTTATCCTTGCATTGATACTTATATTTTTAATTCTGGCAGCACAGTTCGAAAGTTTTATAGATCCCATTATCATTATAACAACAGTGCCATTGGCGCTTGCCGGAGCTTTATTGTCATTGTATCTATTTGGACAAACCTTAAATATTTTTTCTCAGATAGGCATGATCATGCTGATTGGCCTGGTAACCAAGAACGGAATTTTAATTGTGGAATTTGCCAACCAAAACCAGTTGAAGGGAATGAAGAAAGCCGAAGCAGTTATTTTTGCTGCTTCGCAAAGGCTACGGCCCATTTTAATGACAAGCCTGGCTATGAGCCTCGGTGCATTGCCTTTGGCATTATCGTTGGGCGATGCAGCCACCAGCCGTATTCCGCTGGGCATTGTAATTGTGGGTGGCATCATGTTCTCATTGATACTTACATTATTTGTGGTACCAGCCATTTATTCTTTCTTATCAACAAAGAAAAAGAAAAATGCGTTGGAAGAAATGGATGAGGCCGCAGCGAAAGCAGAGAAAGGTGATACGGTTGAAAAAGTGGATAAAGAGAAAGAAGCTGAATAATTTTGTAATGAGTGAGCTGTCAGTCTGAGCCTGTCGAAGACGGGTTATAATGAAAGCAGTATTCCTTATAAAATTTACCACCTTCGACAGGCTCAGGCTTACAGTAAAATTAATTAAGCTCTAAAAACATTAAATGAATCGCTGTTTTAAAATATTGAATCTTATTTTTTTGGTTCTTCTTGGCAGCCATCCCTTATTTGCTCAAAACATATTGACTGTTGAACAGGCGATCACAGCCACAATTGAAAATAATTACGACATACAATTATTACGTAACGATTCCATTTCTTATGCATTGGATAAACGGTATGCCCGTGCAGCATTTCTCCCCAGGCTGAATGCTACCACCGGCCTTACCTATAATAACAGCAATCAAAAACAGCTATTAGCAGATGGCACCAAAAGAGAAAGCAAGGGTATCCGTTCCAGGAACATGTCGGGATCTGTGCAACTGAACTGGACACTGTTTGATGGATTTAAAATGTTTGCAACAAGAGATAAGCTTGCGCAGTTTGTACAGCTTGGCGAACTCAATATAAAAAACCAGATGGTTACTTCTGTTGCATCAACCATCACCAACTATTACAATATTGTGCGGCAAAAGCAACTGCTTAAAGCTATAGAAGAACAGATGGGTATTAATGAAGAACGTGTAAAAGTTGCAGAAAAAAAACTGAGTGTGGGCCTTGGGGCCAAACCCGAGCTGTTGCAGGCAAAGGTTGACCTGAATGCGCAAAAAGCTGCCAGGCTAAAGCAACAAACGTTAATTGACCAACTGAAAGAACAGCTCAACCAATTAATGAGTGTTGAATTGAATACCCGCTACGAAGTTTCGGATACGATCCTTATTGATGATGCTATTATACTGGGTGATATCTTAGGCGCTGTTGAAGCTACCAATCCTCAATTGCTGGTCACCAAAAAGAATATTGATATCGGCAAGCTCACATTAAAAGAAAGGCGTGCCGACCTATACCCTGTTGTAAGTTTCAACTCTGCTTACAATTATTCTAAAACAAATAATAATACGGTGATCAACCCGTTCACACCCCTTTTTAACCGTAATAATGGTTTTAATTATGGTATCGGTGTTACTGTTCCCATACTAAACGGGTTTAATGTGCGGCGCCAGATAAAGCAGGCCCAGCTTGATATTGACTGGCTTAATATTTTTTACCAGAATCAAAAATCGCAGATAGACCTGGGTATCACCAATGCATTTAAAGATTATGAATTACAGAAAAAAACTTTGGCATTAGAAGAAGAGAATATCCTGCTGGCAAAAGAAAATGTATTTATCGCTTTGGAAAGATTAAGGCTGGGTATTTCTACATCACTTGAGTTAAGGGAAACACAAAAAAGCCTGGAGCTGGCTTATGATAGGTTGATAGCAGCACGGTACAATACAAAATTGGCGGAGACAGAATTGCGGCGTCTTAAAGGTGACCTGGTTAAATAGTTTGTGGTTGGTAGTTTGTGGTTTTTCAGGGTTAAAGAGAAGACAGTTTGGGAAGAAACACAAAAATTAAGGTGAAAAGAATAGTGTATTAGGGTTTGGTGTTTGTAGCTTGTTGTAAAGTAAACCCTATGGCACCAATCACAAAATTAGAAGATCTGGAGATCTGGCAACTGGCAAGAGTATTGAGTAGTGACATTTACCAGAGAACATTTATTGAACCAATAAAAAGCGACTTCAGGTTAAGAGACCAGATGCGTGGCAGTTGTGGTTCGATCATGGATAAGATTGCGGAGGGTTTTGAAAGAGGCAGCAAACTCGAATTCATTAATTCGTTAGGCTATTCAAAAGGAGAAGTGGGAGAATTAAAATCTCAGCTTTAAAGATGTTTAGAAAATAAATACATGAGCCAGGAAATATTCGATGACCTTTACAATAAAGCAGATATAATAACTAAAAAAATAACTGCATTTATTACTTATCTTAACAGCTCAAAAATAAAAGGACAAAAATTTAAGAACAGAACCTGAACGAACCACAAACAACAAACAAAATAAACATGAGCAATCCCCTTGTAGGAATCGTAATGGGTAGCGAAAGCGACCTCGATATCATGAAAGGTGCAGCAGAAATGCTTCGCCAGTTTGATGTGGAACCTGAGTTAACGATCGTATCAGCACACCGTACACCGGAGCGCCTGCGTGAATATGCAACAAAAGCTAAAGATCGAGGCATGAAAGTGATCATTGCCGGGGCAGGTGGTGCTGCACATTTACCGGGCATGATCGCTGCAAATACGATCCTGCCTGTAATTGGTGTACCGGTTAAATCCAGCAACAGCATTGATGGCTGGGATTCGATGCTTTCTATTTTACAAATGCCTTATGGCGTACCCGTTGCTACCGTTGCACTCAATGGTGCAAAAAATGCCGGCATCCTTGCTGCACAAATACTTGCCCTCCACGATACTTCCATCGCCGGAAAACTGGAAGCCTTTAAAGAATACCAGGATGATATTGTAATGGAAAGCGTAAAGAATGTAAAGAGCTTTGGGTTTAGGAATGAGTTTGATTGAAATTTAGTGCTTAACCATAATTGGCTTATCGGTTTTCGCTGCAGATTTTTTTAAAATGCATTTGTGCTATAATAAAAGTAAAATGCATATACTAACTAACTGAAAGCTAATGGATATATAACCCGGTTATTGGGTATTATAGGATACTAATGTTATTGGAAATATCCATGCAAAACTTTCCATATCTTTGAAGTATGTCAGAATTATTTACCATAAAACAAATCTTGACTCACCTCAAACCTGAGTTGACACGGAAATATTTTGTGAGTTCTATCGGTTTATTCGGCTCGATCGTTAGAGATGACTTTACGGACAAAAGTGACGTGGATATTATTGTTGACTTTAGTAAACCAATTGGAATAGAGTTTGTAGACCTTGCTGACTACATTGAAAGTAAACTCAGAAAAAAAGTTGATTTGGTTTCAAGAAACGGTATTAAACCCAGGTACTTCCAACAGATTGAATCTGAAATTATCTATGTCTAAGCGTGCGCCAAATCTTCTCGTTGAAGACATACTCGATAGCGCCAACAAAATTCTTGATTATACTAAAGACCTATCGTTTCAAGAATTCATTAAAGATGGCAAAACGATTGATGCAGTGATTCGCAATTTTGAAATAATTGGTGAAGCTGCAAATAGATTAACTGAGGATTTCAAAGACAAACATACAAATATTGACTGGTATCGGATTCGTGGATTTAGAAATCGTATCGTTCACGATTACTTTGGTATAGACTATTCGATAGTGTGGGAAATTAAAGAATTGTTCCTTCCTAATCTTATAGCAGCTCTGAAATCCATTTAGGATACTTGCACTAACAAAAGGTGCAATTGGGGCATTGTGCCAACCCATAATTACAATTCTTTAATTTAAATGAAAAGACTTGACAAAATATTTCTAAAGACTTTTTGTTTAGCTTTTAGCTTAGCAACATTTACCTCTTGTCAGACAAGTACGAACCATAAGGAAACAGAAAATAATTCAGACACAATTCTTTCAACTCCTCCACCACCTGAATGGGTCAACACTTCTAAAACTATAAAAGAGAAAGTTCTACTTGATTACATTGATTCTGCAAAAAACGTTAGACCAAATCTAAAAAACGGTGTGCCTTTTGACAAACTTGACTATGACAAAATAATTGCTTACGACTTTGCAGGAAGTGAAGAACCATATCCAAGTGTAATTGACGAAAAAGGAAAGTTCGTTCCAGTAGTGTTAGGACAACAATTTGTTACGCAAGAACAAGCTGACAAAATTCTATCAACTTTAACGAGCAAATCGACTTATGGGGAAGCAACTGCTGCTTGTTTTCAACCTCATTTAGCATTAGTTTTTTATAAGGACAACATGAAGATTAATCAAATCAATATTTGCCTTGATTGTAATTATCTTATTTCTGACATTACAATTCCTGCTGAAACTCATAGGAAATTAAATGCAGGAACAAAAAACGAATATGCAATAACAGGTTTTACAAAGTCAGGAAAGAAAGCAATTATTGATTTGTGTAAACAGTTGAATTTTACTTATGGTCCGACAGAAGAAAACTCAAGCAAGTAATTGGGCTGCCACCAAAGGTTTGCCGCAAGGCTTGCGGACGGAATAACAATCATCAGTGGTACTACTAACAATCTCTTCTCAGGCGAGTTTCTGCCGCATCTGTTTGCTGACTTGTGTGCTGGACGTAATACGGAGCAGATATTTCAATGCCGGCTAGTCATGCAACCTTCACAAATTTCCCGGCAGGGTCTCGCCTGAGAATATCGCAGCGCAACCAGCTACGCCCAACAATCATTTTTTTAATACCTACAAAATAAGTAAATTTAATTTACACATCTCCTTCTATGTCTACACAAAACAAAAACGAATCCCGAAGAGATTTTTTAAAAAAATCAACCGCTATTGCTGCGCTTACCATTGCTTCCCCCGTGCTTGTAAAAGCCGGAGAAAATGATGAAAAGATTGCAGCATTTTTTGAAAAGATCCCACTTAAGCTGGAAGTGAACGGCGTGGCGCATAGTTTATCAGTAGAGCCAAGAGTAACATTGCTTGACCTGCTGAGAGAGCAGCTGCAACTTATGGGCACCAAAAAGGGTTGCGACCATGGCCAGTGCGGCGCCTGTACCGTTCATGTAGATGGCAAGCGCATCAATTCCTGCTTATCACTGGCTGTAATGAATGATGGGAAGAAGATCACTACGATAGAAGGCATGGCAAACGGGGATAAACTGCATCCCATGCAGGAGGCATTTATTAAGCATGATGGTTTTCAATGCGGCTATTGCACACCTGGACAGATCATGTCTGCCGTATGTTGTATAAAAGAAGGACATGCAAATTCGGCTGATGAGATCAGGGAATACATGAGTGGCAATATCTGCCGCTGCGGCGCTTATCCCAATATTGTTGATGCCATTATGGAAGTGGCGCCAATTTTAAAAAATAATTAAATAAAAATACAAAAAAGCAATGCCGATTTAGCAGCCGTTTAGGTCAATGCAATTGGACTATTACGGATGCTAAATCGGTATAAAAAAAGGAGGGAAATCATTATGATAAACTTTGAGTACATAAGAACCTCCACAGCCAAAGCAGCTGTTGATGCAAAAGTAAAGAATTCGGCAGCGCAATTTATTGCAGGCGGCACCAACCTGGTGGACCTGATGAAGAAAGGTGTAACTGCTCCTGAAAAATTGATTGACATCAACAGGTTGCCGTTAAAGCAAATTACTGCTGATTCAAAAGGCGTAATGATCGGTGCATTGGCATTGAATGCAGATGTAGCAGAAGATGCCCTTATCAAAACAAAATACCCCCTGCTTGCCCAGGCATTAAATGCAGGCGCATCTGTACAATTACGAAATATGGCCACAATGGGCGGCAATATGATGCAACGCACCCGTTGTACTTATTTTTACGATACTACCATGCCCTGCAATAAACGGCAACCCGGTAGTGGTTGCGGTGCATTGAAAGGAATTAACAGGATGCATGCGGTGTTTGGAACTTCGGAGAAATGCATTGCAGTGCATCCCAGTGATATGTGTGTGGCATTGGCAGCATTGGATGCAACAGTGCATATCACCGGGAAAAAAGGCGACAGGAAAATATTATTCACCGATTTTCACCGCCTGCCTGGCGATACCCCTGAGCTTGATAATAATTTGCAAAAAGGCGAATTGATCACCGGCATACATGTTCCTGCAAATGCATACAATAAAAATCATTACCTCAAAATAAGGGATAGGGCATCTTATGCTTTTGCACTTGTTTCGGTAGCTGTTGCTTTAGAAACCACCGGCAAAACTATAAAAAATGCAAGGCTTGCCATGGGTGGTGTTGCTCATAAGCCCTGGCGGTTAACAGCAGTGGAAAAATTCCTGGTGGGCAAATCACTCAGCAACGAAACATTTGTTGCAGCAGCCAATATGGCTATGGAAGGAGCTGTAACTTTTGGGTACAACGATTTTAAAATTAAAATGGGCAAGGCGGCGGTAAGGGAAGCTTTGCAACAGGCGTCAATTTAAATCAAAAACAGTATTATTATTTATACCGATAACAATGGATAAAGAAATTCAAATAAGCGAAACATGGTTTACCGACGACCGTGTTGATGGCATTGATAAAGTAACCGGCAAAGCAACATTCTCAGCAGAGCATAAACTGGCAAATATGGCTTACGCTGTTTTTGTTTGCAGTACTATTTCCAAAGGTTCAATTAAGAACATGCTTCTGTTCGGTGCTAAAAATGCAGCAGGTGTTCTTGATATTATTTATTACGGCAACCTGCCTGCTGTTCCGGGTTATAATCCTTTTGCCAAAGACCCAAACAAAAAAGGCTACGAGTGGCGGGGATTAAAAGTGTTCAATACCAATCAGGTGTACAGCAATGGTCAGCCCATTGCCCTGGTGATAGCAGATACATTAGAAAGAGCTGTGCATGCTGCATCACTTGTTAAAGCAGAGTATACAAAAGAAGAATTTGATACAAATTTTGAAGGCTCAAAAACTGATGAAAAAAAATTAAAGAAATCTAATGACTATAAACGTGGTGATGCTGATGCTTATAAGACTGGGGAGGTAAATGTAGAAGCTGAATATATTGTGCCGATTGAAACGCACAACCCGATGGAACTGCATGCAACTATTGCAGTGTGGGATGGCGATGAAAAATTAACCGTGTACGATAAGTCGCAGGGGCCAAAAGGCACACAACGTGAACTTGCACAAAATTTTGGTCTTGAAGAAAAAAATGTAAGAGTGATTACTGAATATGTAGGCGGTGCTTTTGGCAGTGCCCTGCGAAGCTGGCCACATGTACCTGCTGCATGTATTGCAGCAAAAAAACTAAAACGCCCGGTAAAATTGGTGCTCACGCGTGAGCAAATGTTTACCACGGTTGGCTATCGTCCTTATGCCTGGCAAAAGATCGGCATCAGTGCAGATAAGCAGGGAAAGCTTACCGGTATTACCCATCATGCCATCAGCAATACTTCCACGTATGAAGATTTTGGTGAAGGCATCGTGAACGTTTCTCAATTTTTATATGATAGTCCTAATGTAAATACAAGTTACAGGTTATTGCCGCTGGATTTAAATACGCCAACATGGATGCGTGGGCCCGGCCCGGCCACCGGTTGCTTTGCACTGGAATGTGCATTAGATGAATTGGCCTATAAATTAAATATTGACCCCATTGAATTAAGAATTATCAATCATGCAAATGTAAATCCTGTTAATAAGCTTCCGTGGACCACTAAATTCCTTAAAGAATGTTATGCATTAGGCAAGGAAAAAATCAGTTGGCAAAACCGGCCTACCGTTCCCGGTAGTTTAAAAGAAGACGGCATGCTTGTTGGTTATGGTATGGCAGGTGGTGTATTTGGCGCAGGGCGGGGACCGGCATCTGCAAAAGGTATTTTAAAAAGCGATGGTACACTAACCCTGCAAAGTGCAGTGAGTGATATGGGGCCTGGCACTTCTACTGCAATGGTAAAAATTGGATCAGAATTGATGGGATTACAACAAAATAAAGTAAGTTTTGAATTGGGAGACACTGACCTGCCCCCCGGACCTACACAGGGCGGATCGGGTTCTACTTCTGCCATCGGCACAGCCATTACTGCAGTTTGTGCAGCTTTGAAGCAAACTTTAAAAGAATTAGCTATTGCAAATATTCCGGCCTTTGCAGGATTTAAGCCTGAAGCACTGAAATATGATAAGGGTATGATCACTTTAGCTGATAATGCGGCTGCACCTGTTTCTTACACCGATATCCTTAAGCAATCCAACAAGCCGCTGATAGAAGTTGTAAAAGATTCTGTAAGGGCATCTGCCGAGGCTCAAAAATATGCTATGAACTCCTTCTCTGTGCATTTTGTAAAACTGCATGTGCACCCGGTGACCGGAGTCATTAAATTAAAACAGATCGTAAGCACTGCTGATGCAGGAAAAATAATTGCAGAGAACCCGGCACGCAGCCAGATGGTTGGTGGTGTTGTTGGTGGCATAGGCATGGCCTTAACAGAAGAAACATTAATTGATAACCGTTATGGCCGCTATGTGAACAGCAACTTTGCCGATTACCATGTACCTGTAAATGCTGATACCCCTCCCATTGATGTATTGTTTGTGAACCAACCCGATAATATCATCAGTCCAACCGGTGCAAAAGGCATTGGCGAGATAGCATTGGTTGGTGTAGCTCCAGCTATTGCTAATGCAGTGTATAATGCCACTGGTAAAAGGATAAGACAATTGCCTATTACACCTGATAAGTTGTTGTAAAGAATAAACTTGAAAATTTAGGAACCTGCGATATATTGTTCCATATGCCCGATAATGGACTTCTGTTCCTGGATGATACGCCTTACCACATCCCCAATAGAAATGATCCCGGCTAATTTATCATTTTCAACAACGGGTAAATGCCTGATGTATTTTCCTGTCATTAATTCCATGCATTCATCAATGGTACTGTTTGGAGAAACGGTGATAAGGTCTTTAGTCATGATCTCAGCGATCTGTGTTTCTTTAGAAGATTTGCCCTTGAGCACTACTTTACGGGCGTAATCCCGCTCGGTAAAGATACCGGCAAGCTTATCGTCCTCCATTACCAGCAGGGCGCTTACATTTTTTTCAACCATTAATTCAAGTGCATGGTAAACCGAAGTGCCCGGAGGTATAGTGAATGTCTCTTTTCCCTTTGACGCTAAAATATCTTTTACAGCTCCCATAAAATATCAGGTTTTCATTCCGTTAGCAAAAAATCTGTTTTATTAAAAGTAGGCAATTTTTGACAAAATTGAGCGTAAAGAACTATTTGCTATCCCTCTTCAATGATCACGAATTGCTGCTCCAATGCCAAAGAATGCTCTAAAAGGATATTGAAAAGATCTCTACCCCATTTCGCATATAAAGGCATAACATTTTCAATTCGCTCCTGTAGACTGTTGTGCGGAAATAATTGTGCTTTTAATTGCTGCAATTGCCGCTGCTGTGTTTCAAACTTTTTCTTTTCGGCCCTCAACATTTTCTTTTCCAGTGCTTCTATTTTACGAAGCGCCAGTTTTTCCAGGGCTTCGGTATGAGGTTGCAGGGTGCTGTCTACTGCGCCGGCAGTTTTGCCTAACCCGCTGTAAAATTCCCGGATCAGATCTTTTTCCTTTTCCAGGCTCAGTTGTACCTCACTGTCTCTTTTTACCAATGTATTCAACAGTTCCCTTTCGGCTTTAAAAAGATCGGTTATGTTAAATCCCAGTTTCTTTATTTTAGTTGAACTATTTGCTTCAACCCATAAAAATGAATTACGCAGCACCAGGACGGGAAAAGGTACATTAACGGCTGCAAAAACATTTTTCAGTTCCAGCCAGTAAGCAATCTCTCCCCCGCCGCCAATAAAAGCAATATCGGGCAATAACATTTCCTGGAAGACGGGGCGAAGAATTACGTTGGGACTAAATTTTTCAGGTTTAATTTTTAATTCTTCCATCATCTCCGCTTCGCTGAACGATATTTGAGCATTGACAATTGAATATTGTTCATTTCTTTTTTCGATCCTTTCTCTTGTATCATCCTGCAGGTAAAACATATTCAGCTCCCTTCCCCCCGCCTGCACCTTATATTCTTTTGGAAACTTAGCTACTGTATCCTCAACAATGTTGTAAGAAAACTGTTCTTTTAATTCTTTTTCAACAACTGGTATAAATACATTTTTATAATCTGCATTATCCGGTAAAAAAATAATGAGCCCGTATTCTCCAAATAATTTATTCACCAGTTTAAAAGTTGCCTGTTCAATTGTGTTCCCTTCTATATAGCAATCTCTCATCAGTTCTACGATCTCCTTACCGAAAGGATGAACAGTTATTTCACCTTCAACTGTCTCCAGCATTTTTACCAATGCCTTATCCACTTTCATACGGCCTACAGCACCGGTTTGGTTTGTCTTCCATTCATGTTTTATTTCATTGATATAGATATGACCCAGTTCTTCCAGGTCGGCATCCTCGCTACCCATATAGAAAACAGGTACGAAATCATTTTCCGGCATTTGGGCCTTCAAGGTTTCAGCAAGTTTTATGGCATGCAGAATCTTATAAATAAAATAAAGATGACCTGTAAAAATATTGGGCTGATGGGCAGTTGTTATTGTAAAGCAATTTGCGTTGGATAGCCGTTGAATATTATTTTGCTGTGCTGTATTTGGGGTTTGATCCGCATAGTGCTTATTAAAAACCTCAACCAATAATTTCCTGTCTGTTGGATATGATCGCCGCTCAGCTATGGCAGCTTTTATTCCATCAATAGAAACGGGGTGGGTATAAAAAGCATGCAATTTTTTATCAGCATGTACATAGTCCAAAATTATTTTGGGGAAATTTCCTGTTGCCTCATAAGAAACCTGCATTGCTTTATTAATCATTGTTCAATAATAAACAATTTTAGCTAATCAGCTTAATGATCAAATAATTTTTAACCTTACAAGTCTCCCCATCCGGGTTCTCTGTAAGAGAACGAACGAAGTTCATTAGAGGGGGCTCACCTCGCCTTCAATATCATAATCGTAGGCTTTGGTGATCTTCACGTTCACAAAATTGCCGATGATCAATTTCTTTTTACCTGCCTGTCCAGCAGCCGGGGATTGAATGATCACTTCATTATCCACTTCCACGCTGTCGAACTCGGTACGGCCAAGGTAACGCCCGGCTTCTTTTTTATCGATCAGTACTTTAAAGGTTTTGCCAACCTTTTCCTGGTTCTTCTCCAGGCTGATCTCCTGCTGTACTTCCATTATCTCCTGCGCACGAAATTCCTTTTCTTCAGCAGGAATATCATCAACCAGCTCATGTGCACTGGTACCTTCTTCGTGGCTATAGGTAAATATACCTACCCTGTCGAAACGCATTTTTTGTAAAAAGGTTTTCAATTCTTCAACATCATCCCTCGTCTCGCCGGGGAAACCGGCTATCAAAGTTGTACGTAAACAAATATTTGGCATTCGGTTACGTATCTCTCCTACGAGGTCTTCCATTTCTTCACGGGTTATCTGGCGCTTCATTAACCTAAGCATATTATTGGCTGCATGCTGCAAAGGCATATCCAGGTAATTACAGATATTTTCTCTTTCTTTAATAGCATCAATAATTTCAAGGGGGAACTTTGATGGATATGCATAATGCAAACGGATCCATTCCAGCCCTTTTACATCGGCCAGTGCGTGGAGTAATTTTGGAAGCTCCCTTTTTTTGTAAATATCCAACCCGTAATAAGTAAGTTCCTGTGCTATCAGCATTACTTCTTTTACACCCCGGTCAACCAAACGTTTGGCTTCATCAACCAGCGATTCTATCGGCCGGCTTACATGCTGCCCCCGCATTAAAGGAATTGCGCAAAAGGAACAGGTACGGTTGCAACCCTCGCTGATCTTCATATATGCATAATGCTGCGGTGTGTACAACAGGCGTTCGCCCATCAGGTCGTTCTTATAATCAGCATCAAAGATTTTTAAAATATTGGCCAGTTCCATCGTACCAAAATAAGCATCCACTTCCGGTATCTCAGCTTCCAGGTTTTTCTTATATCTTTCACTTAGGCAGCCGGTAACATAAACTTTATCCAGTTTTCCCCGGCGCTTGAGCTCAACCTGCTGCAGAATGGTATTAATGCTTTCTTCTTTGGCCTTTTCAATGAATCCACAGGTATTTACCACCACTATATTATGATCCTTCCTTGCATTTTCATGCACTACTTCAATATCATTAGCGATAAGCTGGCCGCTCAGCACTTCACTATCCACCATATTCTTACTGCAGCCCAACGTGATGATGTTTACCTTATCCCTTCTAATTGACTTTGTCTTCATAATAAATTTACCAACCTGAATTTTATTTTAAGCCAAAGTGCGCCGGCTGAAATTCAAGTTTAGCCTTGTGTGTAAGCCTTTGGTAAATTCCGGTTGAATAACTGATAAAATTCAATCGGAATGGCGGCAAAGTTAAGCCTTTGATAACGCAGTTATTAAAGCAATTTTTAAAATTAAAAATGGGTGATCCCATTTTCAAATGTGGATAATTATTTACTAAATAAATATAAATATTTATTGTTTATCAATAAATATTTATCTATTTTTGTTTTTCATTCTAAACACATACAAAATGAGTACAAAAACAAAAACTGAAACCATCCTTACTGTAATGAATGTATTAACCTGGATTATTTTTATTGGATTGATGATTGAAGCAGGTGCCGTTGTTGTAACCTATGGGGTATGTATAATTAATCCGCAAACTGTACCAAAGATGTATAATGGACTTGATTTTTACAGCCTTAGTCAGTACGATTTCTGGCACTACACTGGTATCATTTCTTTGAAAGCAACGATTCTGATTATAGAAGCGTACACTGCATTCCTTGTAATTAAAGTCTTGTCTACCATCAAAATCACAAATCCGTTTAGCATGGATGTGGCCCAAAAACTTGAAAGAATTGCCTACATGCTTATCCTGACCTGG